>CAXUFS010000037.1:0-16268 GCA_964250315.1 uncultured Kineosporia sp. | reverse complement strand
GTGCTGGAGTGGGTGGACGGCGGAGCGCGCCTGATCGGCGGCTGCTGCCGAATCGGACCAGATCAGCTCGGCGAGCTGGCCGCCAGCTTGCGCTGAGGCGCTCAGCTCGCTTGGCCGTGCCGCTCAGCTTGCCTGGCCGTGCCGCTCAGCTCGACGTGCTGGCAGCGTTCCTTCGCCAGCCGCCAGCCGAGGGGGCGCCTCTGGGCGCTGATCATGGCGAAAGTTGGCCGAAAGAGCTCCCAACCGCGCTGATCATGCGGGAAGTTGCATGATCAGCGCGGTGAGGACAGATGCGAGCATTAGCCTTTCGGGCATGTCGGAGACGAACGCTCCGAAGCCAAGCCGGCCGAGGATGCCCGAAGGTTACGGCCTGCCAGCCAGTACGGACGGACTGCTGGACTGGAGCGCTGTCGAAGCCCGGCTGGTCTCGTCGGTGGCCTACTGGCTGGCCACGGTCCGGCCGGACGGACGGCCGCACGTCGTTCCGCGCTGGGGCGTCTGGGTCGGTGGCCGGTTCTGGTACGACGGCTCACCAGCCACTGTCCATGCCCGCAATGTGGCCGCCAGCCCGGCCTGTTCACTGAATCTGGAGAACGGCACTGAGGCGGTCATCGTGGAGGGAGAGTCCCTTCCGGCCCGGGCGGACGCCGGCGGCCTCGGCGAGCAGCTGTCGCAGGCGTTCACCAAGTACCACGCGCTGGGCTACAGCCCTGGCCCCGGCTCCTGGTCCGGCCCGGAGGGTGGTGGCCTTCGAGTGCTGGTTCCAAGGCGGGCGCTGGCCTGGTTCTCGTTCCCGGCCGACGCCACCCGATTCACCTTCGCCTGGCCTCCACCCGCTGTCCTGGACCAGTTCTCCCGCCCGGAGTCGTCCGGCGGCGCGGATCAGAGCCCTGAGCCGGGCGGCTCGGACTAGGGTTGCCCGGCCTAGCCCACCCTGATCGCGTCCTGATTCTCCTCGTCCTCGACTCCAGCCGCAGGCGGCTCGGCGGCAGGATCACCCCGGTCCGTGCCCGGTTCGGCCGGACGCCGGATCAGCCAGATCGCAGCGGCAGCGATCAGGCAGAGCACTCCGGCCAGCCACCAAGCCTTGGAGTACGAGCCGGTGTCCTGCCTGATGATGCCCGCGACCTGCGCGGCCACTCCGGCTCCGACCATGTGCCCGGCGAAGACCCAGCCGAACACTACCGCCGAGCGCTCGATGCCGAAGATGCTGCGGCACAATGCGACTGTGGGCGGAACGGTGGCGACCCAGTCCAGCCCGTAGAAGACGACGAACAACATCAGCGGGGCGTTCACGTGATCGCTGAGCAGGCCCGGCGCGGCCAGCAACGACATCCCGCGCAGACCGTAGTAGGCGAACAGCAGGATCCGCGGATCGATCCGATCGCTCAGCCAGCCCGAGCAGATCGTACCGACGATGTCGAAGACGCCGATCATTGCCAGCAGAGTCGCAGCTGTGGTCGGCGGCATGCCATGGTCGTGCGCGGCCGCCACGAAATGGGTCTGGATCAGGCCGTTGGTCGACCACCCGCAGACGAAGAAGGTGGCGAACAGCACCCAGAAGGACAGCGAGTGTGAGCTGCTCCGAAGCGCAGCCAGCGCAATCCGGGCCGGTGACTCAGCCGGTGACTCGGCCGGTGACTCAGCCGGTGACTCGGCCAAGGGCCCGGCCGCTCCGGTGACCGGGCCAGCCATCTCCGGCCCGGCGGCCGAGGCGGGCTCGCCGGCCAGAGCCACCGGAAGGTCATCACCGTAGGGCCTAACCCGCGCCTGGGCCGGACTGTCTCGCAGCAACAGCAGCACCAGCGGTGCCAGGCTGAGGGCCAGTCCGGCCACCAGCCCCGCCGACCAGCGCCACCCGACATGCACGGCCAGCCAGGCCACGATCGGCAGGATGACCAACTGGCCGGTGGCCGAACCGGCCGAGAACACTCCCATCACCAGGCCCCGGCTGCGCACGAACCAGCGGTTGGCCACGATCGCTCCGAACACCAGCGCCATCGACCCGGCGCCGAGCCCCACCACCACGCCCCAGAGCACGATCAGCTGCCACACCTGGGTCATCACCAGGGTCAGGCCCGTCCCAGCCGATACCAGGACCAAAGCGGCGGCGCATACCCGGCGTACCCCGAACCGCTCCATCAGCGCGGCGGCGAACGGAGCAGTCAGGCCGAACAGCATCAGGTTCAGGCTGATCGCCGACGACGTCGCCTCCCGGCTCCAGCCGAACTCCTGCTCAACCGGCTCGATCAGCACTCCGGTGGACGAGCGGAACGCGGCCGCCGATACCAGGGCCAGGAACGTGATCGCAGCCACGATCCAAGCCGGATGCACCCGCAGTAACCGGGCCAGGCCGGCCAGCGCCGAACTGGAACGGGTACTTTCGACCGGGCCCACCTGGTCAGCGCTCACGGAGTCAGCTTCGCATTCCAGAAGGCGGCGGCGATTGCGGCGTCCCCACTGACCCGGAGCCTGACGTCGTCCAGCCCGATCCGCTTCCAGAGCAGGAGCAGCAATGCATCCGCTGGGCCGCTGATGGAGGCAGCTGGGTCAGCCGTGGCCGCGGGCCCAGCGCCGTCCCCGCTGAAGACGAACCTGTCCCTGCTGACCACGAACCCGTCCCCGCGGCCGGCGTCGTCATCCGGTATCAGCGCGACCGGGTGGCTCAACGGAAGCGTCCGCCCCAGCCGCACCTGGCGAGGGAAGAAGACGATGAACACCTCGTCCAGGCCGTCCAGCGCCGATCGGCAATCGATCTGGTGGAGGCCGCCCTGCGACTGCATCGCGTCCCACAGGTGCATCCGGGTTTCATGCGCCTGACGACGAGCCCAGAAGGCCACGGTGCGCGGCCTCGGCCCGAAGGTCCAGGCCGGGACATCCGGGGGAAGATTGCTCAGCAGATCGATCAGCCGGCCGGCCTGGCCGTCGTACCAGTCCACCAGACTGGCGCGACCGACCGGGGCAGGCTCGAGCTGGGCGTCCGGCGTCCCCTCGGTGATGGCGTGAGCTGCCCACTGGTAGATGCCGCCCACGTGGCCGGCCAGGTCGGCCAGGGTCCAGCCGGGGCAGGCCGGGACCGCGGCCGTGAGGTCCCCGGAGGCCAGCACACCGGAGAACTCCCGGGTGCCGCGGTTCAGATCCTCGATCCCGGGCTCCACCCCCCCATCTACCCCCAACCCCCGCCGCCCCGGCCTCCTGTGCGCAGAGGCCGGGCCAGTGGGTGGTGATCAGATCAGAAGGTTGCGCTGGTGTAGGTCGCGCTCCGGGAGTATCCGGTGCTCTTGGCCGCAACCAGAGCGTGCGCGGAGTCGAACGTGACGATCGCGACGGTGTAGGCGCCTGCCTTAGTACCCGTCAGGTCCGGGATCAGGCAGGTCAGCTCGGTGTCGCTGGTGACCGTGGCGGTGTTGCAGACGTAGTACGAGCTGGCCCCCGAGGCCACGTATGCACTCGAGGTGTAGAAGGTGGAAGTGGTGGTCAGGGCCGTACCGGCCTTCACCAGCACCACCGTCGACTTGGCGTCGGCCAGGGTGTCCTGGAACGACAGGGTGCTGAAGCCGGTGCCGTCGACCGTGATCACTCGTCCCGCCGTGCCGTCGCTGCCGGACGGCGAGATCTCGATCGCGTTGGTGTAGGTGAAGGTGGACCCGGTGGCCACTGGGCCGGCCTCACCGCTCACCCGGATGGTCGCGGCCAGGCCGTTGTTGGCCGGAGAGTAGGCGGTGATGGTGTCCAGGTCACTGGCGGTCTTGCCCAGCACGACCTTGGTGCCGGTGGCCTCCGCTCCGCCCACCGTGATGTTGCTCTTGGCGGTGAAATCCTGGCCGGTGATGACCATCTTGGTCCCGCCGTAGGAAGGGCCAGCCGAGCCCGAGACCACGGTGAAGGTGTTCGGCACCGCGTAGGCGATGACCGCCGCCGAACCGGCCAGTGGCGCTGCGGATGCACTGCCGTAGAAGCAGACGTTGTACTTGGTGGGCTTGGAGTTGGTCAGCGCGAGAGTCGGCGCGGTCAGGGTGATCCGGGTGTCGGTCACCGCCGTCGCGGCCGTGCCCAGGGCAGTGCCGACGCCGGACTTCAGGGCCGGGCAGGCGGCGGTCTCGAAACTGATCTTGGCGAGGTCGATCAGGCTCGCACCGCCGTCGTCAGTGAAGTCGGTCCCCTTGACCGACACCTTCTGGCCGGTCGAGGTGGTGGTCGATCCAAGGGTGTACTTGGCGGCGGCCGCCTCACTGGAGCCCGCGACGGCAATGGTTGCGCCAACAGCGAGTGCCGCGGCCATGGCCAGGCCCAGCGCGCGCTTCGTGGACATCTTGCGGGTGCGTATCAATGGTTCTCCTCGAGCAGAGGGGATGGGTTCAGACGATCCTTCCGAGCACAGATCGGATCGCCGGGGCGCTCACCTGATCGCTGCCGCGGGTCCTTCACTCGTTCAGCCGGGCGTCCCACTTCCGGCCGAGGGTAAACACTGCTGCCGTCACTGGCGCCGCAAGAGCCAAAGGCGGCTCGTCCGGTTCAAACGTCACTATCTGACCTTTGTCCACACGCAGTTGAGCTGGCCTTTCGGGTTGTCCACAGACGGTTTCCCAATCTGACGGTGCCCTGCAGTGGGGTGATGCCACGCGGCCGGGCCACCGGCTGTTCGAGTCACCCGGAGGTGTGGCATGACACCGGACGAGCCCTTGCTGGACCAAGCCCTGCTCGATCAGGCCTACCGGGCGCTGGGTACCAGCCAGACCCGCGATCTGATGGAGCAGGCTCTGGCCCAAGCCATCCAGCAGGCCGGGCGCGATCACGCGATCGCTGGTGAACTGGCTCGTTTTTCGTCTGGGCGCTATGCCGGGCTCCCGGCTGATCGAGCGGGCGGAGCCGGTTGGCCCCGAGCCTGGCCCGGGTCGCGGGCTGATGGGACAGCCGTGCCGGAAGGGCCGGGCGTGCCGTCAGCGCCGGAGGCGCCGTCCTGGCCGGAACCGCCCGAACCGCCCGAACCGCCCCGCTGGGAGAGAGCCAACCGGACGGATCCGGCCGCCGATCCGGTTGAGCGGCCGGCCGGTCTGCTGATCGACACCAGTGCCCTAGCGGTGGCCCATCGGCCTGCGGCCGGGGATCTGCTGGGCACAGCGGTACGGCATCGGGTCGCCCGCAGTTGCTCGCTGCTGGACGCCGAGGCGCTTCTGGTGGCCAGATCACCGGACGAATACGCCGAGCTGGCCCGGGTCCGGCGCCGGGTCTACCGATCGGTCCCGCAGTCAGCCGCCATCGGCGAGCGGATGCTCGAACTGCAGGCGGTGCTGGCCCGCCGGGCTCATCTCGGCGCAGCCACACCGGGCGACCTTCAGGTCGCCGCGACCGCTCTGGCGCATGGATTGAGAGTGCTGCACCACAGCCCTGCGCTGGCTTTGCTGGGCCAGCTCTGCCATCTGGACGAGACGGCGGTGCTGCCGGTGGCGCCGTTCCCGTAGACCGCCGCCTGGTCCGCCACCCGGCTGGCCCGGCCCGGCTCCAGCATTCGAGTCCGGCATTGGCTAAGGCAGGACGAACAGTGGATACTGATTAGCCGTTTCTGCCGGGCCTGAACCGGCCGAATCGAATGGCCGATCCGATGAAAGGACGAGGATTGACCGAGGCTGTGTCCGTCGATGACCCAGCCGGCGACGTCGTGGAGCAGCAGATCGAGCGGGAGCAACGCTACCTCGACCTGCTCTACGCCCGGCTGGACCAGCTGCATGATCGGGCGTTGCAATCCCTGCGGGCGCTGCGAGCGGCACCGGTGGTGCCGACGCCAGGAGGCCGGGCCGAACGGGACGCGTTCGACGCCCTGCACACTCAGCGACTGGCTCAGCTGCAGGCGGTGGAGGACCGGCTGGCGTTCGGGCGTCTCGATCTGGCCAGCGGCCAGCGCCGGTACATCGGCCGGATCGGGCTCTCAGACGACGAGCAGACCCAGCTGCTGATCGACTGGCGCGCGCCCGCGGCGGCCAGTTTCTATCAGGCCACCGCAGCCGAACCGGACGGCGTGACCAGGCGGCGGCAGCTGAGCACCCGGGGCCGGACCGTGACCGGAGTGGACGACGAACTGCTCGACGCCGGTGCGCTGGGCCAGCAGGAGCTGGCCACCATCACCGGCGAGGGCGCCCTGATGACCGCACTGAGCGCGCATCGAACCGGGCACATGCGTGACATCGTGGCCACTCTGCAGGCCGAGCAGGATCAGATTGTCCGGGCTCCGATCGGCGGAGTGCTTGTGGTCCAGGGCGGCCCCGGCACCGGCAAGACCGCAGTGGCGCTGCACCGTGCGGCTTACCTGCTCTACACCCACCGGAACCGGATCGCCCGCAGCGGAGTGCTGGTGATTGGGCCCAGTGCTGTATTCCTGCAGTACATCGACCGGGTGCTGCCGTCCCTGGGTGAAACCGGCGTGGTGCTGGCGACCCCGGGCGAGCTGTTTCCGGGTATCGAGGCGGACGCCGCTGAGGCCGCACAGGTCAGCGCCCTGAAGGGCGACCCGCGGATGGCCCGGGTGATCGCAACCGCGGTCCGCCAGCGGCAACGCCTGATCACCCGTCCCATTCCGCTGAACATCGACGGCGACCAGATCGTGCTGCAGCCGGGCGTGGTGGCCAGCGCCCGCAACCGCGCCCGCCAGGGCGGCCGGGCGCACAACGAAGCCCGGGTGACGTTCGTCCGGCATGTGCTCGACGACCTCGCCGGGCAGCTGGCCGCGGCTCGGCGGCAGGAGGCTGATGCCGAGACCCGGCAAGAGCTGAGCGCTGAGCTGCGCGAGCACGCCGGCGTCCGCCGGGAGATCAACCTGCGCTGGATGCCGCTGACCGCGGCCGGACTGCTGGAGCGCCTGTTCGGGCGCCCGGACGTACTGCTCCAGGCGGCCGGCGGCCTGCTGACCCCGGCCGAGCAGGCCCTGCTGCAGCGTGAGCCTGGTTCAGGCTGGAGCCCGGCCGACGTCCCGCTGCTGGACGAGGCGGCCGAACTGATCGGCCAGGATGTCGCCGTGGTGGCCGCGCAGGCGCGCGAACAGGCCCGCGCGGCGGCCGAACGGGCCGAGCGACTCGATCATGCCCGGGCGGTGCTCCAGTCGAATCCCGAGGCGGCCGCCCTGGTCAGCGCGGAGATGCTGGCCGACCGGTTCAGCGACAGCAGTGACGTGCTGAGCGTCGCCGACCGGGCCCGGGCCGACCGGGACTGGGCGTTCGGGCATGTCGTGGTCGATGAGGCGCAGGAGGTTTCGCCGATGCTGTGGCGGCTGATCAGCCGCCGGGTGCCCAGTCTGTCGATGACGGTGGTCGGCGACCTGGCCCAGACCAGTTCGGCGGCGGGCGCCACCAGCTGGGCCCAGGCGCTCGATCCGATCGCGAGCGGGCGCTGGCAGGTCCGGGAGCTGACCGTGAACTATCGCACCCCCGCCATGATCATGCGGCCTGCGGTGGCGATGTTGCGCGCCGCCGGGATGCCCGGCTTGGACGAGCCCGAATCCGCCCGGGAGGGCGACTGGCCACCGGTCGCGATCCAGCTGACCCGGCACAGCGGAGACGGCGGCTGGATCGGCGAACTCTGCTCGGCCGTGATCTCGGCGCTGGCCAGCGACGACAACGCTCTGAGCGGCGGACTCTTCGCGGTTGTGCTGCCCCGGTCGCTGCGTGCTGAAGCCGGGGAACTGATCACCCAAGCGCTCAAGGACCCGGCCTCGGAGGCGGCCCGGATCGGCCCGGACCGGGTCAGCGTCCTCGGCGTTGATGAGGTCAAGGGCCTGGAGTTCGACGCGGTCGTGGTAGCCGAGCCGGGCCTGATCATGGCCGAGTCATCCCGGGGAGCGAACGACCTGTATGTGGCGTTGACCCGCCCGACCCAGCGACTGACCGTCGTCCACTCGGATCCGCTGCCACCGGGACTAGATGTTCTGTCTGGCCGACCATAGGGCCCGGTGAGCACGAAGCGTCAGCGCTGCCGGTTTGACCTCGATGGGGCCCAAGCGGCCAGCGCCAGCGCCCGGATCACCGGCACGATGACCGTAAAGAACTGCTCCTCGCTGGAGCGGAGTTCGCGGCTCCACGATCCGGACCGCGCGGCGCCCGGCGCGCCAGTCCGGCCGGCGCAGGTACCGGGGAGGCGGTGTCACCTCGGCGTTGCCCAACCCGGCTGGGAGAGCTCCTGCTCGAATCTCCTGCGTCGTGAGAGGCTTCGGGCATGCCGGAGCCAGCTCGGGGAGACCAGCCCGGGGCCGGCCTGAGCCCGGACGTGGCCGCGGAGTTCGACGCCGATATCAAAGCCGAGCAGGCGGCCGGACTGCCACAGAGCCAGCCCGAGAATCAGCCCGAGAATCAGCCCGAGAGCCACGATCAAGAGGACCAGACCGGCAGCCGCGATCAAGAGAACCAGACCGACGACGAGATTGACGACGACCAGGCCGAGGGCCACCATCTTCGACCGGCCGGGCTCACCCTGGTCATCGGAGCGCTCGGAGTGGTGTTCGGAGACATCGGCACTAGCCCGTTGTACGCCCTGCAGACCGTCTTCAAGATCGACAACGGTGCGGTCCGGCCGACCGAGAGTGACGTCTTCGGCGTGGTCTCACTGATGTTCTGGTCGATCACCATCGTGGTGTCGATCAAATACGTCACCGTGGTGATGCGGGCCGACAACCACGGCGAGGGCGGCGTGATGGCGCTGATCGCGCTGATCCGCCGGTTACTCGGCGAGGTCCGCAGCGGCACCAAAGCGATCATGCTGCTCGGCGTGTTGGGTGCTTCGTTGTTCTACGGCGACACCCTGATCACCCCGGCCATCTCGGTGCTTTCCGCAGTGGAGGGCCTGAAGGTGGCCGCGCCCAGCCTGACCCACCTGGTCCTGCCGCTGGCCTCGGTGATCCTGGCGGGCCTGTTCGCCGTACAGAGGTACGGCACCGGCCGGGTCGGCGCCCTGTTCGGCCCGGTCATGATCGTCTGGTTCCTGGTGCTGGCGATCGCCGGCATCGGCGGCATCACCAAGCAGCCGCGGGTGCTGCTGGGCCTGTCCCCTACCTATGCGGTCAGTTTCGTGATCTCGCACGCCTATATCGCCTTCGTCGCGATCGGTGCCGTGGTGCTGGTGATCACCGGTGCGGAGGCGCTCTACGCCGACATGGGGCACTTCGGCCGGTCGCCGATCGCCCGGGCGTGGTTCTTCGTCGTCTTCCCGGCGCTGACTCTGAACTATCTGGGCCAAGCCGCGCTGATTCTGCACAACCGGTCCGCGGTGCAGAACCCGTTCTTCCTGCTGATGCCGTCCTGGACCCGGCTGCCGATGGTGGGGCTGGCCACGATGGCGACCGTGATCGCCTCGCAGGCGGTGATTTCGGGCGCCTTCTCCGTCACCCGTCAGGCCATGCAACTGGGCTATCTGCCGCCGCTGACGGTGCGGCAGACCTCTCGCAGCGAGGGTGGCCAGATCTACCTGCCGGCGATCAACGGGATGCTGTTCGCCGGGGTCCTGATCCTGGCCCTGGCGTTCGGTTCATCCGCCCGGCTGGCCACCGCCTACGGCGTCGCGGTGACCGGCGCGCTGCTGATCGACACGGTGCTGCTGCTCGTGGTGGCCCGCAACGGCTGGCACTGGCATCCGGCCAAGCTGGTGGCGGCCGCGATCGTGTTCGGGGGTGTGGAACTGGCGTTCTTCTCCGGGAACCTCGTCAAGGTCTTCCACGGCGGCTGGCTGCCGCTGCTGGTGGCGGCGTCCGTGTTCACCATCATGACCACCTGGCAGGCCGGACGGCGGATCGTCACGGCTGAGCGCGCCACCACCGAGGGCCGGCTCAGCGACTTCATCACCGAGATGCGCGAGCATCCGCTGCACCGGGTGCCTGGGACCGCGGTCTTCCCGCATCCGACCAAGGCGACCACGCCGCTGGCGCTGCGGGCCAACGTGCTGCACAACCACATCTTGCACGACCGGGTGGTGATCGTCAGCGCCCGGGCCGCGACCCAGCCGACGGTGCCCCCGGAGCGCCGGATCCGGATCGACGACCTGGGCTACGGCGGCGACGGGATCTTCCACGTCACCCTGTACTACGGATTCTCCGAGAGTCCCAACGTCCTGGCCGCACTGCATCAGGCCCGGGCGATGGGCCTGGCCGAGGCGGATTTCGACCCCGATGACGCCTCCTACTTCGTCTCCCGGGCCAGTCTGCACGCGACCAGGCGGCCGGGAATGAGTCGCTGGCGCAAGGCCCTGTTCATCGGCCTGGCGCACAACGCGGCCAATCCGGCCGACTACTTCGGCCTGCCCTCGGACCGGACGGTCGTGATGGGCACCCAGGTGGATGTGTGAGTTCCGGCATGGATGAGGTCAGCTGGGCCGACGTCGAAGCCGCCAACGATCTGCTGGAGGGCGTGGTCCGCCGCACTCCACTGGTGCACAGCCGGGCACTGACCGAGCGGTTCGGCCAGCCAGTCCAGTTGAAATGCGAGAACTTGCAGCGGGCAGGCTCTTTCAAGATTCGCGGGGCCTACAACCGGATGTTCCGGCTGACTCCACAGGAGCGGGCCCGCGGAGTGGTGGCGGCCTCGGCGGGCAACCACGCCCAAGGGGTGGCCCTGGCGGCCCGGCTGCTGGGCATCTCGGCCCGGATCTTCATGCCGATCGGCGCGCCGCTGCCCAAGCTGGACGCCACCCTCGGTTACGGCGCGAAGGTCGAGCTGACCGGTCACAGCGTGGACGACTGCCTGGTGGCGGCCATCGCCTTCGCCCAGGAGTCCGGGGCGGTGCTGATCCATCCGTTCGACCACCCGGATGTGGTTGCGGGCCAGGGGACGGTCGCGATCGAGATCCTGAAGGAGTTGCCCGAGGCCGGCACGGTCCTGGTCGGTGCCGGTGGTGGCGGCCTACTGGCCGGGATGGCCATCGCACTGCGCCAGCAACGGCCCGGGCTGCGGCTGATCGGGGTGCAGGCCGAGGGGGCCGCGGCCTATCCGCCGTCCCTGGCCCAGGGTTCGCCAATGGCCCTGGACACGATGGCGACCATGGCCGACGGGGTCGCGGTAGGGCGGCCGGGCGACGTGCCGTTCGCGATCGTGCGGGATCTGGTCGACGGATTCGTCACGGTCAGCGAGGAGGAGATCTCTCGCGCCATGCTGCTGCTGATGGAGCGGCAGAAGCTCGTGGTCGAGCCGGCTGGGGCGGTGGCGGTGGCTCCGCTGCTGGCCGCGGGCTCGATGGGACTGGATGGGCGGCCGCTGCGCGGGGATTCGGCTCTGCTGGACGACGCTCCGGGACCGGTGGTGGCGGTGCTGTCGGGCGGGAATGTCGATCCGCTGCTGCTGCTGGGGCTGATCCGGCACGGGATGGCCGCCGCCGGGCGTTATCTGTCGCTGCGGGTCCGGACGCCGGACCGGCCCGGGTCACTGGCCGCGCTGCTGGCCACCCTGGCCGCTACCGATGCGAACGTGCTGGAGGTGGAGCACGTTCGCATCGGCGCCGCCCTGCCGGTCAACGACGTGGAGATCGCGGTCCGGCTGGAGACTCGCGGATCGGAGCACTGCCAGCGGGTGCTGGCCGATCTGGTCAAGGCCGGCTATCAACCTCAGGCCGAGTGAAAGCCGCGGATCAGCGGCCCATCGCCCCGCCCAGCTCCTTCATCACCGCTGAGACGTCGATAGCGGTTGCGCCCGAAGGCTTCTCGATCTCACCGGAACCGACGTTCACGCCCACATCCAGGGTCAGCTTGGCCCCGGGCGCAGTCTTCTTCATGAACTGGGTCAGATCCAGCGCCACCCCGGACAGCTTGTCGTTCTTCGACCACAGGTTCATGCTGATCGGCTTGTCCGGGATCTCGGCGATGCTCCTGCGAACGTCGCTGGCCGACGCCGTACCGACGAGCTTGATCACGTCGTCCTGGACCGCGCCGGCGATCTGCTTGGCCGGGGCGGTGAGCCGGTACTCCTGACCCCGGTCGGTGTCACCCAGCTTGGTGATGGTGGCCTTGTCGCGGTAGGCCGCCTTCAGATCGGTGAACAGTTTCTGCACCGCGCCGGCATCGACCGTGGGTGAGGGCTGCGCCGTCGGCAGCGCGTTCAGGGCCCCGCTCTGCTTGAGCGCCTGCATCAGCGCCTGCACGTCGACCGAGATCCATTGTCCGTGAGCGGCTTTGCGCAAGGGAGCCAGGCTCGGCGGCAGGTTGGTCAGCGCGGCATCGACCTGGGAGGCGTCCTGGCCGGCCAGTTCCATGATCTTCGGCACGGAGGCCCGGGCGTACAGGACGCCGTCCTTGAACCGGAACTCGGCCAAGGAGTCGCCGGACAGCCGCACCGCGATCGCGACGTCACCGGCCTGCTTCAGGTAGGTGCCGAATTTCTGCGGATCACCCAGCAGCGCGTTCAGGTCGGGGATCTGCTGGGAGGTGGTGGCCGAGTCGGACAGGTGCTTGCCGTCGGGTGCGTGGATCGAATACTGGACGTCGCCGGCCAGCACCTCTCCCAGCAACTTCCGGTCGCTGGCGCTCATCGGGTCGTTTTCGGCCTTCGAGATCGCGGCGATGTCCTTGACGGTCGAGTCCAGCCTGACCGTGAACGAGGCGCTGTCGGCGTCCTCGAAGGATGACAACGCCTTCGAGACCTGCTGCTTGGCGCTGAGCTGCTTCACCGCCCCGCAGCCGGCCACCCCGGCGGTGATGGTGACCGCCGCCGCGGCAATGGCGATCCCCTGAGAAAGTGTGCGACGCAACGCGGGTTCCCCCCTAGCAGATAATGGGCCCCGCTTCCCCACAGCGGACCCGATGACGAACCGAACCATATCGGATGCTCAGCAAGGGTTCCGGGCCAAACCCACAAGAAAGTCCGGCCGAACCCTCAAGTCCGGCGCAGCTGGAGGATGGCGGATCGCTGGGCGCCGGACAGGTACTTGACCGCCTCGGCGATGGTTACCCCGGATGCCTCCCGGGCCCGCGGCGCCAGCCATTCGAAGACCAGATCCGGCCGGGTCCGGGCGGTTTCGCGAAGCACCCAGCCGATCGCCTTCCGGACGAAGAACTCCTTCTCGCCCAGCATCGCGCCGGCGTAACGGGCGAACCGCGGCCAATCGCCCCGGCCCGCTCGCAGCGGGCGCTGATGCACCAGCAGGGCCGCCCGCCGGATCCAGAAGTCCTGGTCGGTGGCCCATCGGTCCAGGACCGCGGTCACCGCTGCCTGATCCGGTTGCTGCTCAAGGGCCGGCCCGAGCAGGTCGCCGGCCAGCACGTCCACCAGCGCCCAGGTCCGGGACTCGCGCAGCATCCCTTCGATCGGCGGGACGTCGTCCAGGCCGATTAGGCCGGCTCGCTGGGTGAGCAGCAGCGCCGCCGCCAGCCGCCGCTCGTGCACCGGCCGGCCCTCCGGTTCGCGCCAGAGCCGGCCAGCCAGGTCCAGCAGCTGGTGATGGGTCAAACCGGCGTGCTGGGCCAGCAGCGCCTGGACCGCCCCCCGGGTGTCCGGCACCGATGTGCCGTAGTGATGCAGGGTGCTGCGCAGGTAGGCCGCTTCCTTCTCGGCCCGCTCGGGCCGCCCGGCCACCCGCAACCGCAGATCAAGGTCCGCGGCGGCGGCGGCGACGTCCACCAGATCATTATCCGCTGGCGCGGGGCCCTGGCTGGTGGCCCGGCCGCACCGGACTGAGAGACTGGCCCGGGTTCACCACCAGGTTCGGGAGCACAGATGATCGCGCTACGCCTCACGATCGGCCTGGCCATGACGCTGGCCGCTTTCGCCGTCGCGGGCCGGCGCATCCTCTGGCTGGTCCGGCTGATCCGCTCCGGTCAGCCGGAGCCGGGTCGCCTGGATCACCCGGCCCAGGTGCTGCGCACCCAGCTGGCCGAGGTGGCCGGCCAGCGCAAGCTGCTCAGCTGGACCGTCCCCGGGCTTGCGCATGCGTTCACGTTCTGGGGTTTCACCGTCCTGTTCCTGACCATCATCGAGGCCTACGGCGGACTGTTTGAGCGAGACTTCGCCATTCCGCTGATCGGGCACCGGCCGGTGATCGGGTTCCTGGAGGACTTCTTCACCGTGGCCGTGCTGATCGCGCTGGCCACGTTCAGCGTGATCCGGGTCCGCAACGCCCCGGGCCGCCGGCGCCGCGACTCCCGGTTCTTCGGTTCCCACACCGGCCCGGCCTGGCTGATCCTGAGCATGATCAGCCTGGTCATGATCACGTTGCTGATCTATCGGGCAGCCCAGTACAACACCGGCGTCTTCCCGTTCATGGACGGCGGCGCGTTCGCGACCCGAGCGGTGGCTCGCCTGCTGGAGCCGCTCGGCCAGCCCGCCAACGAAGCGCTCGAAACCGTTTTCCTGCTGGCCAATATCGGCGTCATCCTGGCGTTCCTGGTGATCGTCGTGTATTCCAAGCACCTGCACATCGGGCTGGCGCCGATCAACGTGGCCGCCAAGCGGGAGCCAAAGGCGCTGGGCGCGCTGGAGCCGATCCTGGTCGGTGGCCAGCCGCTGGACTTCGAGAAGATCGACGAGCTGGACGAGGACGCCGCCCTCGGCGCCGGCAAGATCGAGGACTTCACCTGGAAGGGCCTGCTCGACTTCACCACCTGCACCGAGTGCGGGCGCTGCCAGTCGCAGTGCCCGGCCTGGAACACCCAGAAGCCGCTGTCGCCCAAATTGCTGATCATGGGCCTGCGGGACGAGCTGTTCGGCAAGGCGCCGTGGATCCTGGCCAGTGAGGAGCAGCGCGAACAGGCCGGGAAGGGGGACGGTGCGGGCATACCGGCTGGGGCGATGGCGGCGGCCCGGATCCCGCTGGTCGGGGACACCGGCTATCAGCAGCACGCGACGGCACCGGTGCCGCAGGCCATGCCGCAGACGCCGTCCGAGCCGGTCCCTGCTGGGCCGGACCGGCACTCCGACCCGCACGGCGACGTGCTCGGCTCGCTGTCGGCCTACAACGCTCAGGGCGGGGTGATCGACCCGGACGTGCTGTGGTCGTGCGTGACCTGCGGCGCCTGCGTCGAGCAGTGCCCGGTGGACATCGAGCATGTCGATCACATCGTTGACATGCGCCGTTACCAGGTGCTGATCGAGTCGGCCTTCCCGAACGAGCTGAACGGGCTGTTCAAGAACCTTGAGCGCAACAGCAACCCGTGGGGCCTGGCCCCCCGGCTGCGGATGGACTGGGCCAAGGACCTGTCGTTCGAGGTGCCACAGGTGGGCGCGGACGTCGAGAACCTCGGATCGGTCGAGTACCTGTTCTGGGTCGGCTGTGCGGGGGCCTACGACGACCGGCAGAAGAAGACCACCCGCGCAGTGGCCGAGTTGCTTCACACGGCTGGGGTTTCGTTCGCGGTGCTCGGTGACGGCGAAGCCTGCACCGGCGACTCGGCCCGGCGGTCGGGCAACGAGTTCTTGTTCCAGCAGCTGGCGATGCAGAACGTTGAGGTGCTGAACGAGGTCGGCGCGACCCGGATCGTCGTCACCTGCGCGCACTGCTTCAACACCTTGAAGAACGAATACCCGCAGCTCGGCGGTCATTACGAGGTTGTGCATCACAGTCAGCTGCTGAACCGGCTGGTGCGAGAAGGCCGGCTCACCCCGGTCGGGCCGGCCAGCGGATCGGCTCAGGCGGTGGCCCGAACCGGCCCGGTGGTGACCTACCACGACCCCTGCTACATCGGCCGGCACAACGACATCTACGAGCCACCGCGCGAACTGATCCAGGCGCTGCCCGGGATCGAGCTGCGGGAGATGCCCCGGCACGGCAATCGGGCCTTCTGCTGCGGGGCGGGCGGGGCCCGGATGTGGATGGAGGAGCGGATCGGAACCCGCATCAACGAGACCCGGACCAGTGAGGCGGTAGCCACCGGCGCGGACACGATCGCGGTCGGCTGCCCGTTCTGCCGGGTGATGCTGTCCGATGGGCTGACCGCTCAGCAGTCCCGGGGCGAGGCCCGGGATGACGTCGAGGTGCTGGACATCGCCCAGCTCCTGCTTGACGCGGTCCAGCGCGGGGCCGGCCGCCCCCCTTCGCGCTGATCTTGCTGCTTCTTGCCTGATCAGCGCCTTGATTGGCCTCCCGGGGCCAACTTTCAACTTGATCAGCGCGGATCAGCGCGGATCAGCGCGGATCGGCGCGGAAGGACCAGGGGTCAGCGGGAGGAGGTGTGCGGGGCGCCGGAAGGCGGAGCGGGCTTCGGAATCGGCGGTCCCGGCTTGGGAGCGGCCGGCTGAGCAGGCTCGTCGGGCGCATGCTGGCCGCGTCCGCGCTCGCCCGGCCCTGCCTCGGCCGATGACGGTGAGGAGGGC
>CAXUFS010000036.1:0-16341 GCA_964250315.1 uncultured Kineosporia sp. | reverse complement strand
AGCCGCCGAGCAGGTCGCGGGCTTGGACCTGCAGATCCACTGCCAGAGCGCAGGGGAGGCCGCCGTCGACGCCGGCCCGGAGCTGGGCCTGGTCAGGTTCGGCCCGGATGGCCGGCCGGAGCACCGGGCCGTGCTCAAGTGGCAGCCCTGTCGCGACCTGTCGGCCTGGCTGGGCTCGGACCACGCCGGCGACGGCCATCCAGGCCGGCCCAGCCCCAGCCGCGAGCTGATCGCCGTCCACGTGCTGACCCACGAAACCATGCACATCACTGGCAGCACGGACGAAGCGGTGACCGAATGCCGGGCCATGCAGCGGGACGCGGCGATGGCCCAGGCGCTGGGCGCCAGCCGGGCCTACGGCCAGGCGTTCGCCCGCTGGTACTGGAGGTTCGTCTATCCGGAGATGCCGGACGCCTACCGGACGGCGGAATGCCGAGCCGGGGGCGCCTTGGACGAGCACCTGCCCGACCCGCCCTGGAACTGAACCCGGGGCCCAAGATCAGGCAGGGCTGCGCCCTGAGCGGAGCAATGCGACCATGGAGTTCGTGAGCGGTGACGGCAACGGCGCGGGAGGCGGCGGGCAACGGGCGCGCGGGCGTGTGCGCCGCCCTGCCTTCTTCGGCCCAGCCGTGATGGACACCTTTCAGGGCGGCACTGACCCGGCCCAGCGGATCGAGGCCGCGCACCTGACGGCGTCGGTCCTGGTGCAGCACGGCCGGGCCGGGCAGGACCCGAATCTCAGCGCCCGGCTGATCGCGCTGGCCGACGACGACGGCCTGGACGAGATCGCCGAACTGTGGGCCGATCGTCCGGCCAGTAGCCTGCCCGGCGCGCTCTGGCGGGTGTACGCGCTGCGAGCCGGGATCCGCCGCGACCCGATCGGCCTGTCCCGGGCGTTCGACCAGGGCCGCAGCCAGGCTCCGATGCACGAAGCGGTGGCCGGAGTGGCCGAGCCGCCCGGCCCGAACGAAGTGCTCGACCTGGCCGACGCCGTGCTGGCCGGTGCCTTCACCGGCGATCTGGCCATCGCCCTGGAACGCGCCGCCGCGTTCTGTCACGTGGTCGCGACCGGCTGGTCGATCCAGGCCGACCTGACCGGTGACCTGGCCGGGGACGAGGGCCGCGAACTGACCCGCCGCGCGGCCGGGCTGGCCCGGACCGGGACCGATCTGGAGGCGGCGGCCGGGCGCTGGCGCCAGGGCGAGCTGGAATAACGTGCAAGAGCAGTTCAAACCCTCGATGGAATGAGTCAGATGGCTGAACATTTCGACGTCGTCGTCCTCGGTGCTGGTCCAGGTGGCTACGTCGCCGCCATCCGCGCGGCCCAGCTGGGCAAGAGCGTGGCGGTGGTGGAGAGCAAGTACTGGGGCGGGGTGTGCCTGAACGTGGGTTGCATCCCGTCGAAGGCCCTGCTGCGCAACGCCGAGCTGGTCAACATCTTCAGTCACGAGGGCGACCTGTTCGGCATCCACGCCGAGGGCGGGATCAAGGTCGACTTCGGCGCCGCATTCACCCGCAGCCGCAGCGTCGCTGATGGCCGGGTCAAGGGCGTGCACTATCTGATGAAGAAGAACAAGATCACCGAGTACGACGGCTGGGGAACGTTCACCGACGCCCATTCGCTCGACGTCGCCAAGGCGGACGGCTCACACGCCAGCGTCACCTTCGACAACTGCATCATCGCCACCGGTGCGACCACCCGGCTGCTGCCGGGCACCGAGCTCAGCCAGCGGGTGCTGACCTATGAGGAGCAGATCCTCTCTGACACGTTGCCCGAGAGCATCATCGTCGTGGGGGCGGGGGCGATCGGAGTCGAGTTCGGGTACGTGCTGAACGCGTACGGCGTCAAGGTCACCATCGTCGAGTTCCTTGACCGGCTGCTGCCGCTGGAGGACGCCGACGTCTCGGCGGAACTGGCCAAGCGGTATCGCAAGGCAGGCATCACGTCGCTGGTCTCGACCAAGGTCGATTCGATCGAGGACGGCGACGGGTCGGTCCGGGTCACCGTGAGTTCGGTGAAGGACGGTTCGACCAAGGTGCTCGAGGCTGATCGGGTGATGCAGGCGATCGGGTTCGCGCCCCGGATCAGCGGCTTCGGGCTGGAAAACACTGGTGTCACCGTGACCGGTCGCGGTGCGATCGCCATCGACGATTTCATGCGCACCAACGTGCCCGGGATCTATGCGATCGGCGACGTCACCGCCAAGCTGATGCTGGCGCACGTGGCCGAATCGATGGGCATCGTGGCGGCCGAGACCATCGCCGGCGCTGAGACCATGGCTGTCGACTACGTGATGGCGCCGCGAGCCACCTTCTGCCAGCCGCAGGTGGCCAGCTTCGGGATGACCGAGGCGCAGGCCCGGGAGTGGGCCAGCGCAGAGGGCACCGAGATCAAGGTGGCCAAGTTCCCATTCACGGCCAACGGCAAGGCTCACGGGATGGGCGATCCGGGTGGTTTCGTCAAGCTCATCAGTGACACCCGGCACGGCGAGCTGCTCGGCGGGCACCTGATCGGACATGACGTGAGCGAGCTGCTGCCGGAACTGACGCTGGCCCAGCAGTGGGATCTGACGGTCACCGAAGTGGCCCGGAACGTGCACACTCATCCGACCCTGAGCGAAGCGGTCAAGGAGGCCGTCCACGGCCTGGCTGGCCACATGATCAACTTCTGACGTTTCTGGCCCAGGCCTGTACTTCGGCCGCCACCCGGCTCGGCAAAGGGCGCTAAACCGGCTCCTACAGCTGGTTTGGGGGTCCTTTGCCGAGTGATGTGGCGGTGGCAGAAGCGTGAGCCGTCGCGTTGGGCCGGAACATCCGGGCGTGGACGTGAGTTAATGGACCCGGTGACACCTTCGGGTCTCACCTGGCGCCGGGCCGCGGTAGCCCCGGGTCCCACTTGAAGCCGCCTCGAGCGGCCTTTGCACCGAGAGGTGCTCCCGGTCCGGCGCCCTCAAGAGAGAGACCTTCAAGCGAAGACGTGCAGCCGCTGCGTGCGGCCCAATCCTGCGCGGCCGGGCCGATCCCATCGACAATGAGATCAATGATGACCAGGCTGCGCGCGATCGCCGGCGCCACCCAGCGCCGGCTGAGGCGGGGATGGGCCCTGCTGGCGCAGGCCTGGCAGTGGTCTCTGCTGAAGCTCGGGGTTGTGCGCCGCCGGATCCCCGCCCCGGTTCTGGCCATCATCAGCGTGGCCCTGGTGGCGGTGCTGGGCGCCATCCTCGGAGCCACCCTGGCTCCGGCCACCCAGGCCGAAGTCGGGCCACTGCAGGTCCAGGTCCGGGTCACGCTGACCCTGCACCCGGGTGTGCGGCTCCTGCTGCCACCTGCCGGTGAGGTCCGGTTCGCCACCCACCGGGCTCCGTTCGCCGTGGTCGGCAGCATCTCCCAGGTGGATCTCGAGGGCGCGCGACGGCTGATCGACTCGCCGTCCGGTGTCCGCCTGCTGAGCGATCAGGCCGTGCCCGCCCTGCGATCGGCCGCCATCCGGGCCGCGCTGACCACGGTGATCTGTGCGCTGCTGGGCGCGCTGGCGTTGGCTCTGCTGATCTTCCGGAACAGTTGGCGCCGGACGGCGCAGGTAGCCGCCACCCTGGCGGGGGCGCTGGTGGTCACGTCCGCCATGGCCTGGTCCACCGCTGACCCGGCCCGGCTGGCCCAGCCCCGGTTCACGGGACTGCTCTCCCAGGCGCCCTACATCGCCGGGCAGGTGCCGAACGTGCTGGCCCGGCTGGAGTCCTACCGGACCGGCCTGGCCGACATCGTTCGCTCGGTCACCGCGCTCTACGCCACCGCCGGGCGATTGCCGGTCAGCTCGGCCGGGGACGACCTGATCACTGTCCTGCACGTCTCGGACATCCACCTGAACCCGCTCGCCTACGACCTGATCGGCCGCCTGGTCACCCAGTTCGGGGTGCAGGTGGTGATCGACACCGGCGACATCACCACCTGGGGCACCGAGGTGGAGAGCTCGACGCTGTCGCGGATCGGCGGGCTGAAGGTGCCCTACGTGTTCGTCCGGGGCAATCACGATTCGGCCCGGACGGCGGCGGCGGTGGCCGCCAACGACAATGCGATCGTGCTGTCGGACAGTGTGATCACCGTGAATGGGCTGACCATCGCCGGGATCGGAGATCCCAGCTTCACCCCGGACAGCCCCGAGGACGTCGCCGCCGCCACCGGCGGCGCAACGGCTGCCACCAGCACTGGCCCGCCAGTTCAGCCGCTGGGCCTGGACCAGGCCACTCTCGGTCCGCAGGGCCGGGCCAACGGCGAGCTGGCCAGCACGATCGAGAGCTGGGACACGGCTCATCCGGAAGTTCCGGTCCAGATCGCGGCCGTTCACGAGCCGGTCGAGATGACTGCGCTGCTGGGCCGGGTCCCCACCATCTTCGCCGGGCACACCCATTCCCGGTCGACCCGGCTGGACCCGTCCGGAACCCGAATCATGATCGAGGGTTCGACCGGCGGAGCTGGGATCACCGCGCGCGGCCTGGATCGGCTGGCCAAGGGCCAGCCGCTGCCGCTGGCGGCGTCGCTGGTCTACATCGCCCGAACTGGGCCACAGGCCGGGCGGGTGGTCGGCACCGACTCGATCACCGTGGGCGGATTCGGGCTAGCGTCGGTGAATCTGCAGCGAGTCGTGATCCACGACACCAAGCCCCTGGTGCCGTCCGGCCAGCTGGGACCGGCCGGCGCCGCACGATCCACGGACGAGCCCAGCCAGCACCGCCGTCCCGAGGATCTGCCGCTCTCGACCTCGCCATGATCAGCGGCTCAGCCCACTGAAGTGAGGCGCAGGCCGTACTATCGGGGGCGGAGCCGGTGATCAAGAGCGCGAGGGAGAACGAGCTCAGCCGAAGCGGCCGGAGACGTAGTCCTCGGTGGCCTTCTCCTCCGGATTGCTGAAGATCTTGGTGGTGTCGGAGTACTCGATCAGCCGGCCGGGTTTGCCGGTCGCGGCCAGATTGAAGAACGCCGTCCGGTCGCTGACCCGGGCCGCCTGCTGCATGTTGTGAGTCACGATCACGATGGTGAACTGCGACTTCAGCTCGGCGATCAGATCCTCGATGGCCAGCGTCGAGATCGGGTCCAGGGCTGAGCACGGCTCGTCCATCAGCAGCACCTGCGGCTGGACGGCGATGGCCCGGGCTATGCACAGCCGCTGCTGCTGGCCACCGGACAGGCCCGCGCCTGGCTTGTTCAACCGGTCCTTGACCTCGTTCCACAGGTTGGCCCCGACCAGCGACTTCTCCACCGCCTCAGTCAGCCGCCGCTTGTTCTTCTCGCCGTTCAGCCGCAGGCCGGCGGCCACGTTGTCGAAGATGGTCATGGTCGGGAACGGGTTGGGCCGCTGGAACACCATCCCGACCGTGCGCCGCACGGCCACCGGGTCGACGTCCTTGGCGTACAGGTCGCGTCCGTTCAGGGAGATCTTGCCCTCTACCCGGCCCCCCGGGATCACCTCGTGCATCCGGTTCAGGGTGCGCAGGAAGGTGGACTTGCCGCAGCCGGACGGGCCGATGAACGCGGTCACGGTGCGCGGCTCGACGGCGAGCGAGACGTCCTCGACCGCCTTGAACGAGCCGTAGTAGACGTTCAGCCCGCTGACGTCGATCCGCTGAGCCATGGGGTGATTCTCCTTCCTCTGTCTCGCCTGCGGCGAGACGCAGCTTCGCGCGCTATGTCGTTTCCTTCCTTCGCCTCTACTCGCTCGTTCCTGGCTCGCTCCGGCTCCGTCCAGGCAACGCGGCGCGAAGCTCCACTATCGGCTGACTTTGCTGAAGCGGGCGATCAGGCGTCCGCCGATGTTCAGCAGCAGCACGATCAGGATCAGAGTGAGTGCGGCGGCCCAGACCCGGTTCACAGCCGGGGCCAGTACCTCGCTGCGGTCCTGGTTGATCATGGTGGGCAGGGCGGCCATGAATCCGTTGAACAGGTCGGTGTTGATGGACTTGGAGTACGGCCCGAGCACCAGCAGCGGTGCCGTCTCGCCCATCACCCGGGCCAGGCCCAGCATCACTCCGGTGATGATGCCGCTGAAGGCGGTGGGAAGCACGACCCGGGCGATGGTCATCCATTTCGGCACCCCGAGCGCGTACGAGGCCTCCCGCAGCTCGTTCGGGACCAGCTTCAGCATCTCCTCGGTCGAGCGGACCACCACCGGGATCATCAGCAGGACCAGGGCCAGCGAGACCGCGATGCCCACCCGGTCCAGGCCGAGGGTGGTGACCCAGACCGCGTAGACGAACAGCGCGGCCACGATCGAGGGCACTCCGGTGAGGATGTCGACCATGAAGCTGACCAGCCGGGCCAGTTTGCCCCGGCCGTACTCGACCAGGTAGATCGCGGTGAAGATGGCGATCGGGACGGCGATCACGGCGCAGACCAGCGCTTCCAGCACAGTTCCGATGATGGCGTGGTAGGCGCCGCCGCCCACCACCCGGCTGGTGATGCCGCGCTGCGAGTTCAGCCACCAGGTGCTGCTGAACAGCAGGTTGGCGCCCTTGGACAGCACGGTCCACAGGATCCAGAGCAACGGGACGACGGCGAGCACGAACGCGGCGTACATCACCACGGTGGCGATCATGTTCCTGATCTCACGGCCCCGGCTGCGCGGCACCGTGACCGAGAGCTCCGAGCCCGGTTGCTCGCTGGGCAGGCCCTCCGCCCGCTCGTCGATCGAGGTGCTCATTCGGTGAACGCCTTCCGCCGCTCGATGATGATCCGGGCCAGCGCGTTCACCACGAACGTCAGCACGAACAGCACCAGCCCCGCCGAGATGAAAGCGCCTGCCTTGAGCGGGGTGTCGAACTCCTGAGCGTTGTTGGCGATCTTCGAGGCGAAGGTCTCACCACCGGACATCAGCGAGAAGCTGAAGGCGCCGGGATTGGTGCTGACGATGATGGTCACCGCGATCGTCTCGCCCAGTGCCCGGCCCAGCCCGAGCATCGCGGCCGAGATCACGCCGGGCGCCCCGAAGGGCAGTACCGCTGTGCGGATCATCTCCCACTTGGTGGCTCCGAGGGCGAGCGCGCCCTCCTTGTGGGTGGACGGCGTTTGGGCGAAGACCTCCCGGGACAGCGCGGTGACGATCGGCAGGACCATGATCGCCAGCACGATGGACGCCAGGAAGATCGTCCCGGTGACGGCGGGCCCCTTGAACAGCGGAATCCAGGACAGGTGCCGGGTGAGGAACGTCTGGACCGGCTGAACCTTGTCCCGGAACACGTAGAAGCCCCACAGCCCGAAGATGATCGAGGGAACGGCGGCCAGCAGGTCGACCAAGTAGCCGAACGGCGCCGCCAGCCGGCGCGGGGCGTACTGGGTCAGGAACAGCGCGACCGCTATCGCCACCGGCACGGCCAGGATCATCGCGACGACGGATGAGATCACGGTGACCCAGAGCAGGTCGGGGATGCCGAACCGCAGATCCCCCGAGGTCACGTCCCATTCCCGGGCGGTCAGGAAGTTGACCTTGTCGGCCCGCAGGGCGGGCAGAGCCTGGCTGATCAGGAACACAGCCATCGCCACGATCAGCAGCACCACCAGCACGCCCGCGCCGGTCGACAGCGCGGTGAAGACGCGGTCGCCGGTCCGTCCGGTGGACGCCATGTCCCCGGACGGGCCGGCGTCCAGCTCGGAACGCCCGGTGATGCTGGTCACTAGCTGATGGCCGCGATGGCCGCCGACACCTTGGACTGGATGGCCGACGGCAGCGGCGCGTAGCCGATGTCCTGCAGGCTGGTCTGCGTCTTGGCCGAGGCGAAGTCGGTCAGGAAGGCCTTGAGCAGGCTGGTCTTCCCGGCGTCCAGGCCCTTGGAGCAGACGATCTCGTAGGTGACCAGCACGATCGGGTAGGTGCTGGAGTCCTTGGTGGTGTAGTCCAGGCTGAGCCGCAGGTCGTTGCCCTGGCCGGCCGGCTTGGCCGCGGTCAGCGCCTTGCCCGCGCTGTCCCCGGTCAGTTCGACCGGGCCTCCGCCGTTGTCGATCTGAGCGATGCCGAACTTGTTGTCCTTGGCGTAGGACCATTCGACATAGCCGACGCCGCCCTCAGTGCTCTTGATTCCCTCGGAGACGCCGTCGGACTTGGCCCGGCCCTCGCCGGCCTTGCCCGGCCAGGACTTCGAGGGCTCGGCTGGCCAGTCGGCGGCCGCGGCGCCCTTCAGATACTTCTGGAAGTTCTCCGTGGTGCCGGACTCGTCCGAGCGGAAGAACACCTTGATCGGCGTGCTGGGCAGGCTCACGCCGGAGTTGAGCTTGGCGATGGCGGCGTCGTTCCACGTGGTGATCTTTCCCAGGAAGATCTGGGCGGTGACCGCCGGGGTCAGTACCACCTTGGCGACCCCAGGCAGGTTGTAGGCGACCGCGATCGGGCCGGCCACCATGGGCAGGTTCCACGCCTCGTTGCCGCCACAGCGGGTCTTCGCGTCGTCCGCCTCGACCGCGCCGTCGACCGCGACCGTCTTCAGCGGAGAGTCCGATCCGGCGAAGTCGACCTGCTTGGCGTTGAACTGCTTGATCCCGGCCCCGGAGCCGGTCGGGTTGTAGTTCACGGTCGCGCCCGGGCTGGCGTCGCCGAACAGCGAGATGGCCTGCTCGATGGCGTTCTTCTGAGCTGTGGAGCCTTCACCGTTCAAAGTGCCGGTGACGCCCGATCCGCTGCCACTGCCGGTCGAGCCGGTGCCGTTGTTGTCCGAGCCGCAGCCGGTCAGCGCGAGGGCGCCGATCAGGGTCAGGCTGGTCAGGGAGACCATACGGGGGAGCTTCAATGCAGTGCCCTCTCAGTGCTCACGGACGGCGCATCCATCCCCGGGCACGCCAGGTCACTGATGTGACCAGCGCTGAACCTAAACAGGAGAAGTAAAGCGATCTGGGGTGGCGGGTGAACGAACCGTGAACAGGGCGCCGACATCGATGGAAGCTCTGGAGACACCGGGACGACCAGCCGGTTAACGCCCTCGGGCCTGCGAGCAGACCCATTCGCGGATCAGGGCAATTCGGCCCAGAACACCCGGCCGCGGTGGTGATGAGCGATCAGTACCTGACCCGCAGCCAGCCATGGATCGGTGTCGGGCAGTCGCGCGCGCGTCTTCGAATCACTCTGTGTGGCAATGGCATTGACCACGCCCGCCAAGACCGGGCGATGAGTGCAGATCACGGTGTGGCCTGGTTCAGTGAGCAGTTCCAGTACCCGCGACCGGGTCCGGCGCGGGTGCCTGGCGTAACTGCGCTCGGTCAGCTGCTTGGTCGATTGGACGGTCAGGCCGCTGACCGCCTCATACGGTGCCAGGGTGGCCAGGCAACGGGTCCAGGGTGAGCTGATCAGCCGGTCCGGTCGCCAGCAGTCCAGCAGCCGCGCCAGCCGGGCCGATTGATCCAGGCCCGCCTCGGCCAGCGGGCGCCCGGCGTCGTCCCCCTTCCAGGACGAGCGGCTGACCGACTTGGCGTGCCGGACGACGATCAGCTGTCCGGCGGCCAGCTGGCCTTGGCGGTCGAGTTCCAGCAGGCGGTCGAGTGGAGGATGGTCGCTGGGCCGGGTCAATCGCTGTCGTGCCTCACCAACTGAAACCCATTCCAGATCAGCGATTTCGGCTCGTGACGCAGTGGGCTGGCCCTCCTCGGCGGGCTGGGCCGACCAGTAGGTGACCCGCTTGTGCCGGTGGTCGGGCATCAGATAGCGAACGTTGGGCAGCGGGGGGCCGAGGACGGCGCGAACCCCGGTTTCCTCCAGCACTTCCCGGATCGCTGTCTCGGCCAGCCGTTCGTCGGCCTCGGCTTTGCCCTTCGGCCAGGACCATTCGTCCCAGCGGGCGCTTCGCACCAGCAGCACCCGGAGCTGGCCGGCCGGATCGCGGCGCCAGCACAGCGCGCCGGCCGCTTCGACCGGGGAACCGAAGCTCCCCAGCAGGCGGGCCCGGCGACGGTCCTGGCTTGGCACACCTGGCACTATCCCAGACCGGGCCGAAAGCCGCGCCGCGCGCGGATGAGCTGGGGTCAGCTGCTGAAGGGCACGCGGTCGTCCAGGCGCAGGGACAGGCGCCCGGCGCCGCGCCAGAGCCGGGCGACCAGATCGCGATCCTGAGGCAGGACCAGGTTGCCCATCACCCGCAGCGCCACCGTCATCAGCAGTTGCGAGCGCATGCCGATGGGTCCGAGGTGACGGATCACGCCGGGCACGGTGAGCAGAGTGGCCAGCCGCCGGGCGATCGAGAAGGCCTGCCCGTAATGCTCCTGCAGCACGGCGGGCCAGGCCTGGCCCAGATCGGCGCCGGCGCCGAGCAGTTCGGCCACCAGCCGCCCGGTCTCGAGCCCATAGTCGATCCCCTCGCCGTTGAGCGGATTGACGCAACCGGCCGCATCACCGATCAAAGCCCAGTTCGGGCCGGCCACGCCACTGACCGCGCCGCCCATCGGCAGCAGCGCGGACCGAAGCGCCCGCGGTTCGCCGGTCAGTTCCCAGTCGTCCCGCCGCAGGCCGGTGTACACCTCGACCAGGGAGCGCAGGTTCACCTCGGCCGGGCGCTTGGCGGTGGCCAGGGTGCCGACTCCGATATTGACCTGTCCATCGCCGAGCGGAAACACCCAGCCGTAGCCGGAATACAGCTCGTGCTGAGCGCCGCGCAGTTCCATGTGTGAGGTGATCCAGCCGTCGTCGCTGCGACCGGACTTGATGTAGGCCCGCGCCGCCACGCCATATGCCGTCCCGCGGTGCCACTTCCGGCCGAGCGCGCGGCCGAGCTGCGAGCGAGCGCCGTCGGCGACGATCAGGCGCTGGCAGCGAATCTCGGCCTCGTCCTGCCCTGGCTGTGCGGGTGCGAACCTCACCCCGGCGACCCGATCGCCGGCGCGGATCACACTGGTGGCGCGGGCGTTCTGCACCGGGACGGCGCCGCGGGCCAGCGCCGTGTCCCTGATCACGGCATCCAGCTCGGTTCTGGGGACGGCACTGCCGGTTCCCGGCAGCGAGCCGCCGGGCCAGGGCAGATAGAGCTGCTGGCCGAAACCGCAGGCCCGCAGGCCCCGATTGACCGGCTGCCGGCTGAGCCAGCCGGCCACGCCCATCCGATCCAGTTCGGCCACCGCGCGGGGCGTCAGCCCGTCGCCGCAGGCCTTGTCCCGCGGGAATGTCTCCTTATCGGCCAGGACGACGTCCAGACCCTGACCAGCGCACCAGGCCGCTGCAGCCGCTCCGGCTGGCCCAGCGCCCACCACCAGCACGTCGGTGGCGGCCGGGATGGCCAGAGTCTTCGGGCTCATTCCTCCAGTGTGCTGGGTGGCCGGCCGCACGCTGAGGCCGGGCCTGGGTGCACGCCCACGGCTGGTGGCCCGGCTGAGTCAGGTGCGGACGCTGCGGGGAATCACCCGACTGAGCCGCTTGGCCGAGCGGCTGGCGATCAGGTGGGCCTGCAGGTCGGTCAGCGGCTTGCCATCGTCGTCCACGCTGTGCCGGGTCCAGACGCCGTCACCGTCCAGGTGCCAGGACGAGATCTGCGCGCTCATGCTCAGCGTGAGCAGCTCGTCCAGCTCGGCGATGTCGCGCGGGTCACGCAGCCGGACCATGGCCTCGACCCGCCGGTCCAGGTTGCGGTGCATCATGTCGGCGCTGCCGATGTAGACGATCGGCTCACCGCCTCCGGCGAACCAGAACACCCGGGAGTGCTCCAGGAACCGGCCGAGAATCGAGCGCACCCGGATGTTTTCGCTCAGGCCGGCCACTCCGGGCCGGATCGCACAGATGCCCCGGACGATCACGTCCACCGGCACCCCGGCCTGAGAGGCACGGTACAGCGAATCGATCAGAACCTCGTCCACGATCGAGTTGACCTTGATCCGCACCCCGGCCGGGCGACCGGCCTCATGATTGGCGATCTCCCGCTCGACCCGGTCGACCAGCCCGCTGCGCAGAGATCGTGGCGCCACCAGCAGCCGCCGGTAGGCGGTCTTGGGTGCATAGCCGGACAGCTGGTTGAACAACCGCGAGAGATCCTCCCCGACCTGCGGATCGCAGGTCAGCAGGCCCAGATCCTCATAGATGCGAGCGGTTTTCGGGTTGTAGTTGCCGGTTCCGACGTGGCAGTAGCGGCGCAGGCCGTCACTCTCCTGCCGGACGACGAGCGAAAGCTTCGCGTGCGTCTTCAGCCCGACGATGCCGTAGACGACGTGGACGCCGGACTGCTCCAGCTTGCGGGCCCAGCGGATGTTGGCCTGCTCGTCGAACCGGGCCTTGATCTCGACCAGCGCCAGCACCTGCTTGCCCGCCTCGGCCGCGTCGATCAACGCGTCCACGATCGGCGAGTCCCCTGAGGTCCGGTACAGGGTCTGCTTGATCGCCAGCACGTTGGGATCGTCCGCGGCCTGCTCCAGAAAGGCCTGCACACTGGTCGAGAACGAGTCGTAAGGGTGGTGCAGCAGCACATCGCGCCGCCGGATAGAAGCGAAAACGTCACTGGGCTTGGCGGTTTCGACCTCGGACAGATGACGATGGGTGGTCGGCACGAACTTCGGGTACTTCAGAGCTGGGCGGTCGAGATCGGCGATCACGTTCAGCCCGCGCAGGTCCAGCGGTTCCGGCAGCTCGTACACCTCAGACTCACTGACCCCCATCTCCCGGACCAGCAGGTCGCGCACGTAGGGCTGGATGTCCTCAGCCACCTCGAGCCGCACCGGCGGCCCGAACCGGCGCCGCAGCAGCTCCTTCTCCAGGGCCTGGAGCAGGTTCTCGGCGTCGTCCTCCTCCACCTCCAGGTCCTCGTTGCGGGTGACCCGGAAGGTGTGGTGCTCCAGCACCTCCATACCGGGGAAGAGCTGGTCGAGGTGGACGGCGATGATGTCCTCGAGCGGCACGAAGCGGGCCCGGGCTGGCTCGTCGCTGGGCTGGTCCTCCGGCGGCTCCTCCAGATCGACCGCGGCGAATCGCGGCAGCAGCGGCGGCACCTTGACCCGGGCGAAGTGCTCCTTCTCGGTCACCGGATTGCGAAGCACCACCGCCAGATTGAGTGACAACCCGGAGATGTACGGAAACGGGTGGGCCGGGTCGACGGCCAGCGGGGTCAGGACCGGGAACACCTGATCGCGGAAGAAGCTGTGCAGGCGCTGCTGCTCGGCCGGGTCGAGCTGATCCCACCGGGCGATGGTGATCTTCTGCTCGGCCAGAGCGGGCGCGACGTCGTCCCGGAACACCTGGGCGTGCTTGGCCTGCAGGTCGTGGGACCGGGACCGGATCCGGCTCAGGATCTCGCGGGGCTCCAGCCCGCTGGCCGCGGTGACCGCCAGCCCGGTGGCGATCCGGCGCTTCAGCCCAGCCACCCGGACCATGAAGAACTCGTCCAGGTTACTGGCGAAGATGGCCAGGAACCGGGCCCGTTCGAGCAGCGGCAGGGTCGGATCCTCGGCCAGCTCCAGTACCCGCTCGTTGAAGTTCAGCCAGGACAGCTCGCGATCGAGGAACCGCCGGCTCACCGCCGCATCGGACAGCGTGCTCTCACCGGCCGGGGCAGGCTCCGGGTCCTGTACCGGGGCGGCCGCCAGTTTAGGTGCTGGCAGCGCCGGGACGCTGGGGCGCCGTGGTGCCCGGCGCCCCCGGCTCGAACCTGTTGCCGGGCTGGTCATGTCCGCCATGCTCTCACTGTCGGTGTTGGTAGTCATGTGAGCGGAATACGGGTGAACGCGCAGTTGGCACGATCACGGGCGATCCATGCTCCGGTACATCACGTCGGTGCTCCAGAGCTGGAACTCAAGCCGCCGGTACACGGCCAGGGCCGGCTCGTTGTCCGACTCCACGTACAGCAGCACCGCCGTAGCCCCCCGCTCGCGCAGTGAGCGGAGCCCGGCCAGGGTCAGCGCGGTGCCCAGCCCACCGCCGTGACGATCGGGGTCAACGCCCAGCACGTAGACCTCCCCGAGCCGCGACTGGCCCGGATCACCCGCAGGCGACGAGGCGTGGATCTTGGTCCAGTGGAATCCGGTCATCTCGCCGTCCTGCTCGGCGATCAGGAATCCCTGCGGGTCGAACCAGGGCTCGGCCATCCGGGCATCCAGGTCGGCCTGCGTCATCCGCCCCTGCTCGGGGTGGTGGGCGAAGGCCCGCGCGTTCAGCCGCAGCCAGGCGGCGTCGTCCGCGCCGGGCCGGAACGAGCGCAGCACCACTCCTTGCGGCAGCTTGGGTTCGGGCACCGGGTGGTCCATCGATCGCCGCAACTGCAGCAGTGCCCGCACCACCACATAGCCCAGCTGCCCGGCCAGGACCCGGGCTGCGGGCTGATCGCCATGCGACCAGATCTGCAGCGGCTCGCGTCCTGGGCGGGTCTGATGGTGGACCCCGGCCAGCGCCGAGATCAGCGCCGTCCCGTGACCCAGCCGCCGGGCCTGCGGATGGATCGCCAGCTCGGCCTCGCCCGGCTCACCGGGACGAGCCAGATCGAGATGCGCATAGCCAGCCGGCGCGCCGTCCACTGTGAGCAGAAGGTGCCGCTGGCCCGAACCGGTTCCCGGGCGCGGGTCCAGGCTGAGCAGGGTGTGCTCGTCGAACGGCGCGGCGCTGTCGGTCCGGGCGGCGGCGTCCTGGATGGTCAGGGCCGCCGCCCTGACCTGCTCGTCCGGCTCGGTGAAGGGCTGGATCTGAGGTATCCCGGACACGGCCCAGACTGTACGGCCGCGCGGTAGTTCCCGGCCCGGAGGTCAGGACACTTCGGCGCGGATGTCGGCCACGGTCACGGCCTCACTGACGGCCTCACTGACGGCCTCGGTCGCGGCCTCGGTCACCGTCCGGTCGCGGCCGGGCGGAACGAAGCGATACCCGACGTTGCGGACCGTTCCGATCAGCGCGTCGTGCTCGGGGCCGAGCTTGGCCCGCAGCCGCCGGACGTGTACGTCCACGGTCCGGGTGCCGCCGAAGTAGTCGTATCCCCAGACCTCCTGGAGCAGCTGGGCTCGGGTGAAGACCCGGCCTGGGTGCTGGGCCAGGAACTTGAGCAGCTCGAACTCCTTGTAGGTCAGGTCCAGGGCCCGGCCGCGCACCCGGGCGCTGTAGGTGACCTCGTCCACCACCAGGTCCCCGGCCCGGATCTCCGGGGTCTCCTCCGCCTGCTGGGCCTCGGCCAGCCGCGAACGCCCGGCGGCCAGCCGCAGCCGGGCCTCCACCTCGGCCGGACCGGCGGAGTCGAGCAGGACGTCGTCCGCGCCCCAGTCAGCCACCACGGCGGCCATCCCGCCCTCGGTCAGCACCAGCAGCAACGGTGAGGACAGGCCGGTCGTGCGCAGCAGGCGGCAGAGCGAACGCGCTCCAGCCAGATCCCGCCGTCCATCCACGATCACGGCGTCGGCTGGTGGCGCGTCCACCAGGACCGCTGCCTCGGCTGGCAGCACCCGGACGTGGTGCGGAAGCAGGCCCAGGGCGGGCAGCACCTCTGCGGAAGGCGCCAGAGCATTGGTGAGCAGCAACAACTGGGCCATGCGGACCTCCGCGAATCCCGGAACGAACGTGGTGAGACCCCTCGTGTTTCCGCGTCGTTGCGGGCCATCTGCTTGTCAGAATAGGTGACGTCCCGTTGCTGTCACAGAGATCTGACAACGTTTTCTAGGTACTGCAAGTCACACCGGTCGTCCGTTTTTGGCCTGATTGAGGGTAAATGACGGTTTGCTACAAGGTTTCCTGACCGTATCGGTGGTACCGGGGCGGCGGTGATCTTCTGCCAAGATGCCGCACGTGGCTGCTGTTGCTTCCGCCGCCCTGTCCATCGTCCTGGCCTGCCTGATCGCGGCGGCTGGGTATTCGGATCCGTGGACCGTGGTCGCGGCTGGCGGGGTCTGTGTGCTGGTCTTCGCCATCGGCTGGCCGCAGCTGCTGCTGCTGCCCGACCGGCTGGGGTCGGCCGTGCTGATTGCCGTGCTCGGGGTGGGCGCGCTGATCATCGGCGTCCGCACCGCTCCGACCGCATCTGATCCGGCCCGGCCTTTGTCGGCGTTCGCTCCGGTGGTAGCCATCGCGCTGCTGCTCTCGTTCGTGCACGAACTGCTGCGCCGGGACGGCCGGGCCCGCGTGGTCGAGTCGGTCACCGGCACTCTGGCCGGGCAGGTGATCGCGATCCTGGCCGCAGGCTGGGTGCTGCTCATTCAGATTCCCGAAGGGCCACAGGGAATCGTGCTGGGTGCGGCGGCTCTGGCGTCGTCCCGGGTGGTACTGGCTGTCCCGGTCCCGCACATGATCTCGATCTGGATCGCGATCGCCGTGGCCGGGGTGACCGGGCTGGCGGTGGCGAGCTCGCTCAACACCGCCACCCCGGTCAAGGGCCTGATCGCCGGCGCCTGCGTCGCGGCGGTCGGCGTAGCCATCGACCGGGC
>CAXUFS010000035.1:0-16697 GCA_964250315.1 uncultured Kineosporia sp. | reverse complement strand
GCCCAGCGCCGGGTCCACCCCTGGATGGCTTCGAGTGCCTGGCCCCGGTCGTCGATCAGCCGGGACGCATAGCGCCGGACCAGCGGGTCACGCATCCCGATGACCAGTTCGGCGGCGTCCTGAGGCAGCCAAGGCCGGAGGCTGCGACCCCGGCCGATCCGGCCCTGGCCAAGCGACACGATCGGTTGCCGGGTGCTCATAGTGCGCGTTGAAGATCACGGCGCCCTGACCGCGCCCTCATCGTGCGGCCGCCGAACGAGGCCGTCGGCTGAACTCCAGCCCCCGCAGATCGCTGGCTCACCGGACCGCCGGCAACTCGGAGGCGAGCAAGTCATAGCGGATCTCGTTGCGAACGCTGCCATCGGGCAGTAGGTCCACACAGCGATCCACCCCGACCTCGGTGAAGCCCGATTGCTCCGCAACCCATCTGGAGGCGGTGTTGTCTTCGGCCGCACGCAGGAAGAGCCGCTGAAACCCAAGGCCACCGTCCTCGGCCGGAATCAGAGCATGCCGGGCCACGAGCTGGGTGGCCTCGGTGGTCACGCCCCGGCCGCGGGCATCCGGGTGCGCCCAGTAGCCGACTTCGTTATGAAAGCCGGACGGGTCGTGCACCGCGATGCCCATCTCGCCGATCAGCCGGTCGTCGTGCGGATCAGCGATCGCCCAAGCCACGCGATGGCCGCCGGCGGCGTCCGTGCGCAGCCTGAACAGATGATCACGCGCGTCGTCCTCCGTGTAGGTGCGTGGAAGGTTGCTCAACCAGAACTGCGTGCGCGGATCGGAGGCCGCTTGCGTCATCCGCGGGATGTCGTCCTCGGTGTGTGCTCGCAGCACCACCGAACGGCCAGACAGAGTGACCGGCTCGTACCACGGATGGGCGGGGATCATCGGGTCTCCCCGGCGCAGCACGCCGTACCAGGCGTCGGTTCGGCGGCCGCGATGGTCCAGGAAAGCGGGCAGGGTGTCGCTGATCTCGAACCCGGTGGCCCAAGCGACCCGGCGGCTGGCCCAGTTTCCGGCCTGCGCCTCCCACTGCACCACCTTCAGTTCGAGCGTCGAAAAGGCCCATGGCAGCAGCAGTTTCATTGCTCGGGTGATCACTCCAGCCCCTCGGGCCCACGCGGCCAGACCATAGCCGACCTCGGCCGCGCCTCCACTGACCGGCCGAATGTCTATCGCACCGGCCCAGCGCCCCCGGGTCTCGACCGCAAAACTGCGGTCGGTCCCGCTCCGCCAAACCTCGGCCACATTGGCCAGGAAACTCTCGGCGTCCCGGCGGGTGTAGGGATTCGGCAGCGCCGTCCACCTCTGCACCTGCGGGTCGCGGGCGTACTCAACCACGTCGTCGGTGTCGGCGGCGGCGTAACCGCGCAGGGTCACCACTCCGTCGGTCAGGATCGGGATCAGCGGCAGCGGGCCAGCGTTCACGGCGTGAGCCTGACCCAAGCAACGGCGCGGCGGCAACCATCTGGAGCAGCTCACCGGCAGCCGATCAGCAATCCGGTGCCTGCGGCCACCGCCGGGGCGAGCCAGCGCCGCGCTCGGCTGTCTACCATGGTCGCGGCACGTCGTGGCGCCGCTGTTCGTCATGTCTTGAGATGGCAAGCCGTTGTAGCGTCGAAGATGGCGGGGCAGGAACGGGGATCCGGTCGCCACCCGCAGACCGGCCTGATCCGTCCTGCGTGCACGACGTCGATGCGCAACGTTCGCAGAGCAGGAGACAACATTGTGGTGAAGATCGTCGAAAAGCTCCTGCGAGCCGGGGAGGGCCGGACGCTGAAGCGGCTTCAGAGCCTGGCCAAGCAGGTCAACGCCCTGGAGGAGGACTTCGCTCGGCTCACCGACGAAGAACTGCAGGAGGAGACCGCCCGCTTCCGGACCCGGGTCGCCGACGGTGAGAGCCTGGACGATCTGCTGGTCGAGGCGTTCGCCACGGTCAGGGAGGCGTCCAAGCGAACCCTGGGGCAGCGGCACTTCGATGTCCAGATGATGGGCGGCGCCGCGCTGCACCTGGGCAACATCGCCGAAATGCGGACCGGTGAGGGCAAGACCCTGGTCGCGACCGCCCCGGCCTACCTGAACGCGCTGGCCGGCCAGGGTGTGCATGTGGTCACGGTGAACGACTACCTGGCCGAGTACCAGTCCGAGCTGATGGGCCGGGTGTACCGGTTCCTCGGCTTGTCGGTGGGCGTCATCCTGTCCCAGATGACCCCGGCCCAGCGCCGTGAGCAGTACGCCTGCGACATCACCTATGGCACCAACAACGAGTTCGGCTTCGACTTCCTGCGCGACAACATGGCCTGGAGCAGCGCTGACCTGGTCCAGCGCGGACACGCCTACGCGATCGTCGACGAGGTCGACTCGATCCTGATCGACGAGGCCCGGACGCCGCTGATCATCTCCGGACCGGCCGACCAGCCGACCAAGTGGTACGTCGAGTTCGCCCGGATGGCTACCCGGCTGCGCCGGGCCGATCTCGACAAGGGCATCGACGGGGACTACGAGGTCGATGAGAAGAAGCGCACCGTGGGGATCCTGGAATCGGGGATCGAGAAGGTGGAGGACTACCTCGGGATCGACAACCTGTACGAGAGTGTGAACACGCCTCTGGTTGGTTTCCTGAACAACGCGGTCAAGGCCAAGGAGTTGTACAAGCGGGACAAGGAATACGTGATCAGTCCGGCCGGTGAAGTGCTGATCGTGGATGAGCACACCGGGCGCATGCTTCCCGGCCGCCGCTACAACGAGGGCATGCACCAGGCGATCGAGGCCAAGGAGGGCGTTGAGATCCAGAGCGAGAACCAGACTCTGGCCACCATCACACTGCAGAACTACTTCCGGATGTACGACAAGCTGTCTGGGATGACCGGTACGGCCCAGACCGAGGCCGCCGAGCTAATGTCCATCTACAAACTGGGCGTGGTCAGCATCCCGACCAACAAGCCGATGGTCCGGATGGATCAGTCCGACCTGATCTACAAGAACGAAGAGGCCAAGTTCGAGGCCGTGGTTGAGGACATCGCGGAACGTCACGACGCCGGTCAGCCGGTGCTGGTGGGCACGGTCAGCGTCGAGAAGAGCGAGCATCTGTCCGAACTGCTGGTCCGGCGAAGGATCACCCACGAGGTGCTGAACGCCAAGCAACACGAGCGTGAGGCGACGATCGTGGCCCAGGCCGGGCGCCGGAGCGCGGTCACGGTGGCGACCAACATGGCTGGGCGGGGCACCGACATCATGCTCGGGGGCAACGCTGAGTTCAGCGCCATCGCCGAATTGAGAGCGCGCGGGCTCGACCCGGCCGAGACGCCGGAGGAGTACGAGGCGGCCTGGCCGGACGCGCTCAAGGCTGCTCAGGAGGCGGTGGCCAGCGAGCACGATGAGGTGGTCGAGCTGGGCGGGCTGTACGTGCTGGGCACCGAACGGCACGAGTCCCGGCGGATCGACAACCAGTTGCGTGGCCGCTCGGGCCGTCAGGGTGACCCAGGCGAGAGTCGTTTCTACCTGTCGCTGGCCGACGACCTGATGCGGCTGTTCAACTCCGGGGCGGTGGAGACGTTCCTGAACGCGGCCAAGATCCCGGACGACGTCCCGATCGAGTCGAGGATGGTGACCCGGGCGATCGCCAGCGCGCAGAGCCAGGTGGAGGGGCGTAACTTCGAGATCCGCAAGAACGTGCTGAAGTACGACGACGTGCTGAATCGGCAGCGCGAGGTGATCTACGCCGAGCGCCGCCGGGTGCTGGAGGGCGCTGATCTGCACGAGCAGATCAGGCACTTCGTCAACGACGTGGTGCAAGGCTACGTACGCGAGGCGACCTCGGACGGCTTTGCCGATGACTGGGATCTGGAGCAGCTGTGGGCGGCCGTGGGAACGCTGTATCCGGTGTCGATCAGCCTCGGGGATGTGATCGAAGAGGCCGGGGCGCGCGGGGTGATAACCCAGGAGATGCTGATCCGCGAACTGACCAGTGATGCACAGCTGGCCTACGACGGCCGCGAGCGAGAGCTGGGCGAGGAGACCATGCGCGAACTCGAGCGCCGGGTCGTGCTCTCGGTGCTGGACCGCAAGTGGCGGGAGCACCTGTACGAGATGGATTACCTGCAGGAGGGCATCGGGCTGCGGGCGATGGCCCAGCGTGACCCTCTGGTCGAGTACCAGCGCGAGGGCTACCAGCTCTTCCAGGCGATGACCGAAGGTATCAAGGAAGAGTCGATCGGTTATCTGTTCCACGTCGAAGTTCAGGTCGAGGAGGAACCGGGGCTGGACGACGAAGCCCCGGTGCTGGTGGCCAAAGGCCTGGTCAGCGCCCAGCAGCCAGCCCAGTTGCAGTACAGCGCGCCGACGGTGGACGGCGATGGCGGAGTCGAAGTGCACGCCGAAGGGCAGGCTCCGGTGCAGGAGCAGCCGGAAGCGCCGGCCGTCAACCGGGCTCAGCGCCGGGCCAGCAAGAAGCGCCGGCGCTAGAGCATCCTCCTGACACCACCCAGCCGGTGACTCCCCTCCGAATCACCGCGGTGGTAAAGGTAAGCAAACCCGGTTCTGGCGTACTCAGCCGATCTCGAGTTGTGTGACCCGCCACCGGCCTTGGAAGCCTTCCATCCGGAACGCGACCGCCCTGACCCTTTCCATGTCCGTTATCACGGAGGTGGCCTCGCAAATCCGTGGTGCTGGAGTGCAGATCAGTACTGCTCGCACCGCCGGCTTGGTCAGGTGCAGGCCGGATCGCCGGATCGCCCGGGCGACCAGGGCACCGCGCCGGGCCAGAGTCTCCTGGATCTCCGGCGTTGTCCACCGAACCATCTGACCAGGAGGACGCAGCCCGACCGCAACCTCCATCGCTGCCTGGACGAAAGTGCTGGCCCAGTTCTTCGGCTCCGGCAGGACCGGAACCGGTGCCAGGGAAGCGCTGGATACCGCAGCCGCATGCGGGTTTCGCTTGCGTTCGGGAGTGACCGGACGCCGGGCGAGCTGGCCGGTCGGGTGCGTCACCGTCTCAAACCGAGTGAGTGCGGGTGCCTCCCAGGGCAACGCGAGCGCAAGCGTGCCCTGCGTCGCGGGCACGGCGTCCTGAGACTGGCCTGTCACCGGCGCAATGATGCTGACCGCGGTCTGGGGCTCGCGCACTGGCACCCGAGATCGGTGCAGTGATGGCTCGACGGCGACGTCGTCGGGAGAGCGCGACGGGTGTCCGCTGCGTCCCCTGGTCGCCGACTTCATGGTCCGGCTCATCTACTGCCTCCTAGGTGTGAGCTTTGGGCGGGTGGGCGAAGCCGCTGGCCAGGCAAAAGCCGGTCAGGATCGGACCCGATGACGTCTCGGTTGGCTGTGAACCAGCGAGGCCATTCGGCAGCGATCTGCGCGTCGCTGGCGCTGGCACCCAGAGATCGGGCAGCGATGGTCCACAGCGTGTCCCCGCGCCGGACCACCAGACGGTCATCGTCCAGCCGGCGCCGGGTGGTCCCGCTGATGCCATTCAGATTGCTGGGCCCGGGCCATGTCTCAGCCTTCACCGCGACCGGGCCAGAGGGATCGGGCAGCCAGCCCGGCAGACTCTGTCTCTGATCCGCGGCCGGCCGCCCGGCCGGCTTCACCTCTGACGGGCCAGGCGACGAAAGCTCAATAACCGCGCCAGCCCTGGCCTGAACCGGTGGCCAGCCCGGCGCCAACTCCCAAGTCTGGTGACTGTGGCTGGCGTCCGCCGCCGGTGGGGATGCCGAGTCGGCAACCGCGTTGACCGGGGCACTGACCAGGACCACCCCAAGCAGTGCGGCGACCCCGTGGCGAAGTATCGATGGGGCGATGGCGTGGGCCCATCGTGCTGAAGGGGTCGCGGCTGAAGCGGGTGACTGGTACCAGGCAGCGCCGGTGCTCCAATTCGCCGATCGACCCAGCCGAGCCGATGAGCGTCGCCGGGAGCGGCTCAGCAGAGCGTCGGTGGTGGCGGTCACGATGGCAATCAGCAACCAGGCCGCCAGGGTCAGTGCCAGCGGCCCGGTCAGCGCCATCACGAGGTCATCCAGCTCAGCCGGACCCGGTGCCAGTACGTCCCGCCAGGCGTGAGCACTGGTGGTCGCCAGGGTGGCAATCAGCGCAGCCAGCGTCAGCAGGACCGCGGCCAGCAGCGCCACTCCCCGGCCGAGCCGGGCCGGGACGTGAACAGGAGTCGCTGGCCTGGCGACCGAAGGCGACGGGGGCCGCTCGCGAGGCGGGAGATGACGTCCGCGTGAGTGCATGATCACTCTGACTCCGTAAGCAGCTCTTGGTGGCGTTAGATCGCGTTTGATGTCAGATCGTCGCGTTTGACTGCGTTAATGTCCAGAGTCGCTCAACATTGTTGATAAGCAGATTTGTGCACAACCCTGGTCATCTCGCCCTAACCTGCGGTGATGCGATGGGAACGGCTCTTCGCTGACCTCGAAGCCCGATTCGAGGCCGAGGAGGACGCGGAGTACGCCGCTGATCTCGCCGATCTGGTACGCGCTGAGCGGTCGCGGCTCAGGCTGTCCGACCGGCTCCGTTCGCACCTCGGAGCCACTCTGACCTGGAAACTGGAGCCGGGCACCGGGCTCGAGAGCGCGGTTCAGGGCGACCTTGTCGACCTTGGAGCCGACTGGATGCTGATGTGCCTGAGCACGTCGATGCGCCGCCACCTGCTGGTTCCATTGCGGTCGATCCAGTGGATCAGCGGCTTGTCGGCAGCCGCGCAACCGGATCGTAGTCAGATCGCCAAACGGATGGGCATCACCGTGGTGCTGCGAGGACTGGCACGCGATCGAGCGCCCCTACGGGTATTGATGCCAACCGGCCAGCTCACCGGCACCATCGACCGAGTTGGTGCCGATCACATCGATCTGGCTCTCCATGACCTGGAGATGCCTCGCCGGGCCGCCCTGATCCAGGAGGTCAGATGCATCCCGCTGGAGACGGTCAGTGCCTTGGCTCTGGCGCAAGAGCCCCGCTGAGCTGACCGCCAGTCGAGAGGGGTCAGGACCCAGCTGATTCCTCGACGTCGGGTGCGTCCTGCCAGCCCGCGGCCGTCTCGCTCGGCTGATCCTCGATCATGGCGCGGGTCTCGGCGTACTTGCGCTGGATGTAGGCCTCAAGCTGGTCAGCCTCGATCCGCCACTGTCCCCGGCCTCCGACCCGGATGGCGGGCAGTTCCCCGCTCTTGGCCAGGTCATAAGCCTGCCGGGACGAGATGTTGAGAATCTCGGCGATGTCGGCTATCTGGAGAAATCGGGGCGGCACAAGTCCTCCCATGACCTAACCCGGTCGCCCGGCGGATACCGGCGCGATCACGAGTGTGGCACGACTCTGCAGCACCGCGTCCAGTTATCCACAGCCCAACTGGATGCCCTGGTTATCCACACTTTTAGATGATTTGGTGACAATCAAGCTACGTCTGTCACGATGTCCGCACTGTTCAGCCGACTGCAGCCGCGGAGATACCGCCGCTGGTTCAGCCAGCAGCAAACCGGTCCAGCAGCAAACCGGTCCAGTGGCAAACCGGGTCGTCAGGATGCCGGGGGACCAGAGGGAAGCCGAGGCATGAGGGGGAGCGATGAGCACCATATCGCCGGACATTCGGATGGGGGCGCCACCCGAGCCGCGGGCCAACCGGCTGCAACCACCGAACTGGAGAAATCCCCGGCTCCTGATCGGACTACTGCTGGTGTTCGCCTCCATCACCCTGGGCGTCGCGGTGGTCTCGGCGGCTGACCGGACCATCCCGATGTATGCGGCGGCGCGAACTCTGCCCACCGGCACCGCGATCACCGGATCGGATCTGAATGTGGTCCACGTCCGGCTCACCGGCGCTGGAGCGGGTTATCTCGACGCACGTCGATCGCTACCGGCCGGCCAGGTGCTCACCCGTCCGGTGGGAAAGGGTGAGCTGATGCCGGCCGGTGCGCTGGCGCCGGCATCCCAGCTGCATCTGCGACCGGTGTCGATTCCGATCGAGGGTCCGGTACCGGACGGGCTTTCCGCCGGTGGCCTGGTCGACATCTGGGCATCGGCCAAGGCAGCGAGCTCGGCGGACAGCGCCTACCTGGATGCTGAGCGGATTGCGGCATCAGCAGAGGTGTCGGCTGTCGATTCCGATTCTCGAGGGCTCTCAGCCAGCTCGGGGGCGACGGTTCAGGTGTTGCTTGAGCCCGGCGACTTACCGGCGGTCCTGAACGCACTGGCCAATCAGGCCCAGGTCGCTGTTCTGCCGATCCCCGGAGAAGCCGGATCTGGCTCGTTATCCGGCTCGTCCGGGGCCAGTCCGTGAAGCGCCCCCTGCCGGTCCTGACGGCCATGACCGGACGCTGGGAATCTGCCCTGGCCGTTGCGCTGGACGACCCCAGCTCGGGCATTGATGTGGTCCGCAGGTGCGCCGATCTGCCCGAACTGCTGGCGGCGGCCTCGGCCGGACTCGGCCGGGCGGCTCTGATTTCGGCCGATCTACAGCGGCTGGACCGAAACGCGGTGGCCCACTTGCTGGCGGCGCCCGTTGCCGTCGTCGGATTGGTGTCGCCGGGAGATGCATCGGCGGTGACGATGATGCATCGGATCGGGATCAGCCGGGTCCTGGTCGCCGACGCGCCCGCGCACGACATCGCCGCCAATCTGCTCGCCGCCTTTCGCGAGATCCAAGATCAGCGGCGCTCTCACTCATCCGCGCGATACGAAAGCGAACCCGACGGTGCGGGCCATCAGCGTCCAGAAGGATCCAGCTTCAGCGGTCCAGATCATGGCGCGGACGCTGCCACGGCGGCTGGGCCAGAAGCCGGGCCCCTGGCGGGCAGGCGGACGCTGCTTCCCGTCGGTGATCCGGGCGCCGCGCTGCCCGCTCCGCCTCGGATACCGCTGCCCACGCCGTCGGCGGCAGCAGGTGAAGATCAGCGCCGTGAAGGCTCGCTGATCGCGGTCTGGGGTCCAGTTGGGGCACCTGGGCGCACCACGGTGGCGATCACTCTGGCCAGCGAACTCGCTGCTGCTGGGCGACAGTGCTTGCTGATGGACGCCGACACCTATGGCGCCAGCATCGCGCAGTCGCTTGGTCTGCTCGACGAATCGGCTGGCCTGGCCAGTGCCGCCAGGGCCGCGAACAAGGGCCAGCTGGATGTCCGTCAGCTCGCTGAACTGGCGCCGTTGGTCAGCGATCGGCTGCGTGTGCTGACCGGCTTGCCGCAGCCGCGGCGCTGGACCGAGCTGCGCCCGTCCTCGTTGGATGTGGTCTGGGACGAGGCCCGGCAGCTGGCCGATTGTGTTGTGGCCGACGTGGGATTCGGGCTCGATGCGGATGAGGAGATGATGTTCGACACCGCGGCACCGCGTCGTCACGGGGCCAGCTTGAGCGCGATCGCGGCCGCTGAGCTGGTGATCGCGGTGGGGGCCGGCGATCCGATCGGGCTGCAACGGCTGATCGCTTCGTTGTCCGACCTGGGAGAGGCCTGCGGCCCGGGCACTCCGGTTCGGGTGGTGATCACCAAAGTGAGGGATCAGGCCGTTGGTGGCTCGGCCGCGGCCCGGGTCCGAGGTGCACTTCAGCGCTACGCCAGCATCGACGATCCGGTGATTGTTCCCGACGACCGTGCCGCCCTGGACGCGGCGATGCTGGCTGGGCGGACGCTTCGAGAAATAGCGCCCACCTCGCCGGCGCTGGCCGCGATCCAGGCCCTGACTTCCGAGCTGCTCAGCCCTGGCGGAGTGTTGGACGACGGCCGGACGGCGGACACGGTCAGCCAGCTGCCAGGCCGTCGCATCGGCTGGCCGGCTCGCTGGCAACGCCGCCGACCGGCGGCCGGTCGCCCCGCCCGCGCCGGCATAGCATCACGGCGTGATCGGTGACGACGGTTCTAGCCCAGGGCTGCAGGGCCTGATCATGGACTGGGGTGGCGTGCTCACCTCACCACTCAGCGACGCCATGCTGGCGTGGTCCACGCAGGAGAACGTGCCAATGGACACCTTCAACGAGGTGATGCGTTCGTGGCTCGGAGCACCACCCGCGACACCTGCGCCGGACCAAGAGCCAGGCGGGCCAGCCCGCCTGTCAGCGGCCCTCAGTTCGGCCCCGCCACCCTCGAACTCGCCGGTTCATGAGTTGGAGCGCGGCCGGCTCAGCCCGGCCGGATTCGAGGTGCTGCTGGCCCAGGAGCTGCGAGCTCGCGGAGTTCAGGTGATCAGCGACGGACTGCTGACCCGGATGCTGGCCGGTTTTGAAAAGCAGGACGACGACATGCTCGGCTTGGTCAGGCAGGCGCGGCAGGCGGGGATCAGAACCGCCTTGCTCTCCAACTCATGGGGCGACCACTACCCGGAGCATCTCTGGGCTGGAGCCTTCGATGTGGTGGTCATCTCCGGCCGGGTCGGCATGCGCAAGCCCGACCGGGAGATCTTCGAGCACACAGCCGGGCTGCTGGGCCTTTCGCCGGGCAAATGCGTGATGGTGGACGACCTGCCGCGCAATGTCGCCGGAGCCGTCGCGGCGGGCATGGTCGGCGTCCTGCATCGGTCGTTCGATGAGACGAAAACCGAACTCGACATCCTGCTCGAGCTACCAGCAAGCTGACGGTGTGCACGGGAGGCCTGGGTGACACAGCGGTTGTCCTCGCTGGACGTGTCATTCCTGTACCTGGAACAGCCGGCCACCGCCATGCACACCGGCTCGGTGATGATCTTCCGGCCGGCTCCGCGCCGGGGGGTGGATGTCGACCGGCTGACCCGCTACATCGGCTCCAAGATCTTGAGCACCCCCCGTTACCGGCAGCGGGTTCGAACCATCCCCGGGCGGCTGGCCAATCCGATCTGGGTCGACGACGAGCATTTCGACCTGAGCTACCACGTCCGCGAGGCGGTGCTGCCCAAGCCGGGCAAGGACGAGCAGCTGGCTGACCTCGTCGCCCGGCTGGAGGCTCGCCCACTCGATCGACGGCACCCCTTGTGGGAGCTGTACATCGTTCAAGGGCTGGCCGGAGGCCGGTTCGCGCTGGTCAGCAAGGTTCACCAAGCCTTGGTGGACGGCGTCAACGCCGTCGACATCGGCCAGCTGATCCTGGACGACGATCCGAAGCGGGGCGAGCTGCCCGAGATCAACTGGACGCCGCAGCCCATGCCCGGCACCGCCGAAATGATCACCGAGGCGATCGCCGACACTGTTCGCCGTCCCGGCCAGCTGGCTGATTCGTTGCGTGGTGGGCTGGTTGATGTCCGCGACACCGCCAATGACGTCGCCCGCAACGCCGGCAAGGTGCTTCGGGCCGTCCGCCGATTGGCGGGTGGACCTCCGAGAAGCCCGCTCGCGCAGGCAGTTTCGCCACATCGCCGGTTCTCGATGGTGACCACGAAGCTTGAGGACTACCGCACCATCCGGAATCGCGCGATGACTGTCTCTGCCTCCTTGGGCGGGCGTTCGGCCCCTGGCCTGCACACCACGGTCAACGACGTCGTGCTGGCGGTGTTGGCCGGAGCGCTGCGATCCTGGCTGATGACCCGCGGTGAGGGAGTCGGGGTAGGCAGCAGCGTACGCACCCTGGTGCCGATGAGTGTGCTGCCGACCGAGCCCGGCGATCCGGTCCCTCTCGGCAGCCGGGTCGCCTCGCTGCTGATCGATCTGCCCACGGGCGAGACCAGCCCGATGATGCGGCTGCATCAGGTCGCCTATCAGACCACCGCCTACCGGGACAGCGGCCGGGCCGTGGACGCCGGCGCGCTGGCTGGGATCGCTGGCTTCGCGCCACCGACCCTGCATTCGCTCGGGGCCCGGGTCGCCAGCGGCCTTTCCAACCGGATGTTCCAGCTGGTTGTCACTAATGTGCCAGGGCCACAGCATCCGCTCTTCGCCGATGGCGCCCGGCTGTTGTCCGGCTTCCCGGTGATTCCGCTGGCCGCTGGGCAGGTACTGAGCATCGGCCTCACTTCCTACGCCGGTTCGGTCCATTACGGTCTGAACGCGGATCGTGAGGCGATGCCGGACGTCGAGCTCGTCGGTCACTGCATCACCGACGCCCTCGCCGAGCTTCTGGAGGCCGTCCAATGACGGGGATCACCGGCCGGGCGGCCAGCCGCGCCAGGCGGTCCCGGTTCGCCGAACGGGCTGCCAGCCGGGCCACCGGCCTGTCTATCGCCGCCATCCGCTCCGATCCCGGGGCCGGCCTGCTCAGGCTGGACGGCAGCGCCCCCGGTCCGCATGGTCCAGGTGGCGAGGGTGACCCGGGTGGCGAGGGTGGACATGGACGGTGGGGGCTGGTACTCGGTGGTGGGGGTGTGCTGGGCGCCGCCTGGCTGATCGGAGCGCTGGCCGCTCTGGAGCACGGGCGCGGACTCGACGCTCAGGATGCCGAGCTGATCATCGGCACCTCGGCCGGTTCGGTGGTCGGGGGGCTGCTGGCAGCCGGAGTCAGCATCGCCACTCAACGCGGATGGGAAGCAGACCGGCCGCTCGAGCCGCCCGTACGTCAGCCCTCGGTACGGTCAGCGAAACCTTTGTCAGCAGCCCGGTTCCGGTGGCGGAACCAGGCTGCGTCCAGCTCGTCGAGCATCCCACGGGGCCCCGGCCAGCTCAATCAGACCCCCAATCGGGCCAGCAGTCAGGCCCCCAATCGGGCCAGCAATCAGGCCAGCAATCAAGCCAGCAATCAAGCCAGCAATCAGGCCGCCAGTCAGTTCGTTGTGCCCTCGCACCCACGCCGCCCGGGGCTGCGGCCCGGCAGCCCGGAAATCATCCGGTACAACCTGGGCTCGTTGCGCCAGTTACCCCTCACCGCCTGGCTGACCGGGCTCGCCCCAGCTGGCCGCGGCGCGCTCACCGGCGTCCGCGAACTGATTGAATCGGTGCTTCCCCGCGGTGCGTGGCCCGACCACCCCGGCTACCGGGCGGTGACCCTGGACTATCAGACCGGCCACCGAGTGGTCTTCGGAGCGGCGGGTGCGCCTGCAGCCGGATTGTCCGACGCCGTCACCGCTTCCTGCTCGATCCCCGGCTGGTTCGAGCCGGTCACGATCGGCGGCCGGCGCTACGTCGACGGCGGCGCCTGGTCCGCTACCAACGCCGATCTCCTGGTGGATTCGGGACTGGACGAGGTCATCATCGTCGCGCCAATGGTGTCACTGCGCTACGACGATCCGGCCGATCCGCGCACCCGGCTGGAACGGCGGCTGCGGGTCGCGGCAACCCGGCGCTGCCTGGCCGAGGCCCGGCTGCTGCAGGCGGCGGGGATAGCGGTCACGGTGATCGGCCCCGGCCGGGCCGAACTCAAGCTGATGGGTTTCAACCTGATGGCGGCGCGATCCCGGGGGCGAGTGATGGAGTCCGGCTATCAGACCGTGCTGACAGCTTTGAAGGCCCGCCCGGCTCCCATGGATCTGGGCTGATGCGGATCTACCTGCCGGCCACCCTGCCCGCGCTGGCCCAGGCGCGGGATCACGGCGCGTTCCAGGTCGAGCACGGGTACGCCGTCACCCCAATGGTGCGGGAGTGGTACGTGGACGACGATATCGAGGACCTCGAGTTCGCTGCACTGCTGGACGCCGCCCGGGGCAGCCTCGAACTGCTGGCCCACGAGCCCCAGGCGCCTGCGCTGCGTCTGGTGGTGGCGGCCGATGTGCCCGACGCGCAAGTGTCACTGCTCACTCCCGGGCGGGCCGGCGCAGAGCGGTCCGCGGTCCGGCTGACCGGGCCGATCCCCTTGCGGGCGGTGGTCAGCCTGCACGTCGACGAGTCGTCCTCACAGCCGATCATCCAAGCCGCGGTGCAAGCACTGCCGGCCGCGAACGCCGGCGACGACGACGCGCAGTTCGAGGTCAGCCAGGCCGAGGGCTGCGATCTGCTCTGGTTCGACATCACCGAGCTGGACGACCTGCTCGGCTGAACCGTGTGCCCAGCAGTTCGATATACCGTGACGGCGTGAGCCTCGACCATCTCAGAGATGACTGGACGGGCCTGGGCAGAGCGGATCCGTTGTGGGCGATGTCCGAGGTGTCATGAGCATGAGTGGCTCACTGACCGGCCAGCCACTGCTGCCCGAGCCGTTGCTCGACGTCGATCGCGGCCCGCAGCGCCGGTTCGGCCGCCTTCTCGATCCGGCCACCGATCAGCGGTACCGAGGCCTTCAGATCGGCGTTCACGTTCTCGATGGTTCCGCCCCGGCCGTTGGTGGCCAGGGTCAGGGTGCCGTTCATCTTCAGCGGCGCACCCGGTATCTGCACGCCCACGGTGCCGGTCCTGGATCCGTCCGGGGAGGGCGCCGACCACGACTCGGTCTGCAGCACAGTCAGCTTGCCGCCCAAGGCGGAGCGGAACGCTTCAGGGATCCGGTCGGTCGGCAGCGTGCGGCTGGTACGGATCACGGCAGCCTCGCCGGTCTGTTCGATGCTGCTGCTGTACTCCAGCGAACCGGTGCCCGCGAGTTTGCGATCCTGGAACGCCTGGTCGGTCAGCATGGCGAAAACGGCGTCCGGGGGCGCGTCGTAACTGATCTGCGCGGTGAACCGCACGAGTTGCTCCTTCGATCGGGTCCGGCATTGGGGTCAGAGGGCCAGCATGGGCCCAGAGTGGCTGCTAGGTGACATTTTTCATCCCAACGCGCCGGAGGCTGCAGGTTCGGCCCGGCTCGGCCGGCCCCCGGCGCCCGAGTAGTGTCGGGTCCGGCCATTCACAGCCTGTGCGTGGCCGGCAGCATTTCACGGCTGGAGTGTCATGGCGGGTGGGGTCCTGATGCTGGCGTCGTCGCGAGCCGATCGGCTGGCGATGCTCGACGACATCGGCCGATCCGCCGCCGGCGCCCAGGGTGGGCCGGCTGGGATGAGCCCGGCCCGGCGGGACGAGTACATCCACGGCTACCTGCGCTCGCTCGCGCTGGAGGATCTGCGTGAACAGCGGCCGGAGGACTACGCCGGACTGGCCCTGTCCCACCTGGCCACCGCGAAGGTGCGTGAGCCTGGCACCGCGGTGGTCAGGGTGTTCAACCCCAGCCAGGAGCAGGACGGCTGGAGCACTGGCCACACCGCGATCGAGATCGTCACCGACGACGTCCCGTTCCTGGTCGACTCGGTCAACGGTGAACTGGCCCGGCTGGGCTGTGAGATGCACCTGGTCATTCATCCGCAGGTGGCGGTCCGCCGCGATCTGACCGGCAATCTGCTCGATCTGCTGTTCTTCGCCGGCGTACCCGCTGACATCCCGGGCCATGAGCGGTCAGCCGAACCACCGGCCGAATCCCCGGCGCAGCTGCCCCGGGACGCCGCGATCGAGTCCTGGATCCACGTCGAGATCGACCGGGAAAGCGGTGGCCAGCGGCTGGACGAGATCGCCGCCGGACTGCGCCGGGTGCTGGAGGACGTCCGGATCGCGGTGGAGGACTGGCCCCGGATGCGGCAGAACGCTCAGCGGATAGCGGCCGGACTGCAGGCCGATCCGCCGGTGGACCTGGACGGCGCCGAGGTGGCCGAAGGCGCGGCCCTGCTGCGCTGGATGGCTGAGGGCCACTTCACCTTCCTCGGCTACCGGGAGTACGACCTGCGCGGCGCGCCCGGCGATGAGTCGCTGCTGGGGCGCCCCGGCACCGGCTTGGGCATCCTGCGGCACGACCAGCGGGTCCGCGACGGCCAGGCTCGCAAGCTCAATCCGCAGGCGCGGAAGGTGGCCCGGGACCGGACCCTGCTGGTGATCACCAAGGCCAATTCCCGTTCCACCGTGCATCGAACCAGCTATCTGGACTACATCGGGGTAAAGGTGTTCGACCCGGCCGGTGAGGTGGTGGGGGAGCGGCGGTTCATCGGACTGTTCGCCTCCTCCGCGTACACCGGCAGCGTGCTCGAGATCCCCGTGGTCCGGCGGACGGTCGAGGCCGTGCTCGGCGACGCCGGATTCAGTCCGGACAGTCATTCCGGCAAGGACCTGCTGCAGATCCTGGAGACCTATCCCCGCGACGAGCTGTTCGAGATCTCGGTGGCTGATCTGAGCGAGATCGCCATCTCCGTGATGCAGCTGCAGGAGCGCCGCCGGACCAGGCTGTTCATCCGACCCGACGTCTACGGCCGGTTCGTGTCCTGCCTGGTCTACCTGCCGCGGGACCGGTTCACCACCGCCATCCGGGCAGCCGTGACCAGCATCCTGCGCACCGCGGTGGGCGGTGTGAACGTGGACTACACAGCGCGGGTTTCAGAGTCGGTGCTGGCCCGGCTGCACCTGGTGATCCGGGTCCGGCCGGGCGCCGGCCTGCCCCAGCTGGACCTGCCGGGCCTGGAGGCCAAGCTCGCCTTTGCCACCCGCAGCTGGGAAGAGGACTTCCGGGCCGCGGCGGTCGCCGCGCTGGGAGAGGAGGCCGCCCCGGCTCTGATCCGGGAATGGGCCGACGGGATTCCGGAGAGCTACCGGGCGGTGACCGAGCCGGAGGAGGCCGTCCTCGATGTCGGGCGGCTCGGCCAGCTGCTCGCCCAGCCGCCCACCGGCGACCGGGACATCGCGCTCTACCTGCAGGACCCCAGCCCGGCCACGCCTGCCGACCGGCGACTGATGCTCTATCGGCGGGCTCCGCTGTCCTTGTCAGCCGTGCTGCCCTACCTCAGCCATCTCGGAGTCGAGGTGATCGATGAGCGGCCGCACAAGCTGCTGCGGCGCGACGGCACGATGGGCTACCTGTACGACTTCGGGCTGCGCCGGGCCAGCGCCGACGTGGCGGCCGAGGTGGGGGAGCGGCGGGGGGCACGGG
>CAXUFS010000034.1:16340-16941 GCA_964250315.1 uncultured Kineosporia sp. | reverse complement strand
CGGAGAGCCGGGCCGCGGCGGCCGCGGCGCAGGCGGCCCAGGCGGTGGCCGAGGAACGGCTCCGGATCGCCCGGGAGATGCACGACGTGGTGGCGCACAGCATGTCGCTGATCGCCGTCCAGGCGGGGGTCGGCGCGCACCTGATTCAGGCCGACCCGGCGGCGGCGGGGAAAGCGCTGGACGTGATCGCGGATACCAGCCGGGAGGCCCTGGCCCAGGCCCGGTCGGTGATCGGGCTGCTTCGTAGCGGGGACGATGCACAGCCGTCGCTGCCGGGCCTGGCTGCGGTGCCCCCGCTGGTGCAGGGAGTGCGGGAAACTGGCCTGTCGGTTGAGCTTTCGGTGCATGGCTCCTTCGACGAGGTGTCGGCCGCCGTGGATCTGGCCGCGTTTCGAATCGTGCAGGAGGCCCTGACCAACGCCGTGCGGCACTCGCCCGGACAGCCGGTGTCGGTCCAGATCAGCCGCAACGGATCGAACCTGGACATCGATGTGGCGGGTCAGGGGCGGCCCGGTGATCGGGGCCCGGCTGATCAGACTCCGCCCAGGTTCGGCGGCTTCGGCCTGATCGGGCTGCGGGAGCGGGCCAGCCTGGTCGGGGG
>CAXUFS010000034.1:0-16330 GCA_964250315.1 uncultured Kineosporia sp. | reverse complement strand
TTGGCTTGAAACTCCAGCACGCCCACGGTAAGCAGCGCGGGCCGCACCAGCGGCGGCGGATTCCGGGTCAGCGCCCGGCTCCCGGTGCGAGGGCGGCCGTGATCCGGGTCGCGGTCGTGGACGATCAGGAGCTGGTCCGCGGGGCGTTCATCGTGCTGCTGAACGCGACCGAGGGACTGGAGGTGGTCGGGCAGGCTGGGGATGGCTGGGCCGCGCTGAGGCTGGCCCGTCAGGTCAGGCCGGATGTGATGCTGATGGACATCCGGATGCCCGGCTTGGACGGGCTGGACGCGACCCGGCGGATCGTGGCCGACGAGACCTGCGCCGGCATCAGGGTTCTGGTGCTGACCACGTTCGACGATGACGACCTGGTGCAGGCCGCGATCCGGGCCGGAGCCAGCGGTTACCTGCTCAAGGATGTCCGCCCGCAGCAGCTGATCGAGGCGATCGAAGTGGTCGCCCGGGGTGATGCACTGCTGTCGCCGAGCGTGACCCGGCGGCTGATCACGCTGTTCGCCTCCCTGCCAGTGTCGGCGCCGGCCGATCCGGCCGCCGTGGCCGGACTGACCGAGCGGGAGCGCGAGGTCCTGGCCGCGATCGCCCGGGGCCGGTCGAACCAGGAGGTCAGCGCCGAACTGCACATCGGCTACGGCACCGTGAAGACGTACGTCAGTTCTCTGCTGGCCAAACTGAACTGCCGGGACCGGGCTCAGCTGGTGATGTTCGCCTACGAATCAGGGGTCGTCGTCCCCGGCCGGTAGAATCGGAGCCCGGCATAGGCTCCGCCGATGGCATATCTGCACGCGACGGCCACGCTGACACCCTCCAAGCTGGAGCTGATCCAGGGCTGGCTACCGAGCCGGGAGTGGTGCCACGATCTGGGCGCCGGCCAGGCGGACCGGCTGGCGTCGTACCGGCTGGACGATCCGGACGACCGGGTCGGCCTGGAGGGCCACCTGCTGCGAGCGGCCAGCGGCGCCGTGCTGCATGTACCCCTGACCTATCGGGACGCACCCCTGAGCGGGTCCGATCAGCATCTCCTGGGCACCGCCCAGCATTCGGTGCTGGGCACCCGCTGGGTGTACGACGCCTGTGCCGATCCGGTGTTCGCGGCGGCGCTGGCCACTGTGGTGCTGACTGGGGGGACCCAGGCCGAGGAACTGGCCGGCGACGAGAACGGGGTGCACCGCCAGCCGCCCAGCGTCACCGTGGCCGGCAGTGGGACACCGGGCACAGCGGTGCCGCGCATTCTGGCTCTTACCGTACGTGACGCCGGTCAGACCTCGGTGATCCAGGCCGGCCAGCTGCGGGTGACGGTGGCCCGGGTGGTGGGTGCAGCCGTGCTGTCGCCGTTCACCCTGACCGGTAGCTGGGCTGGAACGTCCGGCGCTGTCCTCGCCGGGGTGACCCAGCGACCGCCGGGGTGACCGAGGTTTCAGCCGAATCGGCTCAGATACTGTTCGGCCAGATCGCAACTCTGCGCCGTATATTGGGCGCCCATGGACCGGGCCAGTTCGGTCCCGGAATGCGACCCGATCCAGGCCACCAGCAGCAGCCGTCGCATCATCACGAATGACGGGAGCTCCTGCTCGTCGGCGGAGCTCAGCGGGCGAACCGTCCGGTAGCCCCCGACCCAGGAATCCATCAGCTCCGGCACCCGCGGATCGTGCTCGAAGAAGCTCACCGCGGAACCGAAGTCGTACATGAACCAGCCATAGCCGCAGTCATCGAAATCGATCACCTGAGTCTGGCCGTGATCAACCAGCAGGTTCGCCAGCCGGAGATCGGCGTGGATCAGGCCGAACCGGTCCCGGCCGCGGCCGAACCGGGTCAGCCGCTCTCTCAGGGTCTGGTCCGTCCGGGCCAGGATCGCTCGCTCGGAATCCCCCACAGCCATGCCGTGCTGCCACCGTCCCCAGCGGGCGACGTCGCCGAAAGCGGCCTCATAGTCCCAGGCGAAGCGGCGAAAGTGTCCCGGTGGCAACCATTCACGGACGTGGACATGCAGGCGGGCGGTGACCGCGCCGAGCAGCCCGAACCACTCGGGCAGGGCGGCGTCCCGCAGGTCCGGTTCGTGACCCGGTAACCACTCGAACTGCACGACGTGGCGCGGTTCATCGTGACCGTCCTCGGGCAGCACCAGCACTCGCTGCCCGTCCGGGGCCGCGATCACCCGAGGGGTGATCAGCCCGGCCTGGTGCCGCACCGCTTCCAGCCAGGCCAGCTCGGATTCAATGGACGCGGTGTCGTGATAGCCGCGCCGATGCACGCGCAGCACTCTGCGGGTGCCCGTCGACGGGTCATCCACTGCGAAGGTGGCGTTCTCGCTGACATTCAGCAGCGTCAGCCGGCTGTCCGGAGCCAGTCCGAAGCGCGAAACCGCTTGCTGCACGGTGGGATGAAGTCGCGCGGCGACGTCATCGCCGGACAGATCGTGCGAGCTCATCGAAGCGCGTCCAGAGTGCTGGCGGCGTCGGCGGGCCATACGACCATCAAACATCAACGAACCCGGCGCTGGAATGAACGGGGGTGCATCCGCGGCCGCGCAGCTTCACCCCACTCTTCGGCCCCGGTCCTGGCATCGCCCCCTCTGGACAAAACCGGCACCTCGGCGTCATGTTCGAAGCCGGACGACGACGCGGAGGTCGAGATGGCCGAGATGACAGGTCAGGTCGCTCTGGTGACCGGCGGGGTACGAGGAATCGGCGCCGCGATCAGCCGCCGGCTGGTGGGCCGCGGGGTGGTGGTCGCCGCTGGCTACTCGCGGGATTCAACCGGGGCGGTGCGTTTCGCTGACGAGTTCGGCGACAAGATCAGCATCCACCAGGGCAACATCGGGTCGTCCGGTGACTGCGAACGAGTGATCGGTGAGGTGCTGGAGAAACATGGCCGCCTCGACATCCTGGTGAACAACGCGGGTATCACCGCCGATCGCACCGTGCGCAGAATGGCGCCCGAGGACTGGGATCGAGTGGTGCAGGTGAACCTGTCGGGAGCGTTCTACCTGTGCCGCGGGGTTCTGCAGCACATGCTCGACCGCGGCTCGGGCCGGATCATCAACATCAGCTCGATCATCGGCGAGGCCGGCAACATCGGCCAGGCCAACTATGCCGCGGCCAAGGCTGGCCTGTTCGGGCTGACCATGAGCCTGGCTCAGGAGACCGCGCCCAAGGGGATCACGGTGAACGACGTCGCCCCCGGTTACATCGCCACTGACATGGTGGCCGCGGTGCCCCAGGAGGCACTGGACAAGGTGGTCGCCAAGATCCCGGTCGGCCGGCTGGGTCAGCCGGATGAGGTGGCCCGGGTGGTGGAGTTCCTGGCCGACCCGGATTCCAGCTTCATCACCGGGCAGATCTTCTCCGTCAATGGGGGTCAGTACATGTGAGCTGCTGGCGGATGCCGAGAAGGTCACCAGGACTGTGCGGTTGCGTCCGAACCACTGATCATTAGCATCGGGCGTTGACGGCCATCCCTCTCGTTCGGAATGACCCTCGCAATCCGCGCCTGTTCACACCATCCGGCCAGCTTGCTGGCCCGCCATGGGAGGTGCCGACAACGATGTTGGCTGCAACGAACCTGCGTCTCGACACCACCTGGGTCGATTATTCGCTCGTCGCTTTCTATTTCGTCATCGTGCTCGGGATCGGTGTGCTGGCCCGGCGATCCGTGTCCTCCAGCATGGACTTCCTGCTCTCCGGCCGGTCGCTGCCAGCCTGGGTGACCGGTTTGGCCTTCATCTCGGCCAACCTGGGCGCTATCGAGCTGATCGGCATGGTGGCCAACGGCGTTCAGTACGGCCTGCCGACCGTGCACTACTACTGGATCGGCGCCATTCCGGCGATGGTCTTCCTCGGCATCGTGATGATGCCGTTCTACTACGGCAGTGAAGCCCGCAGCGTGCCCGAGTTCCTGGGCAAGCGCTTCAACCACACCACGCAGCGGGTGAACGCCGTCACCTTCGCGCTGTCGTCGGTGCTGATCGCCGGCGTGAACCTGTATTCGCTGGGCCTGATCCTGGAGGCGCTGCTGGGCTGGTCATTGGGGGTGGCCATCCCGATCGCCGCGCTGGTGGTGCTGTCCTACACCGTGCTGGGGGGGTTGTCCGCCGCGATCTACAACGAGGTGCTGCAGTTCTTCGTCATCCTGGCCCTGCTGATTCCGATGACCGTGGCCGGCCTGGCCCGGGTCGGCGGCTGGTCCGGGCTGAAGCAGAAGGTCTCAGCCGCTGGCAATGGAGCCGAGCTGCACTCCTGGCCGGGCACGCCGCTGACGGAGATCCACAATGACTTCCTGTCGGTCGTCGGAATTGTCTTCGGTCTCGGCTTCGTGCTCTCGTTTGGTTACTGGACAACCAATTTCGCCGAGGTCCAGCGCGCTCTGTCGGCCCGGAACATGTCGGCCGCCCGGCGCACGCCGATCATCGGCGCCTATCCCAAGGCCTTGATCCCGCTGGTGATCGTCATCCCCGGCATGATCGCCAGCGTGCTGGTTCCGGCGCTGACCACCCTGAGGCAGGGCGGCAAGACCGACGTCACCTACAACAACGCGCTATCCCTGCTGATGAACGAGGTGCTCCCCAACGGCCTGCTCGGGGTGGCGCTGGCCGGTCTGCTGGCCGCGTTCATGGCCGGCATGGCCGCCAACGTCAGCTCGCTCAACACCGTGTTCACCTACGACCTGTGGCAGGACTGGGTCCAGCCCGGCCGATCCGACCGCTACTACCTCCAGGTCGGGCGGGTGGTCACCGTGGCCGGATGCATCCTCGCGGTGGGGACGGCGTTCATCGCGGGCGGCTACCAGAACCTGATGGACTACATCCAGGCGCTGTTCAGCTTCTTCAACGCGCCCCTGTTCGCCATCTTCATCCTCGGCCTGTTCTGGAAGAGGATGACCGGCACGGCCGGCTGGACCGGGCTGGTCTCCGGCACCATCGCTGCCGTGGTGGTCGACGTCCTGGTTCGGACCGATGTGCTGGACCTGTCCAGCCAGGCCGGCAGCTTCGTCGGAGCCAGCGCCGCCTTCGTGGTGGGAATCGCTGTGGCCGTCGTGGTTTCGATGGTTACCCAGCCCAAGCCCGACACTGATCTGGCGGGCCTGACCTGGTCGCTGCGAAGCCGGGCGGAGAAGGCCCCACCCGAGCAGGGTGACCACGGCTGGTACCGCTCGCCGGTCACGCTCGGCGCTGGAGTTCTGGCCCTCACTGTGATCCTCTACATCGTTGTCTAGGGAGTGACCGGCATGTCCGAGGAAGAGCCAGCCAGCGCCGCATCGACCCTGTTCGATCTGCGCACGGTGATCGCGATGCTGTTCATCGTCTATGGCGTCGTGCTGACGATCATGGGCATCACTTCGAACAGCAAGGAGGACCAGGCCAAGGACGGCGGAATCAACATCAACCTGTGGACCGGACTGGTCATGATCGTGGTCGCTGGATCGTTCTTCGCCTGGGCCTATCTGCGGCCCCTGCACCCGGTGGCCGGCGTAGTAGAGCCGGGGACCTCCAGGACAGGCGGGCACTGAAGGCCTCCGGATTGACCGCCGCGTGGTCTGAGCGCGAACTGGAGCGCATCAATGCGGCCGGTGAACTGCTCATCGCCGTCAAGCGCACCGGCGGTGCCTGGCACCGATGGACACCGATCTGGGTGGTCTGCGCGGATGGGCAGGTGTACGTGCGATCGTGGTACCGGCGCGACACCGGATGGTTCGGTCTTGCGCTGCGCTCGCAGCAGGCCCGGATCCGCGTTCCGGGACTGGAAGCCGGCGCCGCGATCGAGGACGTGGGAGAAGCAAGCGCCGAACTACGGCGAAGCATCGACACCGCGTACCGCCTCAAGTACGGAAATTCTGCCAGCGCCTCCATGGTGACTGCGGCTGCTGCCGCGACAACCCTGCGGCTCAGCCCGGAACTGGACACCCGGTGATGGTTGTCTTGCGGGCCGTCCAGGCGAAGAGTTGGAGCATGACCAGCAGGAAATGGAACGAACTCAGTGTCCGGACGCGCCGGGTGATCATCACGGGTGCTGCTCTTGAAGGCGCACTCAAGGTCGCTGCCCTGGTAGACCTGGTACGGCGCCCAGCTGCTCAACTCAGGGGGTCCAAGCCTGTCTGGGCGACCGCTATCGTGCTGATCAACTCAGCGGGTGCGGTGCCGATCGCCTACTTCAGGTATGGCCGGGTCCGGCGGCCCGCTGGGTCCTGATCCTCCTCCCCCGGCTAGTCCTTCGGCTGGGTCTGTCTGGCGTGCGCGGCCGCCCGCGTCGTCTCCGGCAGAAGCGCCGCGGCCGCGGTCTGCACCTTGTTGATCGCCGATCCCGCGACCACCGAGTCCTTACCAGCCATCAGTGCTTCGAAGCCTTGCTTGGCCACCTCGGCCGGGTCGTCCTTACTGCTCTGCCCGGCGGTGGTGTTCTGCATCCCGGCCCGCTCGAAGAACTCGGTGTCGGTCGGGCCGGGCTGCAGCGCGGTCACGCTGACGCCGCTGTCCTTCAGCTCGTACCGCAGAGCCTGAGCGAAGGACTGGATGAAAGCCTTGGACGCCGCGTAGGTGGCGTAGTACGGACCCGGCATAGTGGCCGCGACCGAAGACGTGAACAGCACCTTGCCCGATCCCTGCTTCACCAGCTTGGGCAGCAGCTGCTTGGCCAGGTAGACCGGGGCCATGATGTTGAGTTCGATCAGCCGCAGGTCGTCCTCGAGCGAGGACTGCACGAAGGGGCCCGCGTTGCCGACGCCGGCGTTGAGGGCGATCGCCTCCAGCCGGCCATCCGACCAGGCCTCCGTCACAACCGCCTCGACGCCGTCCTCAGTGGTCAGGTCCGCCTGAATCGCCCAGACCCGGCTGCCTCCGCTGGCCGCCGCATCCAGTGACTGGGCGGCCGCCTCGATCGCTGCGTCCTCGGCACAGATCAGGACATCGAATCCGTTCTCGGCGAACTGCTTGGCCAGCTCATAACCGATCCCGCTGGAGGCGCCGGTCACCAGCGCCAGCGGTTTTCCGTTCGTCATCAGATCTCCCGTCGAGCTCAAGCTTGGATGCGACCAGAGCTATCGCAGGGCTGCCAGCAACGCCCGTCGATCTACCTCCCACGCGATGGACCCGCCGGGTGGCAGCCTTGAGCAGTGTTCCTGGAAGTGCAGACCCGCAGGATGCGTGATTGTGTCCTGGCACACGATTGGTCGCTGCCCGCGGGCGGCGTGCCCTTCCCGAATCTTTCGATCTTCGGCCTCAGCCTTGCAGGAGTATCACCATGCCTTCACCTCGTAAACCGGATCAGAGTGCACCCCAGCCGGCCAGCGCCACTGGTGTGGTGACCGCGCCGGCCGGCGCTGTCGATGCTCGCGCCCAGGCGGGGCGGTACCTGACCACCGCGCAGGGAGTCCGCCTGCCGGACACTGATCACTCGCTCAAGGCCGGTGAGCGGGGCCCGTCCCTGCTGGAGGACTTCCATCTCCGGGAGAAGATCACTCATTTTGATCACGAGCGGATCCCGGAGCGGGTGGTACACGCCCGCGGCGCCGCCGCCCATGGCTCGTTCGTGTCGTACGGCACGGCCGCCTCGGTGACCAAGGCCGCCTTCTTGACCGAAGAGGGCCGCCAGACACCCGTCTTTGTGCGGTTCTCCACCGTCCTTGGTTCACGCGGATCGGCCGACACCGTCCGGGACACTCGTGGTTTCGCAGTGAAGTTCTACACCGATCAAGGCAACTTCGATCTGGTCGGCAACAACATTCCCGTCTTCTTCATCCAGGACGGGATCAAGTTTCCCGACATCATCCATGCGGGCAAGCCACACCCGGACCGTGAGATCCCGCAGGCCCAGTCCGCTCATGACACGTTCTGGGACTTCGTGTCGCTGCACACCGAGGCCACGCATCACGTGTTCTGGAACATGAGCGACCGGGGCATCCCGCGCTCGTACCGGACCATGGAAGGGTTCGGCGTCCACACGTTCCGGCTGGTCAACGCGGACGGCGAAACCAGCCTGGTCAAGTTCCATTGGAAGCCGGTGGCCGGAATCCACTCACTGGTGTGGGAAGAAGCTCAGATCGCCGCTGGGGTCGATCCCGACTTCCACCGGCGCGACATGGCCGACGGCATCGAGAACGGCGCTCCGCTCGAATACGAGCTCGGCATCCAGGTGATGCCGGACGACGGTTCCGATGCATTCGAGGGAATCGACCTGCTGGATCCGACCAAGCTGGTTCCCGAGGAACTGGCCGAGGTGCAGCTCATCGGCAAGCTGACCCTCGATCGCAATCCAACCAACTACTTCGCTGAGACCGAGCAGGTCGCCTTCCACACCGGCAATCTGGTGCCTGGCATCGAGGTAACCAACGATCCGCTGATGCAGGCCCGGCTCTTCTCCTACCTGGACACCCAGCTGACCCGCTTGGGTGGCCCGAACTTCTCCCAGCTGCCGATCAACTGTCCGCACGCACAGGTCAACGACATGCTCCGAGACGGAATGCATCAGACCGCTATCCACACCGGTGTCGTGGCCTACAAGCCCAACGGCATCGAGGGCGACCAGCCCCTGGAAGCCGGCGACGACGACGGTGGATACGTCCAGACAGCGCGGCCGATCAACGGAACAGCAGTGCGAGCCAGCCCCGCTTCGTTCGAGGATCATTTCAGTCAGCCGGCCATGTTCTACCGGAGCCTCACCCTGCTGGAGCAGGCCCACATCGTTGAGGCGTTCAGCTTCGAACTCGGCAAGGTCTACGAGCAGTCCATCAAGGAGCGCCAGCTCCAGGTGCTGGCCAACGTCGACGCAGACCTCTGCGCTCAGGTCGCCGCCAATCTTGGACTACCAGCTCCGGCCGGTTCGCCACCCGAAGAGGGCCTGCTCTCTCCGGCGCTGTCGCAGATCGTCACCGAGCCCGGCCCGATCAGCGGCCGGAAGATCGGCGTGATCGCCGACGCTGGATCGGATTTGGCCGGCATTGACAAGCTGCGCAAGGCAGCTGTCAAGAAAGGGGCCACCGTCCATGTCATCGCACCGGCAGGCGGTGTACTGAAGCGCGGCAAGACTCAGCAGGTTGTCGGCCGGACCTTCGCAACCGCCCGTTCGATTGAATTCGATGCCTTGGTCGTCGCCGGCGGGACCGCACCCTCCACCGACATCAAACTCGTTCTGCTGCTGCAGGAGGCCTACCGGCACTGCAAGGCGCTGGCGGCGTGGGGCGACGGAACAGACATTCTCGAAGCCTGCGGGATTCCGCAGGACGGCCCGGGCATCGTTATCGGCACCTCACCCGCCAAGCCCTTCAGCGACGAACTCGTCACGGCTCTGGGCCTGCACCGAGCCTGGGAACGCGCGGCCGATGTCATGCAGTCCGCCGTGGCACCCGTGCGGTGAACCTCGGAGCCGGAACGGCCCGCTGACTGCGGCATTGGGTCTGCTTGATTGATGCTTCCGGCTGGCCGCCGTCGCCGGATTGATCGACTGCACCTGCCTGACTGACCGGGGACTGCGCACGCCAGCCGAGCTGATCGACGTACTGGCCGCGGCTGGCGTGGCGGTGTGCCCGACGCTGGGACGGATACCGGGTGAGCCTCCTTCACCGCAGGCCGTTGCGGTGATGGAACGTACGGGCATGAGCCTTGCTGCCCGGCTGGTGCAGGTCGGTGCTCCCTACCGCGGCGGGGTTCGGCTGCTGCCAGGATCCGACGCCGGTATCCGTCCCGGCAAACCGCAGGGCGTCCCCGCGCGCGGTGGTGGTGCGAGGCTTGGAGGCGTCCCCGGGTCCAGGTCAGGAGTGAGCGGCGATCACCAGAAAGCCGCTGGATGGTCTATGGCTGAAGCAGGATGGTTCCCTGTCCTGCGGTGCGGGCGAGGATGAGCCGGTCGATCTCGGTGAAGGCGCGTCCGCTTCCGGGGAGTGCGTCGGCCAGGGTGCGGATGGTCATGGTGGTTTGGTGGCCCTTCCGAGCGGGCTTCACGTCGACGGCAATGAAGGCGTAGGCGTCGTAGCGCACCTGTGACCAGTCGACGGTCTCGGGAACCTTGGTCCCGGAGGGGTACCCCGCTGGGTTCACTGTGGTGCCGCTGGTGGACCAGACGTAGCTGTTCACGACGTTCTCGGTGTTGTTCTCCGCAGTGTTCGCTCCGCCGGGTGGCTGATAACCGCGGTACCGCTGCCCAGAAGCCAGCAGCTGGGGACCGGTGGGGACCACGCCGGGAGGCGGAGGGTTGGCGGCGCTGGGCGCGGGCTGGAAAGCGTAGCGGGGACGGCCGCCGGATCCGACGGTGTAGTAGGTGACGCCGTCCGCGGCGGGGTGGATGGTGGAGCCATCGGGAGCGGCCGTGGTGCGCTGACCGTGCTTGATCGGGTCGCTGCGTTCGAACACATGGTTGTGCCCCTGGATGGCCACGTCCACCTGGTACCGGGAGAACAGGTCGTCGAGGGCAGCGCGCACTCCGCCGTCCGAAGCGTGATTCAGAGTGGTGGAGTAGGCGCAATGGTGGAAGAACGCCACGATGAAGTCGATCTTCTGGGACTCCTCGGCGCTGGTGCGCCAGTGCCTCAGGGTGCGTTCCAGGAACCGCAGTTGCGCCCCGCCGGAATAGCCGGTGTTGGTCTGGATCTCGGCTGACAGGTCATTGGCGTCGACCGAGATCACCCCGACGTTGGCGTAGCTGAAGCTGTAGACGGATGGACAGGTGTGAGGGCCGTTCTTGGGCAGGTCCAGCCGCTTGGCGTGTCCGGCGTAGCCGTGGGTCGGGCTGTCGCCGATGAACGCGGTATCGCTGTACAGCGCTTCCATGTCGTGGTTGCCGGTGGCGAACATCCACGGCGAATAGGCAGCGGCGGATTCGATCTGATTGAGGAACACGTCCCACACGTAGGGGTCGTAGGCGTTGGTTCCCGGAGGGGCCGCCGATCCCGGCAGCCCGACGTCGCTGGCAGGCAGCCCGCTGCCCGCGGGGTCGGCATAGCAGATGTCTCCGGCCAGCAGTGTGAAAGCGGGCCGCTGGCGGCCCATCGCCTTACTTTGAGTGGCCGCCGGGGTGGGGTCGCTGCCACCGGCGCCGGCCACCGGATCATCGGGCTTGTAGTAGTTGTCGTCGAACACCCCGGCCTGCCAGGTTCCGCCGTTTTCAGTGACGACTGCGGGGTCCTGGCCCCAGGCGTATTCCGGGTCTGTGGGCGGCAGATTGGTGCCGACATCCGCGAACGCGGTGAACGTGAACGGTTCCGCCGCGAAATGCGTGCTGCCGAGCAGGTCGCGGCCGGGGGCGGTGGTGAAGTACGCGCTCCCCGACACCGCGCCGTCCGAGAGCCGGAACCGATAGTGGTACACCGAACCCGCTTGAAGGCCCGTGATTTCAGCTTTGACGTAGAACTGGCTGCCCACTGGGCCGCCCGGAATCGCGTACGCCCCCAGGAGGTGGACGATCTCGGCTTCCACGCGGTGCCCATACTGACCAGGACCCATCCCCACCTCGACGATCGCCCGCAGCCCGGACGGCAGATGCCCGTCGGGGCTGGCCAATTGCGCGGTCATCCGCATCGCGTTGGCCGGGTCGCCGTGCTCATCGTTCACCAGCGACAGGTGCCGCCCCGAGATGACAGTGCCACTGGCGCCCGGCCTTCCTCCGGCACCCAGGAAGGCCGCGCGAGCTGGCGGATACTGCAGCAACGTGAGTGCTCCGGCTCCCACCGCGCCGCGCAGCAACGTACGGCGGCTGACGGTGTGCCGGGCGAGCTGGGCCTGGTTCCACTCGCCGTACTCATCGACTGTCACTGGGCCTTTGGCCACGTTTCGCACCATGCAGGCAGGCAACCAGCACCGGGTGAAACCGGACGGCGAACCTCGATAAACGCTTGGTTGACACTGTCCAAACGACACGCTCCCGCCTCCTTCGGGACGGCGCCGGCTCTGGGTGACTGGCCACCTTGGGCCGGCCACGAACGACATCTGAACAGATCGCTGAACAGGCGAGCACCTGGGTGATGCACACCCGCTTTCCCCGGCCCTGACATCGATGCCCGGCAGTCAGAAGGCTGGGGTTTGCCGCCCGCTGCCTGGCCTGCTCGTAGGTCAGGTTGGACGACGACGACCAGTGCGCCGCGTCCGACGTCGTGTAGTACGGGCTTGGCTGTACCGCCGCGGTGGGTCTTCCGCTGTCGGCGGCTAACCGGCCCGGCGCATGATGTCGAGGTCTACCCGGCCTTTCACACCGTGTACTGAGGCGGGGTCATACCTTCCCCGACTCTGCGCAGGGAGGGCGCTGAAGGGGTACCGGACCGGGCCAGGGGTGGAGGACCTGGGGACCGGATGCGGTCCAATGGCCCCTGTTCTCAAGAAGGGCCTCTGACCTGGTCATTCATCTAGCTGTACCAGATGACTTCGGTGGAGCTGAGGGGACTCGAACCCCTGACCCCCTCCATGCCATGGAGGTGCGCTACCAGCTGCGCCACAGCCCCGCCTCAACACAAGGACCGGCTTGACGACCAGCCTGTGAAGCGGACCTGAGTGTATCTGGTCCGCCCGGCCCGGCTCCAAATCGATTCGCCCGGCGGGTCGGACTCAGCTCGGCGTCTGCGAGATGCCGGCTTCCGACGTCTCAGCCGAAGGCTCGTACTCGTTCAGAGCACCGCCCAGGTTGTACGCCGCCAGCCGCCAGCCGTAGGGCATCCACTGCAGATGCGCCCAGTGCGCATTGCGCAGCGCTTCGAACCGGTTCCACGATTGCGACGGCCAGCCCAGTAGCACGAACATGGCACCGCGCAGGGTTGCCCCGTGCGAGGCGCAGACCAGGGTCCCGCCGTCCATCGACTCCGCCGCCTCGGTGATGCAGGCCGCACCCCGGGTCGCGGCCTCCTTCCGGCTCTCACCACCGCCCAGCCGGACGGCATCTCCGCGCCGCCAGGCCGCGTAGTCCTCCGGCCATTTCGCACTGATCTCGGCTGTGGTCAGCCCCTCCCATGATCCGGCATCGATCTCCCGCAACCGAGCGTCCGGTTCGGGGACCACGCTCAGCAACCGGGCCAGGGCGCCAGCGGTCACCGACGCCCGGGACTGATCCGAAGTCAGCAGCCGGAGCGGCTCGCCCCTGAACTCGGCGATCTGCCCGGCCAGCAGCTGGGCGCCGCGCTCGGCCTGGGCCAGTCCCACCTCGTCCAGCGGGATGTCGAGCTGTCCCTGGAACCGCGACTCGTGGTTGTAGGCGGTCCGGCCGTGCCGCCACAGGAGGACCCGGGCCGCGGTCACTCGGCCAGCGGAACAGACGAGCCAGCTGGGACGACGTCCGCCGGGAGCGCCACCACCGGACAGTCACGCCAGAGTCGCTCCAGTGAGTAGTACTCACGTTCCTGCGCGTGCTGCACGTGCACGACAACCTCGCCGTAGTCCAGCAGTACCCACCGGCCCGCGCGCTCGCCCTCGCGCCGGATCGGACTGACTCCGGCCCGGCTCATGGCCTCCTCGACAGCCTCCACGATCGCCCGGACCTGCCGGTCATTGGGCGCCGATGCGAGCACGAAGACGTCCGTGATCACCAGATGCTCGCTGACGTCGATCGCGACGATGTCGTCGGCGATCTTGTCGGAGGCGGCCCGGGCCGCGATTGCGGCCAGTTCCAGGGCACGGTCAGAAGCTGTCACGTCAGATCACCCTAGCCGAGGTCCTGATAGAGCCCGTGCTTGGAGATGTACTGCACCACGCCGTCCGGCACCAGATACCAGACCGGCCGGCCGTTGGACACCCGTTCGCGGCAGTCGGTGGACGAGATGGACAGTGCGGGCACCTCGAGCAGACTGACCCGATCCTCGGGCAACCCAGACCGGTCCAGCCGGTGCCCGGGCCGGGTGACGCCGATGAAGTGCGCCAGCTCGAACAGGGAGTTGGAGTCCTTCCAGGACAGGATCTGCTCCAAGGCGTCAGCGCCGGTGATGAAGAACATTTCCGAGCCAGTTCGCTCGGCGGCCAGATCGCGCAGGGTATCGATGGTGTAGGTCGGCCCGGGCCGGTCGATGTCGACCCGGCTGACGGTGAACCGGGGATTGGATGCCGTCGCGATCACCGTCATCAGGTACCGGTGCTCGGCTGGAGAGACCTGCCGCTCGGACTTCTGCCAGGGCTGGCCGGTAGGGACGAAGATCACTTCATCCAGGCTGTACCGGCTGCCGACCTCGCTGGCGGCCACCAGGTGACCGTGATGAACCGGATCGAAGGTGCCGCCCATCACTCCGATGCGCGGGCCGAACATCTGACTGCGAGAGCCTGGCACTGCGGCCAGGTCAGGCGCCTTCGCTAAGCATGCTGTGCTTGGTGCCGATGCTGCGGAAGGCGTAGGTGACAGCCAGCAGGCTGGCGAACACGGCTAGGGCGATCACGCCGAAGGCCCAGGCGGGCATCGGCAGCTCGCGCTCCTGGTCAACGGTGTTGGTGGCGGCGGCGTACAAGGCCACTGCAAGCATCCCGATCACGTTCCTTCCGGTGGTCGCGCGTACCGCAGAGTCTGCCACGCGCCGCGTTCGCGGCGGCCACTACCCTGGCAACGGTGATCCCCGAGTCGTCGTCCGTTCTCCCCCCCGGGTTGTCCGTGGTGGTGCCGATGTATGACGAGGAGGCGATGATCCCGCTGTTCGTGGAGCAGCTGAGGCCGGTATTGGACGGCTTGGGGCAGACCTACGAAGTGCTGGTCGTTGACGACGGCAGCCGCGACACCACTCCAGCCCTGCTGGAGAAGGCCCGGCGCGACTGGGCCCAGCTGCGCGTGGTCCGGTTGCGGGCCAATGCCGGGCATCAGGCCGCCCTCTCGGCCGGGCTGGCCCGGGCCCGGGGAGACTGGGTGGCCACCATCGACGCCGACCTGCAGGATCCGCCGCAGACCATCGCCACGATGCTGGAGCAGGCCCGGTCACAGCAGGCCGACGTCGTCTATGGCGTGCGCAGTGACCGCAGTTCCGACTCCCGGTTCAAGCGGGCGTCGGCCTTCCTGTACTACCGCGCGATGCGCCGGCTGGTGGGCCAGCACGTGCCCGCGGACGCCGGAGACTTCCGGCTGATGAGCCGGGCCACGGTGGACGCCGTCAACCGGCTGCCCGAGCAGAACCGGGTGCTCCGGCTGGTGGTGCCCGCCCTCGGCTTTCCCAGCACCCAGGTGTCGTATGTGCGGGGCGAACGCGCCGCTGGCGCGACCAAGTACCCGCTGTCGCGAATGGTCCGGCTCACCGTGGACAGCATGACCGGCTTCTCGGTGGCCCCGCTGCGGCTGGCCACCTGGTTCGGATTGGGTGGCGCGCTGGTGACCCTGGGCCTGCTGATCTTCGCGATCGTGGCCAAGCTGACCGGCTTCTACACCGCACCCGGCTGGACCTCAACCTTCGTGGCCGTGGCCAGCGTCGGGGCGGTTCAGCTGCTCTGCCTGGGCCTGCTGGGCGAGTACGTCGGCCGGCTGTACACCCAGCTGCAAGGACGGCCGACCTATCACATCGCCTACGACTCCGGCGATGAACACGTTCTGACCATCAATCCGGACGGCGGGCCCGGACGAACAGCGAGACCCCGGGCCAGGTCCTGACCGGCAGATACCGCTCAGCCACCACGACTCCATACAGGGCCGTGTTCAACAGCTTCGGCAGGTACTCCAGGTCCGACCCGGTGCTGGAGCGGCGCCGCAACGCCACCACCGGGCGCAGCAGCACATTCCACGACCGCATCGGCTCGAGCTCGAACCCGGCGCCGGACAGCAGATCTCCGAGCGTCTGGCGGGTGTAGCGGCGGACGTGACCGACCGCGTCATCGTGCGCCGACCAGAGCCGGGGGTCGGCCGGGACTGCGGCCAGGAACGTCCCGCCCGGCCGCAGTGCCTCGAAAATGCCCGTTGCAGCTGCCTTTTCGTCCGGGATGTGCTCCAGCACGTCGTAGGCCACGACCAGATCCAGCGCCCCTGGCTGCAGTGGAAGCCGGGTGGCGTCGCCGCGCACCACCGGGATCGCCCGTTCGTGGCAAACCTGAGCACCGTCCTCACCGAACTCCAGCGCCGCTACCTGCCAGCCCAGAGACCGCAGCACACGAGTGTTTCCGCCTCCGGCGGCGCCCACGTCGACCGCGAGGCCGGGCCTCAGCCCGGCCAGCTGCCGAGTCAGCAGGTGACGCCGCTCGCGGTACCACCAGTGCTGGTCCTCCAGCTGAGTGAGCTTGCGAACCTCGATGCCTTCCATGGCGTCCCGGTCAGGGCCGGACGTGACCGTCGCCGGTCACGATCCACTTGGTCGAGGTGATCTCAGCCAGCCCCATCGGCCCGCGGGCATGCAGCTTCTGGGTGGAGATTCCCACCTCGGCGCCCAGCCCGAACTCGGCGCCGTCGGTGAA
>CAXUFS010000033.1:0-17094 GCA_964250315.1 uncultured Kineosporia sp. | reverse complement strand
GGTCCGGCTGCGCGGCGACCACGGTGGCCTGATCGTCACCACCGAGGCCACGGTCAGCCCGGACGCCGAAGGGGTGGCCCATCTGGTCGCGCGGGCCCCCGGCGTGCTGGCCGGGCTGCCGATCCTGCCGGTGGTGCTGGCCGAGACGGCCGGCTGGCTCGGTCTGCCCGTGCCCTGGGCCGACATTCTGCGCCGGGACGGTGACCGGGCCGAACGAGCGGATGTGGTGGCCGTGCTCCGTGGCCGGACCCAGGTCCTGCTGGTGGCCGAGCGGACCGCATTGAACCTGCTCTCCCGAGCCTGCGGGATCGCCACCCACACCCGGGCCTGGGCCGACGCGCTGGAAGGCACGGGCACCCGGGTGCTGGACACCCGCAAGACCACGCCCGGGCTGCGGATGCTGGAGAAGTACGCGGTGCGCTGTGGCGGTGGCGTCAACAAGCGGATGGGGCTGTACGACGTCGCGATGATCAAGGACAACCACAAGATCGCGGCCGGCTCGATCGCGGCCGCCTATCGTCTGGTCGCCGAGCGCTTTCCCGGCGTGGAAGTGCAGGTCGAGGTGACCACGGCAGCCGAGGCGGTGGAGGCGGTCGAGGCCGGGGCCCGATTTCTGCTCTGCGACAACATGGGCGTGCACGTGCTGGCCCAAGCGACGCGGGCGGCCCGGGCGGCCGGGGGCGCCGGGGTGGAGCTGGAGGCAACCGGCGGCCTCATCCTGGCCGTCGCCCGCGAGTACGCCGCGACCGGCGTCGACTACCTGTCGGTGGGTGCGCTCACCCACTCCTCGCCGATCCTGGACCTGGCCCTGGACCTGATCTAGCGCGGAGCGCTCCGGCCAGTCAGCTCCTCGTAACTGCGGCGCAGGGTCTCGGCGATCGTCACCCGCTGCTTCCACCGCTGTGATGGATCGGCCTTGGGCGCTTCCGGCCGGTCGTAGGCCTCCTGGAATGCGCCGACCAGCGAGGTGATGTCGGGCGTGCCGTCGCTGGCCAGTTCGTAGCCGGAAACCCGCTGCTGATCGGCGGCGTGACTGTTGCGTGGCATCACCACCCACGTTCCCAGGTCGAAACCGGCCTCCGGCCAGATCGAGTGCGAGCCCGCCAGCGGCGGAACGAAGGACACGTCCAGGCCGTACAGGTAATCCCACAGCTGCGGATCCGTCATCGGCCGCTCGGCCCGCAGGGTTCCGCCGACTTCCCGGACCAGATGGTCGATGTCATGGATCAGAGCGGGCTCGTACCGGGTCGACTCCGGATCGATCAGGTGATGGTGCACCCGCACGTCCAGCCGGGCATCAGGGATCTTGGCCACCGCCACAGTCAGCGCCTCGGCCGTTGCTACCGGATCGGCCGCGAACCGCAGGCCGCCCAGATGGGCGCCGATCAGGAGCCGATGGCGCGAGCGAGGCGGCCGCTCCCGCCGCATCCGGACGAAGTCGACCGCGTGCGGATGAGGCAGCACCTGGGCCGGCACGCCCCATCGGTGCCGCACCTGCGCCGCGGCCGAGTCGGTCAGGGTGAACAGCCGGTCGGCCCGGGGAACCAGGGCGTCCAGTTGCGCATCGAAACCGGCTGGGTCCATTCCCGACGGGTCGCTCAGGTGATAGAGCGTGACCACCAGGGGCAGCCGGGCCCGTTGAACCAGATCGATCGAATGCGCCGTCTCAGCTGGGGACTGGCGCGGTGGCAGCCCATGCACATGGACCAGATGGAAGTCGTCCAGATGGTCCGACAGCCAGTGCGGCTCGAAAGAGGCAGAGCGGCGCGGCGGTGCTCCCGGCAACAGCACGGTTGGCCGATGAACGCCGTCCACGCCCTCGGGATGCCCGAGGTGCCGCACGTACAGGCCCCGGCCGGGCAGGGCGGCCACGGTGATGACTTCGCGGCCCTCCCACTCCGGAGAGGCACGGCGGCGGCGGCGAGACGGAGACATGGAACCCTCTCAGTGCTCCGGCCAGAGAGGCCGTTCAAACCTGGCTCGCACCGCTGCTGGACGAGTCCACAGTTCTGCGCTTCATCCGTTCACGCTTCAATCAGCGCAAGGTGATCAAGCTTCCTGAGTCAAGCTTGCCATCTGAGCTGACTTGCCGCCCGGTGGAACCGGAGGGTGCCGCCCGCGGCCGGTCAGTCGTCCCGGCCTCACTACCCTGGAGGCGTGACCGAGCAGCCACCTGATCTTCCTGAGCAACTGCGGATCCGGCGGGACAAGCGCGCACGTCTGCTGGAACAGGGGCGCGAGCCTTACCCGGTCACGGTGAACCGCACTCACACCCTGGCCCAGGTGCGGGCCGCCCATGCTGATCTCGAGACCGGCCAGTCCAGTGGCGAGATCGTCAGCGTCACCGGGCGGGTGGTGTTCATCCGGATCGGGGGCAAGCTCTGCTTCGCCACCCTGCAGGAGGGGGACGGCGCCCGGCTGCAAGCGATGTTCTCGCTCGACCAGATCGGTGAGCAGTCGCTGGCGGACTTCAAGGCCGATGTCGACCTGGGCGACATCCTGGCCGTGACCGGCGAGGTGATCTCGTCACGGCGGGGCGAGTTGTCGGTGCTGGCCGGTGAATGGTCGATGGCCAGCAAGGCGCTGCGCCCGCTGCCGGTGCTGCACAAGGAGCTGTCCGAGGAGACCCGGATCCGGCAGCGCTATGTCGATCTGATCGTTCGCGAGGAGGCTCAGGTGAATGCCCGCCGCCGCCCAGCGGTGGTGCGCGCCATCCGCGAGTTCTTCGACCGCCGCGGGTACGTCGAGGTGGAGACTCCGATGCTGCAGGTGCTGCACGGAGGCGCATCGGCCCGGCCGTTCCGGACCCACATGAACGCCTACGACCTGGAACTCTTTCTCCGGATCGCTCCGGAGTTGTACCTGAAGCGCTGCCTGGTCGGCGGCATCGAGCGGGTCTTCGAGATCAATCGCAACTTCCGCAACGAAGGCGCCGACTCCAGCCACTCGCCCGAATTCACCATGATCGAGGCGTACCAGGCGTACGGCGACTACAACACCATGGCCACCCTCACCCGTGAGCTGGTGCAGGCCGCCGCCGTCGCTGCGAGCGGTTCGTCCTCGGTGAGGCTGGCCGACGGCACCGAGTACGACCTGGGCGGATCGTGGACCGACATCACGCTGTTCGGTGCGCTGTCGCAGGCGCTGGGCCAGGAGGTCGGCCCGGAAACCCCGATGAACCAGCTGAGCGAGTTCGCCGCCAAGCACGACGTGCCGGTGCTGGCGCACTACGGCCCCGGCAAGCTGGCCGAGGAACTGTTCGAGGCCCTGGTCGTGCCCTCGCTGTTCGAGCCGACCTTCGTCCGGGACTATCCGGCGGAGACGTCACCGCTCACCCGGGCGCACCGTTCGATTCCCGGTCTGGCCGAGAAATGGGACCTTTACATTCGTTCGTTCGAACTGGGAACGGGGTACTCGGAGCTGGCCGACCCGGTGCTGCAACGGGACAGATTCGCAGCTCAGGCCGCGGCCATCGCGGCCGGAGACGATGAGGCGATGGTGATGGACGAAGACTTCCTGCGGGCCATGGAGTACGGCATGCCTCCAGCGGGTGGAATTGGTATCGGGGTGGATCGGCTGCTGATGGCGATCACCGGCCTGGGCGTCCGGGAGACGATTCTGTTCCCTTTGGTGAAGCCGGAATGACGGGCTACCTGACCGCACTGGTGCCTTCGATCGGGGTGCTGGCGATCTTCTGGATCGCGATCCGGGCGATGGTGCAGGCCGATCGCCGCGAACGGATAGCGCAGGCCCGGCTGGAATCGTTGAGCCAAACGGGTGAATCTGCTGGAGCCCCGAAGATTGGTTCCGGAGAACCTGACGAAGAAACCGGCCGGCAATAGCTGCAATTCACCAGCTTAAACGGCCGCCAGCTTGACAATGCTTAATGTCGACATCATGCTCGTCGCCAAGCCCTCGCTTGCCAGAGGACGAATCTGTCTGTCTCAGGAGAAATATTTCATGGCTCAGAAAGTGCAGGTCATTCTCGTCGACGATGTGGACGGCGGGGAAGCGGAGGAGTCGGTCTCCTTCTCACTCGACGGAGTGAACTACGAAATAGACCTTTCCGGCGCCAATGCGGAGTCGCTGCGAGATGCACTGGCCACCTGGGTCGGCCATGCTCGCCGGATCGGCGGCCGCAGTGGCCGGGGCCGGTCGGCGGGGCGTACCAAGGCGCCGGCGAAGCCTGACCTGACCCAGGTGCGAGCCTGGGCGCGGGACAACGGCTTCCAGGTCAGCGATCGCGGACGGGTATCGTCCGAAGTGATGTCGGCCTACGAGGGCGCCCACTGAGCCGCTGATCCGCAGCGCTCTCCACTGGACGGGCGTCACTCTGATGGAGTGGCGCCCGCCCGCTTTTTGCCGCCGGGGTCCCGGCCGGTGCCGATGAGGCCCGTTCCAGTAACGACGGCGGTAATGCCGGCGATGGGGTTCAGTGAAACAAGGCCGCATCTTTTGTGGCTGCCTCCAGATCTTCGGGCACTGCAGACGGCGTCGCCCCCGAAACCGAAGGTAATGAGAAAAGAAGCGGGCAGAAGATCGGGAACGCCTCGAGAAGCACCTATGATCCACCGGGCAGCACGGGCTGACGTATCCCTTGATCCCCGGCATTGAGCCGGAATAAACCTCAGCACGAAAAGAAGGCCGGCCGCCAGTGACTTCTTGGCCACGGGCGGCTAGAACTCGGCCCGGCCCGGGAACGGTTCCTCGAGGGGGCGCCTGAACGTCAGCGGGACGCTGATCAAGATCAATCAAGATCAATCAAGATCAAGATCTGGCCCTGGGCTGACCTGGGCTGACCCTGGGCTGACCCTGGGCTGTCCGCCATCAGCGAACAACAGACCCATGACCGGCTCAGACGGAACACGTAAGGTTCAAGGCCCGTTGGCCGATGCACGGGTGTCGGAAGGGTCTCACTCTCGGAGTGTGGGGTGTTTCTTTCCGTAGCCGCAGATAGCATCTACAAGGTCAGCCGAGGCAGCTGAACCCGCTGTTTCACCAATCTGGCCGCACGAGGAGCGCAGATGTTCGAGAGGTTCACCGACCGCGCCCGCCGTGTTGTTGTCCTGGCTCAGGAGGAAGCCAGGATGCTCAACCACAACTACATCGGTACCGAGCACATCCTGCTGGGCCTGATCCATGAGGGCGAAGGAGTGGCCGCCAAGGCGCTGGAGTCGCTCGGGATCTCCCTCGACGCCGTCCGTGAGCAGGTCCAGGAGATCATCGGCCAGGGCCAGCAGGCCCCCTCCGGCCACATCCCGTTCACGCCCCGGGCCAAGAAGGTGCTCGAGCTGTCGCTGCGCGAGGCGCTGCAGCTGGGCCACAACTACATCGGTACCGAGCACATCCTGCTCGGCCTGATCCGTGAGGGTGAGGGCGTCGCCGCCCAGGTGCTGGTCAAGCTGGGCGCCGACCTGAACCGGGTCCGCCAGCAGGTCATCCAGCTGCTGTCGGGCTACCAGGGCAAGGAGCCGGCATCGGCCGGCGGTGCCGCCGAAGGCACACCGTCCGGGTCGCTGGTGCTCGACCAGTTCGGCCGCAACCTGACCCAGGCCGCCCGGGAAGGAAAACTCGACCCGGTGATCGGGCGCGAGAAGGAGATCGAGCGGGTCATGCAGGTGCTGTCCCGCCGGACCAAGAACAATCCGGTGCTGATCGGTGAGCCCGGGGTCGGCAAGACCGCCGTGGTCGAGGGCCTGTCTCAGGCCATCATCAAGGGCGAGGTGCCGGAGACCCTCAAGGACAAGCAGCTGTACACCCTCGACCTGGGCGCGCTGGTCGCCGGTTCCCGCTACCGCGGTGACTTCGAGGAGCGGCTGAAGAAGGTGCTCAAGGAGATCCGTACCCGGGGCGACATCATCCTGTTCATCGACGAGATCCACACCCTGGTGGGGGCTGGTGCGGCTGAGGGCGCGATCGACGCGGCGTCCATTCTGAAGCCGATGCTCGCCCGGGGTGAGCTGCAGACCATCGGCGCCACCACGCTGGACGAGTACCGCAAGCACATCGAGAAGGACGCCGCCCTGGAGCGCCGGTTCCAGCCGGTCCAGGTGGCTGAGCCGACGCTGTCGCATGCGATCGAGATCCTGAAGGGCCTGCGTGACCGGTACGAGGCCCACCACCGGGTCTCCATCACCGACGGCGCCCTGGTCGCGGCCGCGACTCTGGCTGACCGGTACGTCAACGACCGGTTCCTGCCGGACAAGGCGATCGACCTGATCGACGAGGCTGGGGCCCGGTTGCGGATACGCCGGATGACCGCTCCACCGGACCTGCGCGAGTTCGACGAGAAGATCGCCCAGACCCGCCGGGACAAGGAATCCGCGATCGATGCGCAGGACTTCGAGAAGGCCGCGGCGCTGCGCGACACCGAGAAGAAGCTGCTGGCGGCCAAGGCCGAGCGGGAGAAGCAGTGGAAGGCCGGTGACATGGACGTCGTCGCCGAGGTGGACGAGGAACTGATCGCCGAAGTGCTGGCCACGGCGACCGGCATCCCGGTGTTCAAGCTGACCGAGGAGGAGTCCTCCCGGCTGCTGCGGATGGAGGACGAGCTCCACAAGCGGATCATCGGTCAGAACGACGCGATCAAGGCGCTGTCCCAGGCGATCCGGCGTACCCGGGCCGGCCTGAAGGACCCCAAGCGCCCGGGTGGCTCGTTCATCTTCGCCGGTCCGACCGGTGTCGGTAAGACCGAGCTGGCCAAGGCGCTGGCCGAGTTCCTGTTCGGTGACGAGGACGCGCTGATTCAGCTGGACATGTCCGAGTTCTCCGAGAAGCACACCGTGTCACGGCTGTTCGGCTCACCGCCCGGCTACGTGGGCTACGAAGAAGGTGGCCAGCTGACCGAGAAGGTGCGGCGCAAGCCGTTCTCGGTGGTGTTGTTCGACGAGGTGGAGAAGGCTCACCCGGACATCTTCAACTCGCTCCTGCAGATCCTGGAGGACGGCCGCCTGACCGACAGCCAGGGCCGGGTGGTGGACTTCAAGAACACTGTGATCATCATGACGACGAACCTGGGGACCAGGGACATCGCCAAGGGTGTGCAGATGGGCTTCCAGTCCGGCACCGACACCAAGACCGGCTACGAGCGGATGAAGGCCAAGGTCATCGAGGAGCTCAAGCAGCACTTCCGGCCGGAGTTCCTGAACCGGGTCGACGACACCATCGTGTTCCCGCAGCTGTCGCAGGAAGAGATCATCCAGATCGTCGACCTGATGATCGCCAAGGTGGACGAGCGGCTGAAGGACCGGGACATGGGCATCGAGCTCACCCCGGCGGCCAAGGTCGCGCTCGCGGTCAAGGGCTACGACCCGGTGCTGGGCGCGCGGCCGCTGCGTCGCTCGATCCAGCGTGAGATCGAGGACGCGTTGTCGGAGAAGATCCTTTATGGCGATCTCAAGGCCGGGCAGATCGTCCTGATCGACGCTGAGGGCGAGGGTGAGAACTCCCGCTTCACCTTCAAGGGCGCGTCCAAGGGCAGCACGAACCTGCCGGAGCTGGCCGCCGCGGTGGAAAAGGGCGCCCCGCCGCTGGCCGAGGAGGCCTGAGCTCAGGCCGAACTGATCACCCGCTCAGGTCCTGCTGGCACTGTCCAGCAGGACCTGAGCCAGTTCATGGGGCTGGGAGAACATCGGCCAGTGGCCGGTGTCGAGCATGCGTAGTTCCCAGCTCGGGCTGCGCAGCAGTTCGGCCACGTCCGGGCTGGGCTCGGTACCGTCCAGCAGGCACTTGATGTAGGTGACCGGGAGTTCAGCCAGCGGGCGGGCCAGGACGGCCGGTTCGGTGATGGTCGCGGCGGGCTGCGGCGTCCCGGCCGCGACTATGCGCTCGATCTGCTCGTCGCTGAGGCCCTGGCCCTGGTAGTCGCTGGGCCCCAGCGGTGGCCAGAAGCCGCCGCTCTCGGCGATCTGGGCCTCCACCATCGCCCGGCCCGCGGGCCACATCGATAGGAAAGACACCCCGTCGGCCGGGACATTGGCGTCGACCAGGACCAGGCGCTGCAGCCGGTCGCCGATCCTCTCGGCGGCCTGACCGGACGGGATGCCCGAGTAGCTGTGCCCGGTCAGGACCACGTCGCGCAGGTCCTGGCTCTCGATCACATCGACGATGTCCTGCACATGGGTCTGCTGCCCGGCCGGTCTGCCCTGCTTCTCGGCCAGCCCGGTCAAGGTGATCGGGTGCACTCCGTGTCCGGCCTCGATCAGCTGCGGGGACACGTCGTCCCAGGCCCAGCGGCCGAGCCAGGCGCCCGGCACCAGAACGAACTCAGCCATCAGTCGCCCCCGCGGCTGTCGCCGCCGAACGGGACGATGGTGCGCCAGGCGGCCGGATCGCCCGCCGTCTCCTGGACCAGGTCCCAGTACAGATCCGCGATCAGCTGCGGGGCGAAAGGCGTTCCCGGCTGGACCAATCCGTTGATGGTGACGGTGGCCACGTGCACGCCATCCGGAGTCAGGTCCCGGGCCAGCGACAACACCAGCGTGCGCAGCGCGGCCTTCTGGATTCCGATGGTGGCGCCCAGCGGGTGATCGGCCGCGCCACCACCGGTGGCCAGGATCGTTCCGGTCCGCTGCTGCCGCAGGATCGGCAGGATCGCCTGGACGGCGGTGAGCAGCCCGGCCGTGCCCCGGCTCAGGTCTGCCACCAGATCATCGGCGCTGGTCTCCAGGAGGGAGGCCTCGCGCTGGGCGCCCACGTTGTAGAGCAGCACGTCGGCCCGTTCGGTGTGCCCGGTCATTCGCTGCAGCGCGCCGGAAAGCTCGGCCGGGTCCCCGGCGTCCGCGGCCGACCAGCCGACCCGCGCGCCCTGTTCGGACAGCGTATCGGCCAGCGCCTCCACCCGATCGGCGTGGCGGCCGATCAGGCCGATGTCGTACCCGGCGGCCGCGAACCGCTCAGCGGCCGCCCGGCCGATACCAGGACCTGCTCCAACAATGATCAGCACTGGATTCGAGACCGCCACCGGCACAACCTAGTGCTTCGGCCGTGAAAGGATCCCGGCAATGGCTGCCGATCCTGCTTTCACCGTGCGGGCGACCCGCACCCAGGACGTTCCGGCTATCGCCCGGCTGGTGTCCGGGTACGCCGACAACCGGATCCTGCTGCACAAGGAGACGGTGACCTACTACGAGGACGTGCAGGAGTTCCGGGTCGCCGTCACCTCCGATGGAGCGGTGATCGGCTGCGGCGCGCTGCACGTGATGTGGCAGGACCTTGCTGAGATCCGCACTCTGGCAGTGGATTCCAGCTGGCACGGCCTAGGCGTGGGGCATCAGTTGCTCGATGCGCTGCTGACTCAGGCCGGGGAGCTCGGAGTGTCCCGGGTGTTCTGCCTGACCTTCGAGGTCGAGTTCTTCGAGCGTCACGGTTTCCGGGAGATCGAAGGGACACCGGTGGCGGCCGAGGTCTACGCCGAGCTGCTGCGATCTGGGGATGAGGGGGTCGCGGAGTTCCTCGATCTGGCCAGGGTCAAGCCCAACACCCTGGGCAACATTCGGATGCTGCGCGAACTCTGACGCTTCACAGGGATGCGTACAGCCGGCGGACGACGTCCTCGATGTTGGGCTCCTCGATGGTCAGATCCCGGACCCGGACCCGGGAGGCCACCTCGGCCAGCACCTGGGCCGCGGTGGTGGCGCCGGGGGCGAAGCTGAGCCGCTGCCGCAGGCCGCCCGCCTCGGTGCTGATCAGGCTGGTTCCGGGGACGTCGTCCAGGCTGCGGCTCGGCTCGGCCAGGTCGACCACCAGGACCCGTTCGGCCCCGGCCTGGCTGACCAGCCGAGCGAGATCGCCGTCGTAGGCGAGCTTTCCGCGGTCGACCACCAGCAGCCGGTCGCAGAGTCGTTCCACATCACCCATGTCGTGGGTGGTGAGCAGGATGGTCCGGCCGTGCTCGGCGTGCTCGGCCCGCAGGAACTGCCTCAGCCGCTCCTTGCTGAGCACGTCGAGGCCGACGGTCGGTTCGTCCAGCACGACCAGTTCGGGCTCGTGCAGGAGAGCGGCGGCGATCTCACCGCGCATCCGCTGGCCCAGCGACAACTGCCGGACCGGGGTCTGCAGGAAAGGCACCAGGTCGAGCTGTTCGATCAACGCGTCCCGCCGGGCGATATAGCGTGCGTCGTCCAGGCGATGGAGCGCGGCCAGGATACGCAGTGATTCGGCCAGGGGCAGGTCCCACCACAGTTGTGAGCGCTGACCGAAGACGACGCCGATCCGGCGGGCCAGCTGGGTTCGGCTGGCCACCGGCTTCAGCCCGCAGGTCCGGATCCGGCCTGAGGTCGGGCGGAGGATTCCGGTCAGCATCTTGATCGTGGTCGACTTGCCGGCCCCGTTGGCGCCGATGTATCCGACCGCTTCGCCGGGTTGGACGGTGAACGAAATGCTGTCCACGGCACGGACATTCACCCGGGTCCGGCGCCAGACGCCGGTACGCCGGGTGACTGCGAAATCGCGGACCAGGTCGCGGACCTCGATGGCTGGGACGGGAGCGATCGGGGCGGCCCCGGCTTCGTGCTGATCGCTCATCCCCCGGCCCCAACGTATCGGCGCAATCCGGTCCGCCAGGCTAGCAGGGCCAGACTCCAGGACACCAACGCCACCACCGGTAGCGTCCAGCCCAGCCATTGCGGAAGTCCTTGGATGCCAGGCAATCCCAGGATGCTCACCGTTGGCAGGTAGCCGACGAAGGTGGACGGGATGACGAAGCTAAAGAAGATTCGCAGCGGCAGCGGCATCACGCCGGGCGAAAAGGATGATGCGTAAGCACCTCCGTAGGTGATCGAGCTGGTGAACTCGGCCCCGTCCAGCAGCCAGAACTGCATCGAACCGGCTACCAGGAACAGGGCAGCGAAGATCACCGCTCCGGACACCGGGGCCAGCACCAGCAAGGCGATGGTGGCCGCTGACCACGACGTCTGGATCCGTGCCAATGCGGCCGCGAGGATGATCACAGCTGGCAGACACTGCCCGATCCGCTTCAGCGTGACCTCGGAGGTGAGCATCTGACCCAGCACCGAGAGCGGCCGCAGCATCAGTACGTCAAGAGTCCCCGACCGGACGTACTGCGGCACGGTGTCGAGATTACCGGCGAATCCATTGGCCAGGCCGAAGGCGAGATAGGACAGGCCAAATATCAGCAACGCGGCATTCAAGTCGACGCCACCGAACACTGACACATTGTGGAAGACGACGAAGACCTCGGCGAATTCGGTGACGCTGATCATGATCGCCCCAAGTACGTCGAGAGTGAAAGACGTTCGGTAGCTGGTCTGTTCACGTAACCGCGAGCCGAGCAGGACGCGATAAGCGTGCCCAGTGGTTCTCCGTTCAGCCACCCTGCACCACCAGTTTGCGGGTGGCCGCGTTCAGAACCAGCTGGCTGGTCACGAACAGCACGCTCACCCAGGCGAGTTGAATGCCCAGGACGCCCAGGGCAGGAGTCCAGCCCCCGATCCGGCCGGTGAACAGATCGGCCGGGGCCTGCAGCATCGACGGGAACGGTGTCGCCGACGCGATCGCCTTCAGCCATCCCGGGAACCACCACAGCGGCAGCAGCAATCCGCTCAGCATGTTGCTGATCACGACGTAGAGGGTGATGATGCCGCGGACGTCGATCAGCCAGAAGGCGGCCAGGTTGACCAGAAATCGGCAGTTGAACGAAATCAGAATGGCCAGCAACAGGGACACCAGGCCGCTGAGGTAGGGCTGCGGGGCGCCCGGCAGGACCAGGCCGAAGGTCAGCGCGCCGATCGCCAGCGGCAGGGCGGCCCGGGGCACTACCTGATAGGCCGCCCGGCCCAGATCGGCCAGCAGGTACTGACTTTCGACGTTCATCGGCCGGGCCAGGTCGATCGCGACATCACCGGTGCGGACCCGCAGAGCCAGATCGTTCCACTGGAACACATGGACGGGGGCGATCAGAGCCTGGCTGATCCAGGCGTACGACACCGCCGTGGCGTAGGTGTAGCCGCCGACCGCGCCACCGCCGCCCGCGATCACGCCGGCGGTGACGCTGGCCCGCAGCAGCCCGAACACGCTGTTGGTCACCGCGCCCGCCGCCGTGGCCAGCGGGTAGGCGGAGTATCGGCGGAATCCAGCAACGATCAGCGCGGCATACGGACTCACGAGTGCCCAACCGTACTACCGCTCCTTCAGCCCGGCAGCTGGTAGCGCTCCTCCTCCAGCGGCTCGACCAGGCCGTCATCGATCAGGCCGCCGAGGCAACGCTGGCGCTGAAGAGGATCGCGCACCATGGAGTCCGGGACAGCGCGCCGGAGCTGTTCGCCGCTGACCGGGTGGGCACTGGCTCGCAGCACAGCGATGATCGCCCCCCGGATCTGCCGATCCGTTCCGGCCCAGGGCTGGCCCTTCCGGGCCGGGCCCTCGTAGGCCGGGCTACCAGCCAGCCGCCAGGCGCACTGTCCGGCGATGGGGCAGTGCTGGCAACGCGGCGCCCGGGCGGTGCAGACCAGCGCGCCGAGTTCCATCGCGGCGATGTTCCACCGAGCCGAGCGCTCGGCGTCAGTGGGCAACAGTTGCGCCGCCAGCTGGGATTCGGCGCGGGTCAGGGCAGGAGCGGCTTGCGCCCGGCCCTGCCGGCATCGGGCGAACACCCGGCGCACGTTGGTGTCGACCACCGGATACCGCTGCCGGAAGGCGAAACTGGCCACGGCGGCCGCGGTGTAACCACCGATGCCGGGCAGGGCCAGCAGATCTGCGTGATCTTCTGGCACCCGGCCGCCGTGACGCTGGACCATCGCGGTCGCTGCCTGGTGCAACCGCAGCGCTCGCCGGGGATAGCCCAGCCGCGCCCAGGCGCGGATCGCCTCACCCGGCGATGCGGCGGCCAGATCGCCCGGCGCGGGCCAGCGCTCGACCCAGAGCCTCCAGATCGGCAGTACCCGGGACACTGGGGTCTGCTGCAGCATCACCTCGCTGATCAGCACTTGCCAGGGAGGGCAGCCGGGCTCGCGCCAGGGCAGCTCCCGCGCGTTGGCCTGGTACCAGTCGAGCAACGGCTGCTGCAGGCCGATGTCTGCCTCGCTCAGATGTACCGCTCCAGAATGCTTGATTCGGCCAGCCGGGACAGGCCTTCCCGGACGGCGCGAGCACGCTGCTCCCCGACGCCGTCCACCAGCATCAGGTCGTCCAGGTTGGCCGCCAGCAGCTTCTGCAGGTCGCCGAAGTGGTCGACCAGCCGCTCCACGATGGCGGCCGGCAGCCGCGGCACCTTGGTCAGCAGCCGGTAACCCTTCGGGCTGACTGCGGCATCCAGGGCGTCGGCCCCGGCGGAGAAGCCCAGCACCCGCGCGACCAACCCCAGATCCACCAGCCCGCTGGAGGGGATGTCGCTGAGCGCTTCGGTCACGTCGTGGATCTGCTGCTCCCGGCGGGTGCTTTCCAGATAGTCGCGCACCACCAGGTCGCGATCCGGGCTGACGCCGCCGATCAGCTCGTCCAGTTGCAGGGAGAGCAACCGTCCGTCGGTGCCCAGTTCGACCACGTAGTGCGCGATCTCCTCGGAGATCCGGCGGACCATCTCCAGCCGCTGGATCACGATCGACACGTCCCGCACGGTGACCAGGTCCTCGATCTCCAGCGCGGACAGCGTGCTGGTCACCTCGTCCAGCCGGGCCTTGTAGCGCTCCAGGGTGGCCAGGGCCTGGTTCGCCTTGCCCAGGATCGCGTCCGAGCCTTCCAGCACGTACCGCATCCCGGCCACGTAGAGCGCCACGATCCGCATCGATTGGCTGACCGAAACCACCGGGAAGCCGGTCTGTTTGGCCACTCGCTCGGCGGTGCGGTGCCGGGTGCCGGATTCGGAGGTCTCGATCGAGGAGTCCGGCACCAACTGGACAGCGGCTCGAAGGATCTTGGTCACGTCCTGATCGGTGACGATGGCGCCATCCATCTTGGCCAGCTCGCGCAGCCGGGTGGCGGAGAACTCGACGTCCAGCACGAACCCGCCGGTGCAGACCTCGTCCACGATCTTGTCGAAGCCGAGCACGATCAGCGCTCCAGTCCGCCCGCGCAGGATCCGTTCCAGCCCGTCGCGCAGAGTGGTACCGGGAGCGACCGCGGCCAGGGTGTATCGCAACAACTCCTCTGCGGAGCGCTCCCCAGCCACGGGGCCGAGTGTATCGGCCGCCGGTTCCAGCGTCCGCCTGCTCATGGGGCCAACGCGAACGAGGCCCGCCGCAGCGCTGCGGACACGTCTGCCACTTCGAACAGGGTCATCCCCTCCGGTGCCAGGCCCTGCTCGGCCGAGCCGGCCGGGATGATCGCCTGCCGGAATCCGAGCCGGGCGGCCTCGTTCAGCCGCCGGGTGACCCCAGCCACGGGACGGACCTCCCCAGCCAGGCCCACCTCCCCGATGGCCACGTTGTCCATCCGGATCGGCGAGTCGGTGAAGGCTCCGGCCAGCGACATCGCAATGGCCAGATCGCAGGCGGGTTCGGTCAGCCGGGCACCACCGACGGTGGACGCGTAGACGTCCATACCCAGGATCCGCAGTCCCACCCGTCGCTCGAGCACCGCGAGAACCATGGCCACCCGGCTGGATTCGAGTCCGGATGTAGCCCGGCGGGGAATGGCACCGGCGGTCGGTGCGACCAGGGACTGAACCTCGCTGACCAGCGGCCGCCGGCCCTCCAGGGCCACCGTCACGCAGGTGCCGGGCACCGGTTCGGCGTGCCGGGACACGAACAGCCCGCTCGGATCGGCGACGCCGATGATGCCCACATCGGACAGGTCGAAGCAGCCGACCTCGTCGGTCGGCCCGTAGCGGTTCTTCACCGCCCGGACCATCCGCAACCGGGAGTGCCGGTCACCATCGAACTGGCAGACCACGTCCACCAGGTGTTCCAGCACCCGCGGACCGGCGATGCCGCCGTCCTTGGTGACGTGACCGACCAGCACAGTGGCCATCGCCCGCTCCTTGGCCACCCGGATCAGGGAGGCCGCCACCTCACGCACCTGTGACACGCTGCCCGCCGAGCTGTCCACGGCGTCGCTGGCCACGGTCTGCACCGAATCGACGATCAACAGGCTGGGCTGAGCGTGCTCGACCTGCCCGAGGATTGTGGCCAGATCGGTCTCGGCGGCCAGCAGCAGCCGGGGACGCAGGGCGCCGATCCGTTCGGCCCGCAGCCGCACCTGACTGGCCGATTCCTCACCGGTCACGTAGAGGACGGTGCGGCCGCCCGAGGCGGCCCGGGAGGCGACGTCCAGGAGCAGGGTGGACTTGCCGACGCCGGGTTCACCGGCCAGCAACACCACCGCTCCGCTGACCAGCCCGCCGCCCAGCACCCGGTCGAGCTCATCGACGCCGGTGGCCCAGCTGGTGGCCAGGTCGGGATCGACGTCCGCGATCGGCACCGCGGGCTTGGCCGCGGTACGGCTGCGAGTGAGCCCGGCCGGTGCCGCCCCCACCTCCTCGACCTTGCCCCAGGACTGGCACTCGCCGCAGCGCCCGACCCATTTGGCCGTGGTCCAGCCGCATTCGGTGCACCGGTAGCCCGGCCGCTCGGCTCTCTTGGCCTGCACCTTCTCGGCTGAACTCATGCCAGTGACCGTATCGGCGGCCCCCGACAGTTCCTCAGCCCGGGCCGATCCGGTCCTCCGGGGATGAGAACGGGATCGTGATCGTGGGACGGGTGTCGCCCGGCTGGGCAGCCAGCCCGGTCACCACCTGCGGCGTGATCTCCAGCGCCGTCTCGGTCACCCGCATGATCAGGAAGTGCTGGAAGAACGCGGGCCGGTCGGAGGAGAAGAACTCCGAGACCTTCTGCTGGATGATCCCGCGCGGCTGGTCGGTCGAGGGAAACACGAACTTGGCCCGGCGCCGGGTCACCGGGGGGAGATCCTGGCCGCCCAGGCTGGTCTCGCGCCATCGCAGCACGCGCTGCGCCGCCTCGATCGGGATCAGCGAGACCGATACGCCGTTCTCCGTGCGGTCCTCCAGATCCCGGTGTGACGGCTGGTCGAAGAACAGGTTGTGACCGCCGAGGAAGGCCAGATAGCCGCTGCTGATGGAGATCGCCCCGAGGGTGACGCCGATCGTCATCACCACCAGTCCGGTGCCGAGCCACATCCCGCGGTCCTGCGCCGCGAGCACCACCCCGATCAGGAGCGCCAGCAGCGGCGTGCCGATGTAGCGATAGTGGGCCGGGAAGCGCCGGCGCAGCGCGTCGATAGCGAAGACGCCGAGCACGACGATGGCCAAGCCCCAGCCGAAACAGACTGACACCCGGCCGATGTCGGCGAACCAGCCGTGATGGGCCGACCTGAACCAGGGCAGCGCGGCGAGCCCGGCCAGCGCCGCCAGCAGCAGCACCGCGATCAGCGCCGGCGCCACGTACCCCAGGCGGCCCACCTGCGCCCTCCAATCCCCGTCCGGGCCGGGCCAGGCCCGGGCCAGTCCGACGATGCCGCTGGTGGTCAGGGCCACGGCCAGCAGCATCAGGACGACGTCCAGCCCGATCCCGATCAGCACCCCGGCCGGTCGTAGCGCGGCGTGCCGCCCAGGAGCGGCGGTGAACACCAGCGCCGCCGCGACCAGTTGAGCCGCCAAGGCAATCGTCTGTGACCGGCTGCGCCACCAGGACCGCCTGCGCTGTTTCCAGCCGATCAGGGTGGTGGCCAGCAGCACCGATGCAGCGACCGCCAGCCAGATCACGTCCGGGCCGGACCCGAATGTCCGCACCAGGATCGCTCCGGCCAGCCCGAGGGTGAGCAATCCGTAGACCGCTGAGGACAGCACCCGGTCGGTGGTTTGGGCCCCCATGATCGGGAGGGCGGCTGTCCGGACCTCGATCGAGGGTTCGCGCCACCAGCCGCTGCGCCGCTGCAGCGTGCCGATGACCGCGCCAGTCACCGTCACCACCGCCCAAGCGACCGAAAGCCGCCGCGCCTCAATGCTGTTGAGCTGCCAGGCGATCAGCGAGCCACCCGCGCCCAGCAGCGTGGCCACCCCGGCCACCAGGGCCCGGTAGACGCGCAGCCGGCCCCGGTGAGCGGTGCTGATCCGTCGCGGCGGGGCCAGCTGGGGGAAGACGGCCCGGGCGGTAGCCAGCACCGCCGCCAGCCCGAGACAGC
>CAXUFS010000032.1:0-17194 GCA_964250315.1 uncultured Kineosporia sp. | reverse complement strand
GTCCGATCCCGCCTTCGACGCCGAATAAGGCGAGCGCGGGTCGTAGGGTGTCGTTTCGGTGAACTTGCCCTCGCCCCCAAGCGATCCGAACACCTCGTCGGTGGAGATGTGGTGGAAGCGGAATTTTTGCCGCGCCGCGCCGCCGAGCGCCCGCCAATGGCCCAGCGCCTGCTGCAGCATCGTGTAGGTGCCGACGAGGTTGGTCCGGATGAACGCACCCGGCCCGTCGATCGAGCGGTCGACATGGCTCTCGGCGGCGAGGTGGGCGTTCACGTCGGGCCGGAAGCCGTCGATCGCGGCGGCGACCGCGGCAGCGTCGCAGATGTCGCCCTGCACGAAGCGGTAGCGCGGATCGTCGGCGACCGGCGCCAGCGAGGCGAGGATGCCGGCATAAGTGAGCGCGTCGTAGTTCAGCACCTCGTGGTCGCTCTCGGCGATCAGCTGGCGGATCGCCGGTGCGCCGGCCTGCGTGTCGCGGTGGTGCTCGGTGAGTCGACCACCGCCGCCGAAGCGGGCTGCCAGGCCGTTGAGATCGAATACCACGAGCTGCCCGCTGTCTTCGATCCGGAGGCGGCGGTGCGGGGGGACGCACCGGTGATCCACCCGGACCGGACGCCGGAGGACGGCGTGGCCGACGCCCGCCTCAATCTGGTGGCCCGGATCGAGGGCGGCACCGGCGACATCACCACTGGTCTGGCCGAGGCGGGTGCGGTGCATCGGGCCCGCTACCGCACCCAGCGGGTGCAGCACGCCCACCTGGAGACCCACGGCTGCATAGCCTGGGTCGACGAGGACGAGCGGCTCAACGTCCGGACCAGCACCCAGGTCCCGTTCCTGACCCGGGATGCGCTCTGTGCCCTGCTGGAACTGCCCCGGGAGAAGGTCCGGGTGTTCTGCGAGCGGGTCGGCGGCGGGTTCGGGGGCAAGCAGGAACTCTTCGTCGAGGACGTCGCTGCGCTGGCCGCGCTGGCCACCGGCAGGCCGGTACAGCTGGAGTTCACCCGCGAGGAGCAGTTCATCGGGGCCAGCACCCGCCATCCGATGATCATCGACGTGGTCCTGGGCGCGACCCCGGGCGGGGTGCTGACCGCGATGGATGTCAACGTGCTGTCCGACACCGGCGCCTATGGGAACCATGGGCCTGGTGTGCTGTTCCACGCGGTGGGAGAGTCGATCTCGGTCTATCGCTGTCCGAACAAGGCGATCGATGCGCGGGTGGCCTACACCAACACCGTCCCAGCCGGCGCCTTTCGCGGGTACGGCCTCAGTCAGCTGATCTTCGCGATCGAGTCCGGGATGGACGAGCTGGCCCGTCAGCTGGGAATGGATCCACTGGAGTTCAAGCGCCGTAACGTGATCCGTGATGGTGACCCGATGATCGCGCTGGGTGATCCGCCGCACGACGTCGAATACGGCAGCTTCGGGCTGGATCGCTGCCTGGACGACGTCGGGCAACGCCTCGACCAGACCCGCTCGAACGACGCCGCCGCCGCCCGGCCCGGCTGGATGATCGGCGAGGGCATCGCGCTGGCGATGATCGACACCATTCCGCCGCGAGGTCATCTGGCCGAGGCCAGCATCACCAGCCTGCCCGCAGATCGGTTCCAGATTCGGGTCGGGACGGCGGAGTTCGGCAACGGCACCACCACGGTGCACACCCAGATAGCGGCGCAGGTTCTGGGTGTGACCACGGATCAGATCGACGTTCTGCAGTCCGACACCGATGTGATCGGTTACGACACGGGTGCTTTCGGCTCATCGGGAACTGTGGTCGCGGGCAGCGCCATTCTGCTGGCCGCCCAGGACCTGGCCCGCAGGATCGAGCGGGCCCGGGCCAGTGGTGAGCCGGTCGAGGGGCTGACCGGCGAGGGCAAGCACGACGGGAGTCCGCGCAGCGTCGCCTTCAATGTGCAGGGCTTCCGGGTGACGGTGAATCCGGTCACGGGCGAATACCACATCCTGCGAAGCGTTCACGGCGCCGACGCCGGCGTGGTGATCAACCCGATGCAGTGCCGCGGACAGATCGAGGGCGGTGTCGCCCAGGCGCTGGGGGCGGCGATGTTCGAACATGTCGACGTGGTGGATGGCCTGGTCACCACCAGAACCTTTCGCGGATACCACATTCCGGCCTTCGCTGACGTCCCGGTCACTGAAGTGATCTTCGCGGGCACCACGGACCGGATCGGGCCACTGGGAGCGAAGTCGATGAGCGAGAGCCCCTTCAATCCGGTGGCGCCGGCGCTGGCGAACGCCCTGCGTGATGCCATCGGAATCCGGTTCACCGACCTGCCGCTGGGCCGGGACCGGATCTGGCTGGCCCTGAACGAAAGGCAGCAGTCCAGTGGCTGAAGAGACGGACGAACAGCTCTGGCTCGATCAGGCTCTCGAGCTGGCGGCCAAGAATGTGACCGATGGCGGTGGCCCATTCGGCGCGCTGGTGGTGAAGCAGGGTCAGCTGGTGGCCTCCGGCGTCAATCAGGTGACTTCGATGCTCGATCCGACCGCTCACGCGGAGGTGGTCGCCATCCGCGCGGCCTGCCAGGTGCTGAACTCGTTCAAGCTCAGCGGCTGCCTGCTGGTGGCGTCCTGCGAGCCGTGCCCGTTGTGCCTGTCCGCCGCCCTGTGGGCCCGGATGGATCGGGTGATCTTCGCCGCTGATCGAAATGATGCCGCCAGAGCTGGTTTCGACGACCGTGCCTTCTATGAGGTGTTCAATACCCCACCGGGCAGCTGGCCACTCAGCGTGCAGCACATCGGCGGCTCCCGGGCCACTCTCCCGTTCGATCAGTGGACCGGCAAGCCCGACCGGATCGAGTACTGACGGCCCGTCCGCCCTTCCGCGCCCGCGCTCCGGTAGCGTCGGCCCGGTCAGGCATGGCGCGATCAGCGAGGAGCCACCGTGGGACGAGTCGTCATCGACGTGATGCCGAAGCCGGAGATCCTGGATCCGCAGGGCAAGGCCGTGGCCGGAGCCCTGGCCCGGCTCGGTTTCGCCGAGTTCGCCGCCGCCCGTCAGGGCAAGCGTTTCGAACTGGAGGTGGACGGCGAGATCGACGATGCGGTGCTGGAGCGAGCCCGGGCCGCGGCGCAGACGCTGCTGTCGAATCCGGTGATCGAGGATGTGGTCGCCGTCCGGGCCGAGGCCGGTCAGTGAGGATCGGCGTCGTCACCTTTCCCGGAAGCCTGGACGACCGGGACGCTGCCCGTGCGATCAGAATCGCCGGTGGAACACCGGTGGCCCTGTGGCACGGGGACGCCGAACTGCACGACGTGGACGCCGTCGTACTGCCGGGCGGATTCGCCTATGGCGACTATCTGCGCTGCGGCGCGATCGCCCGGTTCGCGCCGGTGATGGGTGAGATCATCCGGCTGGCTGGCCCGCCGGACAGCACTGCGCCCGGATTGCCAGTTCTGGGTATCTGCAACGGCTTTCAGATGTTGTGCGAGGCACACCTGCTGCCTGGAGCGTTGATCCGCAACAATCATCGGCACTTCATCTGCCGCGACCAGGCGCTTGTGGTGGAGCGCACGTCAACGGTGTGGACCAGCGGCTACCGGCCGGGCCAGGAGATCGTGATTCCGCTGAAGAACGGGGAGGGTGGTTACGTGGCCGGCCAGCGCACTCTGGACCAGCTGGAGGGGGAGGGCCGGGTCGTGGTGCGGTATCAGGGGATGAATCCGAACGGCTCATACCGCGACATCGCCGGGATCAGCAATGCCAGCGGCACCGTGGTCGGCCTGATGCCGCATCCCGAGCATGCTGTTCAGCCCGGCTTCGGGCCCGACCTGCCGCCCGGGGCGGCCGGCACCGAGGTGGACGGCCTGCCTTTCTTCACCTCGATGTTGAGCGCCGTCCTCACGGCGTGAGCGTTTCGGCCTTTCGTTCTCGGCTCGAGACCGCCTTTTCATCAAGTCCGCACCAGTAGCCTGGACGGGTGACGAATCCCGGTCTGATGCCATGAGCAGCGACAGCGTCAACACCTACGGCGAAGACCTCGACGCCATGCTGGACACCGCCACCATGCTCAGCGCCGAGCAGCGGGCATCACTCGACACCGTCGATCGCGCGCGCCAAACACCCGGCGGCCAGCAACCCTGGTCCGAGCTCGGGCTCAAGGGCGACGAGTATGCCCGGATCCACGAGATTCTCGGCCGCCGCCCGACCAGCGCCGAACTGGCTATGTACTCGGTGATGTGGAGTGAGCACTGCTCGTACAAGTCCAGCAAGGTGCACCTGCGCCAGTTCGGCGAGAAGAGCACTCCGCAGATGCGCCAGCACCTGCTGGTCGGCATCGGCGAGAACGCCGGCGTGGTCGACATCGGCCAGGGCTGGGCCGTCACGTTCAAGATCGAGAGCCACAACCATCCCAGCTACGTCGAGCCCTATCAGGGCGCCGCCACCGGCGTCGGGGGGATCGTGCGCGACATCATCAGCATGGGCGCCCGCCCGGTCGCGGTGATGGATCCGCTCAGGTTCGGGGCGCTGGAGCACCCGGACACCGCCCGGGTGCTGCCCGGGATCGTGGCCGGAGTGGGGGGTTACGGCAACTGCCTGGGTCTGCCGAACATCGGTGGCGAGGTCGTTTTCGATCCCTGCTATCAGGGAAACCCACTGGTCAATGCCCTGTGCCTGGGGGTCATGAAGCACGGCGACATCCACCTGGCCAATGCCTCCGGCGAGGGAAACCTGGTCGTCCTGTTCGGCGCCCGGACCGGTGGTGATGGGATCGGCGGCGTCTCCGTGCTGGCCAGCGAGACCTTCGATGACCCCGCCGATCAGAAGGGGCCGACCAAGCGCCCGAGCGTCCAGGTCGGCGATCCGTTCGCCGAGAAGGTGCTGATCGAGTGCTGCCTCGACCTGTTCAAGGCCAAGGTGGTGGCCGGGATCCAGGATCTGGGCGGCGCCGGTCTGTCCTGTGCGACTTCCGAACTGGCCAGCAACGGCGACGGCGGAATGCTGATCCACCTCGATCGGGTGCCACTGCGCGAACCCGCTCTGCGGCCCGAAGAGATCCTGATGAGCGAGTCGCAGGAGCGGATGATGGCCGTCGTTCAACCCGAGGACCTGGCCACGTTCCTGTCCATCACCGCCCGCTGGGACGTCGAGGCGACCGTGCTGGGCGAGGTCACCGGCGGCGAGCACCTGGTTGTGCTCTGGCACGGAGAGACCATTGTCGACGTGCCACCTCGCAGCGTGGCTCACGACGGCCCGGTGTACAACCGGCCGATGCGCCGGCCACATGGCCTGGACGCCCGTCAGGCTCACACCTCCGATCACCTGCCGCGCCCCGAGAACGGTGCGCAGCTGCGGCAACTCACGCTGGCGATGGTGTCGTCGCCCAATCTGGCCAGCAAAGCCTGGGTCACCGATCAGTACGACCGCTATGTGATGGGCAACACCGCGCTGGCCCAGCCGGACGACGCCGGCGTGGTCCGGGTCGACGAGGAGAGCGGGCTCGGCGTCGTCCTGGCTTGCGACGGCAACGGGCGGTTCGGTGCGCTCGACCCGTACGCCGGTGCGCAGCTGGCGCTGGCCGAGGCCTACCGCAACGTCGGCGTGGCTGGGGGGCGGCCGCTGGCCGTCACGGACTGCCTGAATTTCGGTTCGCCCGAGGACCCGGAGGTGATGTGGCAGTTCGCCGAAGCCGTACGCGGCCTGGCCGACGGCTGCCTGCAGCTGGGCGTTCCGGTGACCGGCGGAAACGTCAGTCTGTACAACCAGACCGGGAGCACAGCGATCCACCCGACCCCGGTGATCGGGGTGCTGGGCGTGATTCCGGACGTGTCGCTGCGGACGCCGTCGGGCTGGCGCAGCGAGGGCGCGCAGGTGTTCGCGCTGGGCACGACCCGGGCCGAGTTCGGCGGGTCGGAATGGGCCTGGTCGCAGTTCCAGCACCTGGGTGGGCGGCCGCCGATGGTGGACCTGGAGGCTGAGCGCGCACTGGCAGCCCTGATGGCCGAAGCCGCGCAGGACCGGCTGGTGCTGGCCGCGCATGATCTGTCCGACGGCGGCCTGGCGCAGTGCCTGGCCGAGTCGAGTCTGCGCTACGGAGTGGGGGTCTCGGTGTCACTGGATGCGGTGATCCGGCGGGACGGCGTCGACGCCTTCACCGCTCTGTTCTCGGAGTCGGTCGCCCGGGCGATCGTCGCGGTCGGCCCGGAATCCGCGCGCGAGTTCGTGTTCCGGGCGGAACGGGCCGGAGTCCCGGTAGCGCCGCTGGGAGTCACCGGTGGCGACACCTTGACCATCTCGGCCGAGTTCAGCATCGGCTTGACCGAACTTCGCGACGCACACCAGCGGACCCTGCCCGATGTCCTGGATTGCTGATCAACTGCTCCGCTCTGTTGCGCGGCGGTTGGGGCACATACGGTTTGCTGCATGGCGAAGCACAACAAGCCCCGCAGGCTCGACGACGAGACCTACGAGGCCGAGCTGTACCGGCTGCAGGCCGAGTTCGTCACCATGCAGGAGTGGCTGAAGGCCGAGAGTGCTCGCCTAGTAGTCATCTTCGAAGGCCGTGATGCCGCGGGCAAGGGCGGCGCGATCAAGCGCATCACCCAGTACCTCAGCCCCCGGGTGGCCCGGATCGCCGCGCTGCCCGCGCCCAGCGAGCGCGAGAAGGGGCAGTGGTACTTCCAGCGCTACATCGAACAGCTGCCCGCGGCGGGAGAGATGGTGCTGTTCGACCGCTCCTGGTACAACCGGGCCGGGGTGGAGAAGGTGATGGGCTTCTGCACGCCCGACCAGTACCGCCGATTCATGAAGCAGACCCCGATCTTCGAGCGGCTACTGGTCGAGGATGGCATCCTGTTGCGCAAGTACTGGTTCTCGGTCAGCGACAGCGAACAGCAGAAGCGGTTCGCCTCACGGATGAAAGACCCCATGCGGCAATGGAAACTCTCACCCATGGATCTGGAGTCGATCACCCGCTGGGAGGACTACTCGCGGGCCAAGGACGAGATGATGACCCACACGGACACCGCCGATGCGCCCTGGTACGTGGTCGAGGGCGACAACAAGAAGGCGGCCCGGCTGAACATGATGGCCCACTTGCTGTCGACCATCCCCTATCACCAGGTGTCCCGACCAGCGATCACGCTGCCCGAGCGGCCGCCGGGCCAGGGCTACCAGCGCCCGCCCCGAGAGGCGTCCAGTTACGTCCCGGACCACGCGGCTACCTTGCCGGCGCAGGCCGCCCCCGCCTGACCCGCCCCAAGGGAGGGTGCAGGACGGTGCCAGCGCGTGGGACGGGGAAGCTTGACTGAGGCGGCGGTGCGCGCGCCGCTGGCCGGGCGGGCGGCGACCCGGGGAGCCGGCGCCCCGCTGGTCAAGGCGGTCGGTCAGACCGGGGTCGCCGCGATCGGCGTCGTCTACCTGCTGCTGGCCTGGATCTGCCTGCGGATCTGTTTCGGCGGATCATCTGAGTCGGCCGACAATTCCGGTGCTATGCAGGAGATTTCGAAGTCGCCGCTGGGCCGGGTGCTGCTCGGCGTGATGGCGCTCGGGCTGGCCGCCTACACAATTTGGCAGGCCGTGGAAGCGGTGGCCGGATTCGAGGGCTTCCACGACGACAAGGAGAGGCTCTTCAAGCGGGCCGCCGCCGGGGGCAAAGCGGTGATCGGCCTGGCCCTGGGCATCCAGGCGACGAGGTTCGCGCTCGGTGGCGGCAGTGGCGGCAGTTCCAGCCAGAAGCAGGCTGACTGGACCGCGAAGCTGCTGGGAGCACCGGCTGGTCAGGTCCTGGTCGTCATCGTGGGCCTGGCGGTGACGGGTTTCTCCGGATATCTGATCTATGAGGGGGTGACCAAGAAGTTCCTGGAGAAAGTGGAAGGGGGTGAGGGCCGCACTGTGACCCTGCTGGGCCAGGTCGGGTTCACCGCGCGCGGGGCCGCGTTCGGCATCCTCGGAGTGTTGATCATCGTGGCCGGAGTGAAGCACCAGCCGGACAGGGCCGCCGGTCTGGACGCAGCGCTGAAGACGCTGGCTGGCCAGCCCTACGGCGAGTTCCTGCTGCTGCTGGTCGCCGCCGGTCTGGCCGCCTACGGAGCGTTCCAGGTGGTGACCTGCCGTTCACGACGAGAAGGCTGAGGGTGGCGCGGGTTAGGATGCGCGTCCACGGGGTGGATGGTTCGTGTGTGTTCGCCCTGACCTGGTGAGGTGACCGTGTCGCTGCCGGAGCCGGCCATCGCGGTGACCGGCCTGCGCAAGACCTTCGGGTCGGGGGCGCAGGCCGTGCACGCCGTGGACGGCATCGACCTGCAGATCGCTGACGGCGAGTTCTTCGCCATGCTCGGCCCATCCGGATCGGGCAAGACCACGATGTTGCGGCTGATCGCCGGATTCGAGCGACCTACCTCGGGCCAGATCCGGCTCGGTGGCACCGACGTCACCCGGTTGCCGCCGTTTCGCCGTGACGTCAACACCGTCTTCCAGGACTACGCGCTGTTCCCGCATCTGTCGGTCGCGGACAACGTCGGCTACGGCCTGCGGATCAGGAACGTGCCCAAGGCCGAGCGCGCGGACCGGGTGACCGAGGCGCTGGCCACCGTCCAGCTCAGCGGCTTCGAGCAGCGGCGTCCCAGTGAGCTGTCCGGCGGCCAGCGCCAGCGGGTCGCTCTGGCCCGTGCTCTGATCAACCAGCCGAAGGTGTTGCTGCTGGACGAGCCGCTGGGGGCGCTGGACCTGAAACTGCGCGAACAGATGCAGGCTGAACTGTCCAGCCTGCAGCGCAACGTCGGGATCACCTTCGTCTTCGTCACCCACGATCAGCACGAGGCCCTGACGATGGCCGATCGGATCGCGGTGTTCCACGACGGGCGGATCGATCAGATCGGCACGCCGGCCGAGATCTATGAACGACCGGCCACCGAGTTCGTGGCCGGTTTCGTCGGTACCTCGAATCTGCTGCCACCGCAGGTGTCCCGGGAACTGATTGGTCAGCTGGGCGTTTTCAGCGTCCGGCCGGAGAAGATCACGATCGTGGACGCCGGCCATCCAGCGGCCACCGACGAGGTCGTCGCCCACGGCGTGGTCAAGCAGGTGTCGTACGGCGGGGCGACCAGCCAGATCGTGGTCGAGCTCTCTTCCGGGCCCCAGTTGACCCTGCTGCAGCGCAACGAGAATTTCCAGGCGGGCGCGAAAGGGCTGACCGGACAACAGGTTCGGATCGCCTGGGCCCGGCGGTACGCAGTTCGCCTGCCCGACGGGCCCAGCACCGATGATGGCCAGCCCGCCGAGACATCAAGTTCCGATCATTAAACGCCTTGGAGGATGCGATGCGGCTACACAGGAGCTGGACGGCGGCCGGGGCGTTCCTGGTGCTCACGCTGGCTCTGTCTGGTTGTGGTGGCGGTGACGACGGCGGCAACGGCAAGGGTGGGACCACATCCGTGCCCAGCCTGCCCAAGCTGAGCGCGCCCAAGCAGCTGGGAGCCAATGAGGGTGAGCTCAACCTGATCGCTTGGGCCGGCTACGCCGAGGACGGCACCGGCAGTTCGGGCGACGACTGGGTCACCCCGTTCGAGAAGAAGACCGGCTGCAACGTCAACGTCAAGATCGGCAACACCTCGGACGAGATGGTCACACTGATGAAATCGGGTCAGTACGACGGGGTTTCGGCATCTGGAGATGCCAGCCTCCGATTGGTGTACGGCGGGGACGCCGCTCCGGTGAACACCGATCTGGTGCCGAACTACGCGACCATCTCTGACTTCCTGAAGAAGACGCCGTACAACTCGGTGAACGGCGTCCCCTACGGCATCCCGCATGGCTGGGGCGCGAACCTGCTGATGTCCCGCAGTGACATCGTGAAGCCGGCTCCGACCTCCTGGGGCGCCGTCTTCGACCCGAACTCGCCCTACAAGGGAAAGATCACCGCCTACGACTCCCCGATCTACATCGCCGATGCGGCTCTGTATCTCAAGTCCACCAAGCCAGAATTGAAGATCACCAACCCGTACGAACTGAATGACGCCCAATTCACCGCCGCCACAGATCTCTTGAAGCAGCAGAAGAACCTGGTCGGGGAGTACTGGTCGGACTACACCAAGGAGGTCTCGGCGTTCGAGAGTGGGGACTCGGTGCTCGGAACCAGCTGGCAGGTGATCGCCAACACGATCCTGGACGAGGGCAAGGTCAAGGTCAGCGCCACGCTGCCGGACGAGGGCTCGACCGGCTGGTCGGACACCTGGATGGTCTCGGCCAAGGCCAAACACCCCAACTGCATGTACGCCTGGATGAACTGGATCACCTCACCGGCGGTCAACAATCAGGTGGCCCAGTTCTTCGGCGAGGCACCGTCCCAGACCCTGGCCTGCAAGGTGGACGACACGGCGGCCAAGCACTGCGACACCTTCCACGCCACCGACTCGGCCTACGCCGCGAAGATCAGTTACTGGGCCACGCCGACCAGGAACTGCGGTGACGATCGGGGGACCACGTGCAAGGACTACGCCGCCTGGACCCAGGCCTGGACCCAGATCAAGGGCTGATCCGTGACCGCGACCGAGCAGGCCGCTCCAGCCGATCCCAGCGATCGCCCGGAGCCGGTGGCAATCCGGGAGCTTTCACCTCGCACCCGACTCGCCAGCCGGCTCTACCGGCTTCCCGGGGTCCGGCTGGCGGGATTGCTCACCCCACCGATGGCCTGGCTGGTGATCGCCTATCTGGGTTCTCTGCTGGTGATGTTCGCGGCGGCGTTCTGGAGCGTCGACTCGTTCAGCGGCAATCTGATCCGGGTTCCCACCCTGGACAACCTGCGGACCCTGATCGAGGACTCGGTCTACCGGACCATCGCGCTGCGCACGCTCGGGGTGGCCATCGCCGTGACCCTTATCGATGGGGTGCTCGCCGTGCCGATGGCTCTGTACATGGCCCACGTGGCCAGCCGGGCGATGCGTGGGCTGCTGGTCGCCGCGGTGCTCACCCCGTTGTGGGCCAGCTATCTGGTCAAGGCCTACGCCTGGCGGACCATGCTGTCGTCGGACGGCGTGGTGAACTGGGCGCTGGGCCCACTTGGCCTGCACGGGCCCGGTTTTGGGCTGGTCGCCACCACGCTGACCTTGGCCTACCTCTGGCTGCCGTACATGATCCTGCCGATCTACGCTGGCCTGGAACGCATTTCGCCGTCCCTGCTCGAGGCATCCAGCGACCTCGGCGCGACCGGCTGGCGCACGGTCCGGTCGGTGATGCTGCCCCTGCTGTTCCCAGCGGTCGTGGCCGGCTCGATCTTCACCTTCTCGCTCAGCCTGGGTGACTACATCACGGTCAAGATCGTGGGTGGCCGGTCCCAGCTGTTCGCCAACGTGATCTACGACAACATCGGGGTGGCCGGCAATCTGCCTTTCGCGGCGGCGGCCGCCTTCGTCCCGGTGATCGTCGTGCTGATCTATCTCGGCCTGGCCCGGCGTACCGGAGCACTGGACAACCTGTGACGTTCTCGCCGGCCGCCCGGATGCTGCTGCGGATAGCCATGCTGATCGGCCTGGCGTTCATCTATGTGCCGCTGATCGTGGTGGTGATCAACTCCCTGAACGTGTCCCGCACGTTCAGCTGGCCGCCGTCGGGCTACACGCTGCGCTGGTGGAGCGACGCGGTGCACAGCTCCGGCCTCAGGTCCGCCATCGTGACCAGCGTGGTGATCGCTCTGGCCGCCACTGCCCTGGCCCTCGTGCTGGGCACCATGCTGGCGTTCGCCGTCCAGCGGTACCGGTTCTTCGGGCGGCAGGTGGTGAGCCTGCTGGTGATCCTGCCGATCGCGCTGCCGGGAATCGTCACCGGGATCGCACTGAACGCCGCGTTCACCGCCGCTGGCATCGGCCTGGGCTACCTCACCGTGATCGCCGGGCACGCCACCTTCTGCATCGTCGTCGTGCACAACAATGTGCTGGCCCGGCTGCGGCGGATGGGCACCTCGCTGGAGGACGCGTCGATGGACCTCGGCGCGGACATGTTCACCACGTTCCGGCTGGTGACCTGGCCCCAGCTGCGTTCCTCCCTGGTCGCTGGGGGCCTGCTCGCATTCGCGCTCAGCTTCGACGAGATCGTGGTGACCACGTTCACCATCTCGCCCGGACTGAAGACGCTACCGATCTGGATCTTCGAGAACCTGTTCAGGCCGAACCAAGCGCCGGTGGTGAACGTCGCTGCGGCGGCGCTGATCCTGCTCTCGATCATCCCCATCTGGGCCTCGCAACGCCTCTCCGCCAGCCAGGCCGGGGGCAGACTGTGAACCAGCCGAGCGCCGGGTGCGGGGTGAACCAGCCGGGTAGTGACAGAGGCGAGCTCAAGCGGGCCGGATCTCCCCGGAGCCACGGCGGATCAGCTGGGTGGGCACGATGTGCGTGGCCGGAGGCCGGGTGTCACCAGCGATACGGTCGAACAGGATGTGCGCGGCCAGGCGGCCGATCACGGTGGGATCCTGCGCCACCACGGTGATGCCCGGGGTGAGCAGATCGGCCAGCGGGAAGTCGTCGAAGCCGACCAAGGCCACCTCGTGCTCCCGGCCGAGGCGCCGCAGCGCCCGGGCCGCGCCGATGGTGACCAGGTTCTGCGCCGAGAACAGCGCCGTTGGCGGATCGGGCTGGCTCAGCAGCAGGGTCGCCGCGCCGTCGGCCACCGCAGCGTCGTACAGATCATGCCTGATCAGGCTCGGATCGGGACTGATTCCAGCGGCGGCGATGGCGTCCTGATAGCCCTCGAACCGCTGCTGGGCGGTGACGATGCTGCGCCGATCACCCAGGAACCCGATCCGGCGATGCCCGGCCTGGATGAGATGCCGCACGCCTTCCTGCGATCCGGTGGTGTTGGTGGTCAGCACCGAGTCGGCGGCCAGGTGTCTCGCTTCGCGGTCGATGCAGACCACTACTGTTCCGGCTCGGACCTCGCTGGCCAGGTAGGACTGATCCTCACTGGCCGGGGCGATGATCAACCCATCGGCGCGGCGGAGGCTGAAAGCCCTGGCCAGGTCACGTTCGCGAGCCGGATCCTCATCTAGGCTCGCCGAGAACACCATGACTCCGCGCGGGATGGCTATGTCTTCGACCGCCCGCTGCAGCAAGGAGGAGTAGGGGTTGGACACATCTTCGAGCAGCAGCCCGACGGTGGCAGTCCGCCCGCCGGTCCGCCGGAGGCTGCTGGCGCCCACGTTCGGCCGGAAATCGAGTTCCTCGATCGCGGCGTGGACCCGTTCGCCCAGCACAGCCGAGACGCCCGGCTCTCCGTTCACCACCCGGGACACCGTCTTCAGGCTCACGCCGGCCCGGGCGGCGACATCGCGCATGGTCGGACGCCGTCCATCGGCCAGTTCAGCCCGGCCCGCGACCCCGGTCCCGTCCGCGTTGGACGCTTTCGCGCCTGGGCTGGACGCTTTCGCGCGCGGGCTGGACGCTGCATCTGCCGGTGATGACGTGTCCATGGGCCGGCGACTCACTCCCTTCAGCGACCGGTCGGATGCGGTGGCCCGGCCCCGCTCCAGCGCCGGTCCAGGAGGTGCCGACGGTATCTCGCATCGTCGTGGCAAAACTTTCAACTGACCTGACAAGGTTGTCAATATGTGAGCTTGGTTATCACATTGCAATACAACAGATACTTCGTTAGCTCTTGTCAGAAACATCCGAATGGAGCAGAGTTCTGCTGACAACGTTGTCTAGGTCGGGTGGTTGCCCGACGGTATGGAGGCATCGAGGATGCGTCATTCACTGACCGTCCGGCATGCGGCCGCCTTCGTGGCGGTGTCGGCAGCTGTGCTCGGACTGGCTGCCTGTGGCAGCAGCGATTCCAGTGGCGGAGGCGGCAGCAAGGTCGAGGTTTCGCTGATCACCAAGGACTCGATCAACCCGTTCTTCGTGGCCATGCAGAAGGGCGCCAAGGACGCCGCGGCGAAGAACAACGTTAAGCTGAGCATCGGTGCTGGCGCCAAGGATGGCGACGAACAGGGGCAGGTCACCCTGATCGAGAACGCCATCGCCAAGGGCCAGAAGGGAATCCTGATCACTCCCAACGGTCCCGGCGTCAACTCAGCGATCAAGAAAGCTCGTGATGCCGGCCTCTATGTGCTGGCCCTCGACACCCCGCCGGACCCGCCGGACACCGTGGACGGCACCATCGCTACCGACAACTTCAAGGCCGGCACCCTGATCGGCCAGTGGGCGGCCAAGTCGATGGGCGGCAAGCCCGCCGTGATCGCGATGCTCGACCTGTTCAACGACAAGGTCGTGTCGGTGGACTACAACCGTGACCAGGGCTTCCTGACCGGCATGGGTATCCCCACCAACGACAAGAAGAAGAACGGCGACGAGGCCAAGACCGGCAACTATTCCGGCGGCACCTACACCATCGTCTGCAATGAGCCCACCAACGGGGCGCAACCGGACGGCAAGACCGCAATGGAGCGGTGCCTGGCCAAGAACCCCAACATCAACCTGGTCTATTCGATCAACGAACCGGCCGGTACCGGCGCCCAGGAGGCGCTCAAGGCGGCAGGCAAGACCGCGACCATCGTCTCGGTCGACGGCGGCTGCCAGGGAGTCAACGAGGTCAAGACCGGCATCCTGCAGGCCACCGCGCAGCAGTACCCGGTGAAGATGGCCCAGCTCGGTGTCGAGGCGATCGCGAAGTACGCCAAGGACAAGACCAAGGTGCAGAACTCACCCGGCCTGGACTTCGACGACTCCGGCACCGCGCTGGTCACGGACAAGGCGCAGGACGGCGTCGACAGCATCACCAGCGATGCGGGCAGCAAGATCTGCTGGGGCACCATCACCGGCTGATCACCGCTTGACCTGCTGCACATCTGAGTCGTCCGGCCGGCCGGAACCAGTCACACGACGTTCCGACCGGCCGGACGCATATCCCAGGGCCAGTCCTGGATGTCCCAGACTGCCGCTTGTGGGTGTATTGCCGAGATCACTGCCTGATGAGACGGTGACCTCGGATCGCACATCTCTGATTGACCGACGGAGGTCACAGTGACGATCGAAACACAACCGCCGGCGCAGCAACCGGCCACCGCAGCCGAGACGTTCGCGGCTCGGGAACATTCGCCGCTCCAGCGTCTACAACATGTGCTGCACTCGCACCCCACCATCAGCCCAGCCCTCGTTCTGATTGCCTCATTCATCGTTTTCTCAATCATCAATCCGCGTTTCGCGCAGCCGACATCGCTGTCGCTGGTGTTCCAGCAGGTTGCTGTGGTCGGAGCACTCGCCGTCGGCCAGACGATGATCATTCTGACCGCGGGGATCGACCTCTCGGTCGGCGCCATCACCATCCTGGCGATGATGGTGATGGCCAAGCTGGCCGCCAACGGCGGCACCCCCGGCCTGATCGCGCTGGTGATCGGGGTCATTCTGGCCACCCTGGCCGGTGGACTGAACGGCACGCTGGTCACCCGGGTCCGGCTCCCTCCGTTCATCGTGACCCTGGGCACGCTGAGCATCTTCACCGCGATCGGGCTGCTCTACTCCGGTGGCCAGAGCATCCAGGGCACCGCACTGCCCGCCCTGCTGAACTGGACCGGAGACACCTTCCCGATCGGACCCTTCCGGGTCACCACCGGCGTGGTGCTGGTGGTGGTGCTCTACTGCATCGCCGCCTACGCGCTCAGTCAGACCGCCTGGGGCCGGCACGTCTACGCCGTCGGTGACGATCCGGAAGCCAGCAGGCTGGCCGGTATCCGGGTGAATTCCGTTTTGCTCAGTGTCTACACGGTGGCTGGCCTGATCTACGGCGTCTCGGCCTGGATCCTGATCGGGCGGGCCGGCTCGGCCAGCCCGAACGCCCTGACCGACGCCAACCTGGAGAGCATCACCGCTGTAGTGATCGGCGGAACCAGCCTTTTCGGTGGCCGGGGAACGGTTTTCGGTTCCCTGATCGGTGCGCTGATCGTCGGCGTGTTCCGCAGCGGGCTGTCTCTGGCCGGGGTTGACGACCAGTACCGCGTGCTGGCCATCGGCATCCTGGTCATCGCCGCCGTCGCCGTCGACCAGTGGATCAGGAAGGTACGAGCATGAGCAGCGTCACGAGTGAACGGGTCCCAGCCGCGGACCGCCCATCGGATCAACGGCCGGTGCTGGAGGCACGCAAGATCGTCAAGACCTTCGGCCGGGTGGTCGGCCTGGACGGCGTGGACCTCCAGCTCTACCCGGGTGAAGTACTGGCGATCATCGGCGACAACGGAGCCGGCAAGTCGACCTTGATCAAGTGCCTGACCGGAGCTTATGTGCCCGACGCTGGAGAGCTCTTGCTCGATGGCCAGCCGGTGGTGTTCCGCCGTCCACAGGACGCCCGGGACGCCGGCATCGAGACCGTGTACCAGACCCTGGCGGTCGCCCCGGCTCTGGACATCACCAGCAACCTCTACCTCGGCCGCGAGTTCCGGAAGAAGGGCCCGCTCGGGTCGGTATTGCGGATGCTGGATAAGTCGGGGATGAAGGAGTCGGCCGAGAAGTCAGTGGCCGACCTGGGCATCGGCACCATCCAGAACATGGATCAGGCGGTGGAGACACTGTCTGGTGGCCAGCGCCAGGCCGTGGCGGTAGCCCGGTCAGCCGCCTTCGCCACCAAGCTGGTGATCCTGGACGAGCCCACCGCGGCGCTCGGGGTCAGGGAAACCGGTCAGGTGCTGAAGCTGATCGAAGAGGTCAAGAACCGCGGACTGCCGGTGATCCTGATCAGCCACAACATGCCGAACGTGTTCGAGGTCGCTGACCGGATCCACATCCAGCGGCTGGGCGGCCTGGCCGGTGTGATCACGCCCACGTCGCACACCATGTCCGAGGCTGTGGCGATCATGACCGGCGCCACCACCCTGCAGGAGACGCCGGGCAAGCCGCAGTAGTTGGACGTCTCGCCAGACGGGGGGGGGGCCCGGCCCCCCCCCCCCGCCCCCCCGCGCGCCCCCCCCCCCGCCGGGGGGGGGGGCGCCCGCACCGGGGGGGGTTCGGGGGGCCGCCCCCGGTTCGGGCGGACGGCGTCGATCACGCCGGTCCAGCGCTGAGCGCGCCACGTCGGTGGGCGCGGAAGAATGGCGGTGTGCAGCGCCGCCGCCGAATCGATCTCGCGCAGGGGCGGGAGGCCGTCCAGGCATGGCAGCCGGGGGCCGCCTTGCCCCGGGCAACGCTGGCCACCGCGGTCCGGTTCAGCCTGGAGGAGCTGGCCGACTGTGCGCCCGGCGCCAGCGTCGAGGTGCGGGTG
>CAXUFS010000031.1:0-17207 GCA_964250315.1 uncultured Kineosporia sp. | reverse complement strand
TTGCCGGACGCCGGGATGGTCTACGTCGAGGACGCCGAGACCGGGGAGCAGATCTTCGTCAACACCAGTGATCCGGCGTTCCAGCGGCGGTTGCGGGAGGCCGCCGCTGAGCGCGAGGCGGCGCTGATCGAAGCTGCTCGCAGGGCCGGCACCGATCTGTACTCAGTGCGTACCGATGAGGACCTGGTCCGGTCGATCATCCGGATCGCCGACTTGCGCAAGCGAGCGTTGCCGGGGGCGCGTCAGGGGTCCCGGCTGGACCGCCAGGACCAGCAGCGGGGCCGGTCATGAGTTTCGACTGGCCTTGGATGCTCCTGTTGTTGCTCCTGGTGCCGTTGCTGATCCGCGGCTACCGGGCACTGCTGGCCCGCCGGGCCGCGCGCCGGACCCAGCTGGCCGCTCTTGGGCTGGTGGCCATCGACTCCTCCCGGACCTCGCGGCTGGGACGCCGGCAGCACGCGCCGCCGTCGCTGTTCCTGGCCGCCCTGGTGGTGCTGCTGGTGGCGCTGGCCCGGCCGCAGGCCACCGTGGCCAAGCCGCACTTCGAGGGCACCGTGGTGCTGGCCATCGATGTGTCCGGCAGTATGGCCGCCAAGGACGCCACTCCGAGCAGGCTGGAGGCGGCCAAGTCGGCGGCCCGCACCTTCGTCGGCAAACAGCCGTCCGCGATCCGGGTGGGCGTGGTGGCGTTCGGCGGTTCCGGAGTGATCACGCAGCGCCCGACCACCGACCGGCCGTCGGTGATCTCCGCGATCGACCGGCTCCAGCCGCAGGGCGACACCGGCGTCGGCCGGGGCCTGCAGGCCGCGCTCAGTGCGATCTCCGGCAAACCGCTGCGGCTGGACGACGTGGACGGATCATTGGAAGCCAGCGGACCGGACCTGGGGTATTTCCGCTCGGCGGCGGTGGTGCTGATGACCGATGGCGAGAACACCTCGGATCCGGATCCGGTCAAGGTGGCCGGCGTCGCCTCCACGGCCGGCGTGCGGGTGTACCCGGTCGGTTTCGGCACCGCCCAGGGAACCGTGCTGGACATCGGCGGTTTCCAGGTGGCCACCGCGTTGAACGATTCGGTTCTGCGCGAGATCGCGGCCACCACTGGCGGCTCCTACGCCAGTGCGCAGGATTCGCTGGCCGGTATCAATGCCAGGGTTCCCAGGTCGTTCACGATCAGCGCGGTGCGGACCGACGTGACCGCTGTGTTCTGTTTGGCTGCGGGTCTGCTGCTGCTGGCGGGCATGTGCCTTTCGCTGGCCTGGTTCGGACGGGTGATCTAGCTATGACTTTCAGCTGGCCCATCGCCGGGATCACCTTGGCCGTCGTGATCGCGCTGGCAGTCTGGTACGTCGCTGTGCTGCGACGCCGGCGCCGCCGCGCGGTGATCCACCCGAGCGTGGCCCTGATCCGAAAGGCCCAGACCAGCACCGTGCCGTGGCGCCGGCACGCGCCGTTCGCGCTGATCCTGGCCGCGCTGGCCTGCCTGGGATTCGCCGCTGCGCGGCCACAGATCACGGTGCCGGTGCCGACTGCGGGCACCGCCGTGATCCTGGCGCTGGATGTGTCCGGCTCGATGTGCGCCACCGATGTCGAACCGAACCGGCTGGCCGCGGCCCAGTCCGCGGTCCGGGAGTTCCTCTCCGAGCAGGACAGCAGCGTCCGGATCGGCCTGGTGGTGTTCTCCGGATTCGCCGAGGTGGCGGTGGCGCCGACCCATGAGCGCAAGCTACTGCTGGAGACGGTGGACTCGCTCACCACCGGCCGTGGCACCACGATCGGCGCGGCCATCCTGAAGTCGGTCGAAGCCATCTCGGAGATCGATCCGGACGTCAAGCGCCCGGACCAGAGCGTGTTCTTGAAGGGGTCAGGCGACCCGTTCAGCGCCCCCGAACTGGGGGATCCGGCCCCGGTTCCCAGTTCCGGCGGCGTCAGTGACGACACTCTGCCGAAGGGCACCGGTACTGCCCCCGAGATCGTGGTGCTACTCACCGACGGGGCCAACACCGCTGGGGTCGAACCGGTGCCGGCCGCCCGGGTGGCGGCCCTGAGCGGGGTGCGGGTGTTTCCGATCGGCTTCGGCACCACCAATCCGACCAGCATGTCCTGCACCGCCGAACAGCTGGGCGGAGCGGGATTCGGTACCAGCAGCATCCAGAGCCTGAGCAGCGGTCCCTCCGGCGGGAACGGCCGGAACTTCCTGGTCGCCGACGAGACGACCTTGCGCCAGGTGGCCGCCATCACCGGCGGGACCTACTTCGCCGCCAGCGACGCCGGCCAGCTCCGGAACGTGCTCAAGGACCTGCCCCGGCACGTCAAGACCACCCATCAGCATGTCGAGATCACCGCCGGCTTCGCCGCCGCCGCGGTGCTGCTGATCCTGTTCGGAGTCTGGGCCGCCGCCCGCTGGACCGCGTTCCCCAGCTGATCGGCCTCGCGCAGCACCGGCTCTTTTGTCCTGTTCGGGGCGTGATTGGCCCTGATCACACCAATCCCAGTTCACTGGCCCGGCGAGCGGCGTCGGCCCGGGATCGGCAGTTCAGCTTCAGCACGATGCTGCTGACGTGGGTCTCCACCGTGCGCGGGCTGAGGAACAGCTCCCGGGCGATCTCCCGGTTGGTCGCACCGACCGCGACCAGCCGCACCACTTCGGTCTCGCGCCGGGTGAGCCCGCCGCTGGCCTCTTCGGCTGCCGCCCGCCGTCCCAGCCTTCGCTCGGCCCGCTCGCCGAGCGCCCGTCGGCGCGCCCCGCCGCCCCCCCCCCGCCAGGTCTGCGGCCACCCGGGCCAGCAGCGGCCGGGCCTCCAGCCGCCGGGCCAGCCGGTGCGCAGCCACCAGTTGCTCCACCGCCTCCTCCCGGCGACCCAGCCCAGCCAGCGCGGAACCGGCCCGCCGCTGCGACTCGGCCCGGTCGAACGGTGCTTCGACGCCGTCCAGCAGGGCCACCGCCCGGATGAAGTGTTCGGCCGCCTGCTCCAGATTGCCGTCCAGCCAAGCGGTTTCACCCAACGCGTGGGCCAGCGCCGACATCACCTCACCGTGTTCGGCTCCAGCCGCGAGCTGGGCCAGGCTGGCCGCACAGGTTCGGGCCGAGGCAGCATCCCCGGTTTCGGCGAAGAACGTGGTGGCCCAGCGCAGCGGACCGACCGCGTAGTGCCGATCCTCGGTCTGCTGCCACCGCTGCAGCATCGAATGACAGTGCGCGGCGGCGGATTCGGTTGCACCCTCGACCTCATCCACGATCGCCAGCCCCCAGGCCGACATCAGCTCCATCGCGGACAATTCGATCTGCCGGGAGAGGGCAGCGGCTTCGAGCAGCAGCGGCCGGGCCCGCTTGGTCTGGCCGCGCTGCCCCAGGATCGAGCCGTACATTCCGGCCGCAGCGGCGCGGGCGTGCGTACTGGCATCGGGCGAAGCGAGCACCTGACGGCAGAGCATCACCGCCCGGTCCCAGTCCCCCGACTGCCGCAGCACGGAGGTGAGACAGGCCAGGCACAGCTGCGCGGTCGGCTCGATCCCGTTCACCGAGCAGAAGTTGAACGCCTCGTGGTAGGTGTCTTTGGCCGCGCCGTAGTCACCGCAGTGCTCCAGGGCATCCGCCAGGCGTTGATAGATGTCCGCCGCTGCCCCGGTCAGGCCGTGATCCAGGGCCAGCGCCAGCCCGGACCGGACCATCTCGACGGCCGGCTCCCCCTCCCCCAGCCGGGCCCGGGCGTTGCCCTCGTGACCCAGGATCCGAGCTTCCAGGTCCACCCGGCCGGATTGCCGAGCCTGCTCCTTGGCCGGTTCCAGCAAGCCGATCGCGGCGCGGAAACTCCCGGCGGAGCGAAGATGCGCGGCCGCGACCAAGAGCTCGGCCGCGGCTTCGCCCGGCTGCTGGGCGGCCCCGAAGGCCAACGCCGCCCGATCCCGGCTGGCCAGCGCCTCCGTCCACCGGCCCAGCATCTCCAGGGTTGCGGCCAGCCGGCGATATGCGATGGCGCTCCTGCCCTCCTGGCCGGGCTGGCGGGCGAGCCGCTCGATCACCTCTCGCCAGGCGGTGGCGGCATCGGCCAGCTCGCCACCCAGTTCGCAGGCATGAGCCATCCGCTCCAGCACCGCCAGCCGCTGCTCGGCGTCGTCGTCCGGCCACTGGTCCAGCGCCAGCCTGGAACTGCGAACGGCGTCGCGATAGGCGTGGACGGCGCAGAACTGCTCGGCGGCGATGAGATTCCACCTGCGGGCCCGTTCCGGCTGACGGCCCAGCGCCCAGTGTTCAGCGATCACTGCCGGTGCCGCACTGGATCCCTCCAGTTGCTCGGCCACTCCGGCATGCAGCCCGACCCGCCGGCTCCAGGGGATGTCGGCATAGAACGCCTCCCTGATCAGGCCGTGCCGGAAGGTCATTCGCCCGTTCCCGGTCTCCTGCACGAAACCGAGGCGGAGCACTTCTTGCGGCCATTCACGTTGCTGCGCAATGGTTGTCACCAGCTCCGGGTCGAAGCTGTGGCCCGCCACCGCCGCCGCCGACAGCACCGACCGGGCCGGCTCGGACAATTGGGCCGCCTGCAGCAGCACGGCGTCCCGGACGCTCTCCGGCAGCGGCAGGTCCTGGCCGGGCGTCAGCTCCATTCCGGACGGGCCGGGAACCAGGCGGCCATTGCTGGTCAGCGCCGAACCGAGTTCGTGGATGAAGAACGGCAACCCGTCGGTCCGGTCGAAGACGGCCCGGCTGACCGCTGGCGACACCGTCCCGAGGATCTGACTCAGCAGTTCGCTGGTCCCGCGGGGACCGAGCGGTTCCACCACGATCTGGTGCAGCAGCCCAGCCCGGCGCAACTCCCCCCGGACCCGCCGGATCAGATGAGTGCGGGGCAGTTCGTCGCTGCGGAACGCGGCCACGATCAGCAGCGGCAGATCCTGCGCCGATCGGGCCAGCGCGGGCAGCAGCTCGATCGTGGCGTTGTCGGCCCATTGCAGGTCGTCCAGGAACACGGTCACCACCCGGCCGGGCCGTTCCACGGCGATCCGGGCCAGCCCGAGCCGGATCGCCTCCAGCAGCGTGGCCCGATCGCCGCCCGCGGCCGCCGGGCCCAGTTCGGGCAGCAGCCGGGCCAGATGATCAGCCAATGGCCCGCTGGCCAGCGCAGCGGCGTCCCCGGATCGCAGGTAGCCGCGGAACGCCTCAATGATCGGCCCGAACGCCACACTGCCGCCCGGCACGCTGGCGGCGGTGAGCAGATCGACCGGTTCGTGGCCCATCCCGGCGTGGACCAGGGTGGTCTTGCCCGCTCCCGCCTCACCGGCGACCAGCACGACCGCACCGTGGCCGGACCCGGCGCTGTGCACCAGCGTCCGCAGGGCGGCGATCTCCTCGTCCCGCCCGACCAGGACAACCGGTTCAGGCACGGGCACACCGCAGGATCGCCGCCACCGACCGGTCGACGTCCTCCTCGTCGCAGGCCCAGTTGGACACCGAGATCCGCATCGCAGCCTGGCCGCGCCAGGTGGTACCGCTCATCCAGCAAGTCCCGTCGTTCTGGACCCGCTGCACCACCGCCCGGGTCAGCTCGTCGTCGGCACCGAACCGGACCAGCACCTGATTCAGCGCGACATCGTTCAAAACCTCCACCTGGTCAGCCTTTTCGAGTTGGTCAGCGAAGCGCCGGGCCAGCTGGCAGCAGCGCTCGACCAGTTCGGCGATGCCCTGCCGCCCGAGGGTGCGGATCGCCGAGTGCACCGCGAAACCCCTGCCCCGCCGGGAGAAGTCGGGCACATAGTCGAGGCCGTCGCGCTGGCCGGAGCCGCCCTGGATGAGGTAACCGGCCCGGATGCCCATCGCGGCCCGATGTGCTTCCGGGTGGGCGCAGAACACCAGTCCAGAGTCGTAGGGCACGTTCAGCCACTTGTGCGCATCGGTGGCCCAGGAGTCGGCCTGGCTGACGCCGTCCACCAGATGGCGCAGTTGCGGGCTGGCGGCGGCCCAGAGTCCGAAGGCGCCGTCCACGTGCACCCATCCGCCGCGCAGATGGGTGATATCGCAGATCTCACCCATCGGGTCGATCGCACCGGTGTTCACGTTGCCGGCCTGGGCGCAGACGATCACCGGACCGGCCACCCGATCGAGCAACGCGGCCAGGGCGGCCGGGATCATTCGGCCCTGGTCGTCCATCGGTACTGGCAGCACCGCATCACTTCCCATTCCGAGGAAGCGCAGGGCCCGGTCGATGGTGTCGTGCCGGCCCGCGCCCACCAGCACCGTGACCCTCGGTGCGCCCCACAGTCCAGCGGTCCGCAGGTCCCACCCGGCGGCTCGCAGCACCTCGGTCAGGCCGATGCTCAGGCCGGTGAAGTTGGCCATCTGAGCGCCGGTGACGAACCCGGCCGACGCTTGAGGCGGCAGCCCCAGCAGTTCGACCAGCCAGCGGCCTGCTACTTCTTCGGCCACGCTGGCGGCCGGACCGGCGATCTGCAGTGCCGCATTCTGATCCCACGCCGCGGTCAGCCAGTCCGCGGCCAGCGCGGCCGGCATCGCCCCGCCGATCACGAACCCGAAGTAGCGCCCGCTGCCCGAAGCCACCGTGCCGCGCCCGGCGTTCACCGCCAGGTCGGCCACCACCTGCCGCGGATCGGCAGGCTGCTCGGGCAGTGGGCCACCGAGCGTGCGGCGCAGCTCGCTAGGATCGGCTGGAGGTGAGATCCGGCGCTCCGGAAGGCTTTCCAGGTAGCCCAGGGATTGCTCGAAAGCCTCTCCGAGCGGGCCTTTCCAGTCCGGCGTCCGCATGATGCCGCCTCCTCGGGTTACTGTCGCTAGCCGGTTATGGACGGGCCTCGATGACCAGATTCAGCGGTGTCTGCGCGGCCACCCTGAACCGGCTGAACCCGGCCGGTGCGGCCACCGCGCGCAGCGCCGCCTCGCCCGCCTGCGCACCCAGCGCCACGCCGACGTCCTGAGACAGCGAGTTGGGAACACAGAGCAGAGTGGAGAAGCCGTAATACGCCCGGCCCACGGGGTTGAGATTGTCCTGGACCCGATCACCGGCCGCGGGCTCGACCAGTAGCCAGGTTCCGTCCGGAGCCAGCGAGGCCCGGACCCGGGCCGCGGCGGCGCCGGGGTCGCCCATGTCGTGCAGGCAGTCGAAGGTGGTCACCAGGCCATAGTCGCCCAGCGGGAAGTCCTGGGCGGAGGCCACCTGGAACTGGCACCGGTCGCCCACCCCGGCCTCGGCGGCCCGCTTGCGGGCCTGGTCGATCGACTCGGCGTGATAGTCGAAGCCGATGAAGCTGGACGCCGGAAAGGCCTGTGCCATCAGCACTGTCGAGGCGCCGTAGCCGCAACCGACGTCGGCCACCCGGATGCCGGTGCTGAGACGTTCCACCACCCCGTCCAGGGCCGGCAACCAGGCGTCCACCAGGTTGGCGGCATAGCCGGGCCGGAAGAACCGCTCGCACCCGGCGAAGACGTCGTGATTGTGCTGGTGCCAGCCGACGCCCTCGCCGGTCCGGAACGCGTCGGCGATCATGGGCTCGTCCCGCACAGTCGCGCAGGCGAGCTGGAACGCACCGGGCACGAAGGCTGGGCTGTTCTCGTCGGCCAGGGCCAAGGCCTGCTCCGGTGTGAGGTGATAACGCTGGCTGTCCGGGTCGTAGCTGGCGTACCCCCCGGCCGCCTGCCCGGCCAGCCACTCGCGGACGTACCGTTCGCGGGTGCCGGTGGCAGCGGCTAGTTCTCGCGGGGTGCTGGGGCCGGCCGCCGCCAGTGCCCGATACAGCCCGAGCTTGTCACCGATCACCACGTTGGCCGCCTGGACGGTGGCCCCGAGGTCGGTGACGAACTGGTAGATGAACTGGTTCAGCTTGTCTTCGTCGATCTGGCTGCTGACCGGCGTGTCGGTGGTGCTGGCCACGATGGCCTCCTCGCGTTCGGCATCATGTTTCCCCGGCTGGACTTCGAACGCTAGGAATCAGGCCGCCCGGCCAGTATCCGGGTATCTACGGAGTTTCCCCGGAAGTCTGGCTGCTCGGCTCCCAGACCGTATGGTGCTTCCCATGCCGGATGCACTGCCTCGGCCCGAGCCGTTCAGCCCGCAGGCCAGTCCAGCGGAACTCGCGGATCTGCGGACCCGGCTGCGAGCCACCCGCTGGCCGGACGCGCCGGAGAATGCGGGCTGGTCGCTGGGCACCGATCTCACCTACTTGTCCGAGCTCGGCCGCTACTGGGCTGAGGAATTCGACTGGCCGGCCCAGGAGGCGGCGCTGGCCGAGCTTCCCCGTTTTCGCGTTCCACTGGGGGGCGCGGGTATCCACTTCGTGCACGTACGGGCGGCCGCTTCGGCCGGGGGTGCCCTGCCGCTGCTGCTGAATCACGGCTGGCCGGACTCGTTCTGGCGCTACACCAAGGTGATTCCGCTCCTGACCGATCCGGCTGCGCACGGCGCGGATCCGGCCGACGCGTTCGACGTGGTTGTGCCGGATATGCCGGGCTATGGCTATTCGAGTCACCCGGCCGGTCCCCAGCTCGATTCGATCGCCGTGGCGCGCCTGTGGGCCCAGTTGATGGACGTGCTGGGATATCCGCGATTCGGTGCGGCCGGTGGCGACATCGGCAGCCACGTGAGCCGCTATCTCGCACTCGATTTCCCGGATCGGGTGCCCGCCGTGCACCGGATGGACGCGGGATTGCCCATCTTCACCGGTGATCCGGCCGACCTGACGGCGGCGGAGCGGGACTGGATCCAGGACGGCGTGGCGTGGAGTGGCGCCGAAGGTGCCTACGCCGCCATCCACCGGACGAAGCCCCAGACCGTCGCCGCGGGGCTGAGCGACTCACCGGCCGGGCTGGCGGCCTGGATCGTGGAGAAACTGCGAGGCTGGAGCGACTGCGGCGGCGACATCGAGCGAAGCTTCAGCAAGGACGAGATCCTGACCGGCATCACCATCTACTGGCTGACCGGAACGATCGGCTCATCGATGCGGATGTACCACGCGAACGCCGCGATCCCGCCTGACCAACTGGGCCGCCGGGTGGAGGTTCCGTCCGGCTTCTCACTGTTCCCCGGCGACATCCTCCGGCCCCCGCGGGCGTGGCTGGAACGCACCGCCAATGTGGTCTGGGTAAGCCAGCCCGCCCGCGGCGGTCACTTCGCGCCGTTCGAGGAACCGGAGCTGTACGCCGAGGAGTTGCGCACGTTCTTCCGCCCCTACCGGTAGCCGGGGGCCTGCAATTCCGGCCCAGATGTACGCCGGGCAGTTGATCCCCGGCCCCGGCGCCGCGATTAGGCTCAGCTGAGTCCGGCCGGCTCATTGCGGCGAAAATGTTTTCAGGAGGTGCTGAATGGCGATCCAGAAGTTGCCCCCGGGAACGCGTGGCGCTCGCCGGCCACCTAGTCTGCTGAGCCGGCTGATGATGCCGATCATGATCAGGATCCATCGGCGGGCCGGCAACAAAATGGGGGACAGGGACCTGCTGTACCTGACCACGGTCGGTGCCCGCTCGGGCCAGAAACGCACCGCTCCGATGGCCTACACCGACAGCGGCGACGGAAGCTGGGTCGTGGTGGCCTCGGCGGGTGGCACCGCAACTCATCCGGGCTGGTACCACAACATCGTGGCCCATCCCGATCAGGTCGAGGCAGAGGTGGACGGCGTCAAGCACCCGGTCAGCGTCGAGCAGCTCGGCGGTGAGCAGCGGGCCCAGGCCTGGACCCGGCATGCGACCCGCTATCCCGGCTTCAACACCTACCTGGCCAAGACCGACCGGGAGCTGCCCGTCCTGCGGCTGACGCCAAAGAGCTAGCCCGTCACCGGTTGCCGCCCCGATCAGTGTCGGGCGTCCGCTGTGCACTGAGATACTGATCGGCCCAGGCACTGATGATCCTTGCCGCCCGCTGCGCCTGCCCCGGCGCGGTCAGCAGATGGTCCGACCCCTCCAGCGCGACGAAGCTGCGCGGGTGCCCGGCGGCCCGAAAGATGCTGCTGGCGTTCTCGATCCGGACGGTGTCGTCGCTGGGCGAGTGCATCACCAGCAGAGGCAGATTGAGTTCGCGGACGTGGTGGCGCAGTTCGGCCCGGCGGATGTCCTCGACGAAGGTCCGCTTCAGCACCAGCGCCTTGCCACCGGCCAGCCATTCTGCGTGACCCTCTTGCAGGACCCGATCGACCAAGGCCTGGTAGTGCCGTTCCACGTTCTTCGGCTCGAAGGGGGCACCGATGGTGACCACAGCCCGTACGCTCGGCACCCACCGGGCCGCGGCGATCACCGCCGCCCCGCCGAAGGAGTGGCCGGCCAGCAGGTCCGGCGGCGTGCCTCGCTCAGTGAGGAACTCGGCCGCCCGGACCGTGTCGTCCACCTTGACCGTGAACGACCCGTCCCCCCAGTCACCCTCGGAATCGCCGAGGCCGAGGTTGTCGAACCGCAGCATGGCGATGCCGTCGGCAGCCAGCTGACGGCAGGTCCGGGCCGCCGCGGGCGAGTCCTTGCTCAGGGCGAAACCGTGCGCGAACACGCCCCAGCCACGGACGGTTCCGGACGGCAGATCGAGAAGGCCGGCCAGCCGGGGCCCCCGGCTACTGGTGAAGGTGACGCGCTCGGCCACAGCTCAGGCGCGATCGGTCAGGCAGGTTCGGGAACGCCGTCGGGGTCGTCCGGGTCACCTGGGCCGGGCTCGGCCGGCGCGGGCGGCAGCGTGTCCGGCGTATCGGGCAACAGTTCGTCCGGACCGTCGGGGGCGGGCTCGCTGGGGTCCAGAGGTGGATAGATCTCGGGATCGAGGTCGGGTTCAGACATCGTGCCAGTCTGGCAGGCTGGCCCGGTGATCAGCGATCAGTCGCGGTGAACGGTCTCCCCCGCAACGCGGCTAACCGTTCAGTTGCGAGATCAGCTGGCGCCGGCTGTTGATCCCTAGCTTGGCGAAGATCGCCTTGAGGTGGTCCTGCACGGTGTGCGGCGAGAGGTGTAGTGCGGCTGCGATCGCCTTGGTCGAAGCTCCTCTGACCACCAAGGTGGCGATCTCCTGCTCGCGGGCGGTCAGGCCTCGCCCGATCAGGGTCAGCCCGGTCAGTTCCGCGGGCCGGGCCAGGTCGATGGTGACGACGACGCTCGATCCGGGGCCGGCTCCCTCCAGTACCGAGCCGTGCAGGGTGAGCCATGGACCTGCACCGAGCCGGACGCGGGAACTGACCACACCGGCCCCGGCGCGGGCACTGGCGGCGATGGCCAGCAGGCTGGCCGGCAACGAGCCGTTGTCCCAGCCACCCAGGTCCTCGATCCGGTCGCGGGCGGCCCGGGTCATCTGGCGCGGCTGCCCGGCGCTGTCGATGATCACGACGGCGGGTTCGGACGCCCGGTCATCGGCGATGGCCTCGGCCGAGAACAGGGTGCGCCGGACGGCGTCGGTGATCACGTCCTGCACGGCCATCAGGCGTTGGCTGGTCTCCGCGGCGGAGAAGGGTGCCTGACCGGCAGCGCGGTACAGGGCCAGCGCGGCCCAGGTCAGACCCCGGGCGCGCAGGACCATTCGGACCTCGTCGGTGAATCCGAATCGCGGCACCAGGTAATCCCGGAACCGCCGGCAGTGCTCGGGCTGACCGCCGGTGTCGTGCGACAGCACGCCGATCGGGACCGGGCGTCCAGCGATCTCAGCGAACTGATTTATGTCCGGTTCGCCGTATTCGGTCGCGGTCATCTCCTCGTCGCCGATCTCCAGCGGATGGGACTTGTACGCCCAGGTGATCACACCGGTCAGCGGATCGGTGGTGGCCAGGCAGCCGAACGCGAAAGGTACGTCGATCTGGAGGTTCTGGAACAGGGTGGTGGCGAGCGCTTCCATGCTGTGGCACCGGGTCAGGGCAGCTTCCAGCCGGTCAGCGCGGCGGGTCAGGTCCATAGTGGTCACCACTTCATCATCGTTGATGCCGTCCGGTTGCGCATCGGGCGGCGCCAGATCCGCGTCAGATCCCCACATTTCTGGGATACCTCGGGACCTGGCTGGCCGGTGACCCTTGGTGCATGAGATCCCAAGAGCACGAACACACGAGCCGCTGCTGGTGGAACCCCGATCAGGCCGCCTGGATCTGCACGAACACGTCGTCGGCGACGGCGGCCCCGGGCCCGGACGGCGAACTGACCGAACCCGGTGCACCGCTGGTGGATGTGCGCGACATGATCGTCGTGCACACCGCCATGCTGCGGGAGTTCCGGCTGGCGCCCGCCGCGGTCAGCCGGGTGCCAGCCCGCGACCTCAGGCAGGCGAAAACGGTCGATCGCCATCTCGGCTTCGTATGTGACCTGCTGCATCATCATCACGAAGGAGAGGACGCGCTGCTCTGGCCGAAACTGCGAGGCCGGGTCACGCCCGCGGCCCGCGCGGTGATGGATCAGGTCGAGGCCCAGCACGCCGCCATCGACGCATCACTGAACCGGGTCGGCGCCGCCCGGACTGCGTGGACGGCGGCGGCCGGTGCTGAGGCCCGGGACACGCTCGCCGCGCAGCTGAAGGATCTGCACGCGCTGCTGGCTGAACACCTCGACCTCGAGGAACAAGCGGTGCTGCCGCTGGCCGCCGGCGCGCTGACCGATGCGGAATGGCACGCCGTCGGCGATGCGGCGGTGGCCGCGATGCCAAAGCCTGCTCTGGCGCTGGCCTTTGGAATGTTCACCTATGAAGGCGATCCTGAGGTACTGCGCACGATGCTGCAGTCCGCACCGGCGGTTCCACGTCTGTTGCTGCCCCGGATCGCCCCGCGGCTCTACGCGCGGCGAGCCCGGCAGGTTCACGGCACCGCCACTCCGTAGGCTGTAGACGTGCACGCCCTCGGGTTGGCGACCCACTTGATCGACGTTCCTGGCGATGACCCCGAGGGTGATCTGGTCCGCGCCCTGCACACCCGTCATGGCGTGCGTTTCACCGCGGTCCCGGCTCCGGCCGGGACCAGGCGCCTGGTCAACCTGGGCGGGATTGCTGCCCTGCACGATGCGCTCGGACACCGCCGGCGCCTCCAGCAAGGCGCGGCGATGGGGGCGGATCTGGCCTTCAGGCCAGCGTTGTCCGCTCCTCGCGGGCAGGGGTTACGGGCGTCAGCAACTTCTCCGCGAGGGGCGCGAAGAGCACGCCGATGGCGCCCCAGAGGATGACCTGGGCGGCGACGCTGTAGAGGCGGAAGGCGGCCAGTACGTCGGCCGGGAAGCCGGGAAAAACGATGGTGCCGCCGGGCGACGTCAGGGGCTGAGGTGTTTCGGTGGCGAACTGGCCGAAGCGTTCCCGGTTGTAGGCCAGGTGTCCCAGCGGCGGCAGGATGATCATGACAATGCCGATGGCGACGATGAACGCCAGGCCAGCCAGCAGGCTCGCATCCCAGGTTCCGAATCGAGGCTTGAGCCGTTGTCCCAGCCAGACCGCCAGCGCGAGGAAGGCGACGGAGCAGACGACCATGACCAGGTACAGCGTTCCGCGGGTCCGGATCGTCTCCTCGTGGCCGATGGCCGGTGGGTTGGCCGGATACTTCAAGAACGGCATCAGGTAGAGCCCCAGGAATCCGCCCAGAGCGACCAGCAGCGACAGCTGGCGGGGCCGGACGCCGCCGGTACGGCCCACGCAGTAGATGTAAGCGACGGCGAAAAGGCCGCCCATGGCCGCCCCGAACAGGATCAGCCCGGCCCCGATGCCGGCGCCGGCCTGGATCGTCCGGCTGAAGATCTCCGCTCCTTGGGCGGGGACCGGGAGCCCGGCCGCCTTGTCCAGCGCTTGCTGGGCGGCGTCGCGGCCGCTCTCGTAGTCAATCGCCTTCTGGATCTGGGGTTCAGCGAAGATCCTGGCGAACATGAAAGCGAGCAGACCGGCCGCTAAGCCGCAGAGCACGCCGCGCAGGATGAGTCTCTTCTGCATGGAACATCAGGCCTTCCACATCTGCGGCCGCAGGGGTCCCGCCGATCGGCTACCCCAGCAGCACGATGCGGCCGTGCGGCGTCATGCCACCAGCAGGCTCGAACTCGAAAATCGTCTAGTGGCAAGGAAAGCCGAGGAAGTGACGGCCGTCGTGGAAGAACTCGTGGATGTGGGTGTCGTTTCCGAAGACCGACGTCATGCCCTGGTCCACGCCGATGAAGTAGTACAGCAGGAGGGCCACCACCACGGTGCCAGCCAGCCAGAGGAAGCTCCGGCTCAGCGGCGACACCAGGGGTGTGGTGAGACCGATACTGCCGGGGTTGTGCGCGGCGGACGTGCTGCTCATCAGGGTTCTCCTCCGGGATTCAGCGTCCCTGTCAACCATTGGAACCACGACGGCCGTGAGGTCTGACTTGCTCGCCAGGCGTGCTGGTCTGGCGGGCATACAGTGGCGCGACCGTGCTGGACTCTCACCAGCTTCCCGCGGGCCGTCGTAACCAGCACAGGATACGGCTTCGAGGTCAGTCCATCCATAGCAGCTGCAGTGGCGCCGGATGTCAGTATGCCGGGATGCTGCCTTCGCTCATCACCACCACGGAGTACCACACGGGCGGGGAGCCGTTCCGGATGGCCGATTCGCCGCTGGTGCCGATCGCGGGGACGACCGCTGCGGAGCGTCGCGTGCTGGCCATCAACAATCCAGAGGGGTGCAGATCCTGCGGGCCGGTCTGTGCTCGGAGCCGCGCAGCCACGCAGCCACGCAGCTACGCAGCTACGCAGCTACGCGGACATGTACAGCCGGTTCATCGTGCCGCCCTGAGACCGCCGCCCAGGGTGAGGCAGCGCAACGTCACCATCCCCGACGGGGAGGTCAACCGGTCGCGTGCGGGCCGGGACCGGCGCCCGATCGCGGGCCGACCATCACGGGTCGAGTGCTCGAGACGGTGGACGCCGGCGGCCGGCCGTGTTCCGCAGGCGACGCTGAAATCACTTCACGATCGACCCTCAAGATCGGCTGATTCCGGGTTTCGTAATGCGGTGAGCTGACCGGCGCCGCCCCTGCGCGGGCGCCAGTTCGGCCTGCCCGCGCCGCGCAGCCCGACGTCAGCGCGGACCGCAACCCTTACGCCGGGCGAAGCCGCAATTTCTTGCCCGAGCTGCACACATCTGCAGTGGTGGCTGACCGGATCGTGGTGATGATGCTGGTAGCAGGCTTTCCCGCGGCAACGAAGGGGAGCACTGGTTCCCATCCCCGACTCCATGAGGAAGCTTCGTGAGCACCGCATCAAATCAGCCTGGCCCGGCACCGGCTAAAGCATCGCCGTTAATGCCGCTGTCTGCGGATGATCGGGAACACCCTCTGGTGAGGCCCGACCCATCCCCCGTTCCGTATCGGGCCATCCTCGCCACCATCGGGCTGCTGCTGGTCACGGCCGCTCTCCTGTACGTGCTGCTGGAAACCCGCCAGGTGCTGGTCTGGATCGTGGTGGCGGCTTTTTTTGCTGTCGCCCTGGCTCCGGTCGTGGGCTGGATGCAACGCCACGTCTTCGGCCGGCGCCGTGCGCTGGCCACTCTGGCTGTCTTCGTGTCGGTCGTCATCGCCCTGGCCGCCCTCGCCACCCTGTTCATCGTGCCCCTGGTCAGCGAGGGACGCAGCCTCGCCACCCAGCTGCCGCCGTTGATCGAGAAGACGAGGCAAGGCAAAGGCCCTATCGGAGATCTGTTGCAGCGCACCAATGCCTTGCAATATGTCCAGACTCACCAAGCGCAGATCAAGTCGTTCGCGGCCGGCCTGACCACGCCAGCAGCCGGCGTCGTGCGCAGCGTGGCTACCGACATCGCAGGCCTGGTGACGATTTTCGTCCTGGCCTACCTCATGGTCCTCGAGGGACCCAAGATCGTTGACAGCACCCTCGCCCTGTTCAGTCACCGGCGGGCGATGCGGATCCGCCGGGTCGCCGACGACTGCGCCCGGTCCATTACCGGTTATATCTCTGGAAACCTGCTCATCAGCATCATCTGCGGGATCCTCACCTACATCGTGCTCAAGGCCTTTGGCGTTCCTTTCGCTGGCCTGGTAGCGGTTTTCGTCGCCATCGTCGACCTGATCCCAATGGTCGGCGCCACCATCGGAGCAGTGGTCGCCACCATCGACGGGTTCATCCAGTCCGTCCCCGCCGGTATCGCCGTGATTGTGTTCTTCGTCATCTATCAGCAGCTGGAGAACCACCTGCTCCAGCCGCTGATCTATGCCCGCACCGTCAAGCTCAACCCGCTCACTGTCATCATCGCCATCCTGATCTCAGTCGAACTGGCCGGAATCCTCGGCGCCCTGCTGGCCATTCCCATCGCCAGCATGATCCAGGTCATCGCTCGCGACGTCTGGGACCATCGCCGCGGCCAGCCCAAAGCCGAACCAACCATCGGCGCCGGCAAGCAACCGGTCACCACAGTCACCGATGAACAGCGGGCGGCGGCTGCAGACGTTTGATCGCCAGGCGCGTCCCAGCGGCCTGACACCCCAGCCGGACGAGGAGATATCGGCGCTCGCAGTCGAGCTGGCCGCGCAATCCGGATCACCGGCTCCGCGATCGGAACCGATCCGGCAGGCGGTCTCGCTGCGGCACGCCAGAGGCTGCGCGGCGCACGGCCGGACGTCGCCAGGACCCGGTCAAAACGGACATAACTTGATGCGTAATTTACGCGATGGTATCGACGGGAAAACACGTTGAGCTGGATCCTCCGAAGCCACGCCGCCGCACAGCCGGCTCCCCCGCGACAGGAGAGCTCATGCCACCCGCCACACCTCGCCTGCTGGCCCGCTCCCCCGGAGCCAGGCGGGTCCGGCTGATCGCCGGTGCGATTGCCGGGCTGACCTCTCTGGTGGCTACCGCCCTGACTGTTGTCATCGCCAACCCGGCCGGCGCTGCAGACACTCTGCTGTCCCAGGGCCGCCCGGCCACGGCGTCCTCGACGGAGAACGCGTCGTTCCCGGCCGCCAGCGCCGTCGACGGCGACCCCGGCACCCGGTGGTCCAGCGCGTTCAGCGATCCGCAGTGGCTGCAGGTCGACCTGGGCAGCACCCAGTCGATCACCCAGGTCAACCTCAACTGGGAGACGGCGTACGGCAAGACCTTTCAGATTCAGACGTCGACCGACGGCAGCACCTGGACCACGGTGTTCTCCACCACCAGTGGCACCGGAGGCGTGCAGAACCTCCCCATCACCGGCAGCGGCCGCTACGTGCGGATGTACGGCACCGCGCGGGGCACCCAATGGGGTTACTCGCTGTGGGAATTCCAGGTGTACGGCGACGCAGGCACCAGCACGCCCACACCCCCAGCCACAACC
>CAXUFS010000030.1:0-17273 GCA_964250315.1 uncultured Kineosporia sp. | reverse complement strand
GTCACGATGCGGCGCCCGCGTCGGGGCCAGCGCCAGAACCAGCGGCGGAACCAGCGGCAGAACCAGCGCCAGAACCGGAGGCAGCACCAGAACCCGGGCCGGCGCCGGCCGATAGCCCGGACGCGCGCTCCCGCTCGGTGATCGAGAGCTCGGTCCGGGTGGATGTGGATCTGCTCGACACCCTGATGCGGATGGTCGGCGAGCTGGTGCTGGCCCGCAACCAGCTGGTGTCCGAGCTGGACAGCCAGAAGGACAGCGTTCTGGCCCGATCGGCCCAGCGGCTCAGCCTGGTCACCAGTGAGCTGCAGGAACAGGTGATGAAAACCCGGATGCAGCCGGTGGAGGCGGTCTGGAGCAAGCTGCCCCGGATCGTGCGCGATCTGTCCCGGCAATGTGGGCGCCAGGTGAAGCTGGTGATGGAGGGCGCCGACACCGAGCTGGACCGCAGCGTGCTCGAGGCGATCAAGGACCCGCTCACTCACCTGGTTCGCAACGGCATCGATCACGGCATCGAGGCGCCGGAGGTCCGGACCGCGGCCGGCAAATCACTCGAAGGCACGCTCACCCTGCGCGCCTATCACGAGGCCGGCCAGGTCCATCTGGAGATCGCGGACGACGGCAAGGGCATCGATCCCGAGGTGATCGGGCTCAAGGCGATGGAACGCAACCTGGTCAGCGCCACCCAGCTGGCCGCTATGAGCGTGCGCGAGATCAATCAGCTGATCTTCCTGCCCGGATTCTCCACCGCTGGTCAGGTCACCAATGTGTCCGGCCGCGGCGTCGGCATGGATGTGGTGAAGACCCGGATCGAGTCCATCGGCGGCTCGGTCGACGTGATCAGCACTCCTGGCAGCGGCTCGATCTTCCGGCTGACCATCCCGCTGACCCTGGCCATCATCCCGGCGCTGACCATCGGCTGTGCCGGGCGGCGCTACGCGGTACCGCAGGTGAGCGTGCTGGAGCTGGTCCGGTTGTCGGGTGAGCACGCCCGCGGCGGGATCGAGCTGATCTCCGGTGCTCCGGTCTACCGGCTGCGAGGCACTCTGCTTCCGCTGGTCCGGCTGGACGAGCAGCTCGGGCTGGTGCCAGCCGGTTCAGCCGGTTCAGCCGGTTCAGGGGGTGGTTCGGGTGAGGACGAAGCGGATGGCCGGGCCAGCTTCATCGTGGTCCTGCAGGCCGAGCAGCAGCGGTTCGGGCTGGTGGTGGATGACGTCCTGGACACCCAGGAGATCGTGGTCAAGCCGCTGGGCCGGCACCTGAAGAACGTGCCGCTGTACGCCGGCGCCACCATCCTGGGGGACGGATCGGTGGTACTGATCCTCGACGCCGCGACCCTGGCCCGGCGGGCCGACGTCCTCTCCAGCGTGGCCGGTCAGCGTTCCGCCCAGGACAGCGAGCAGGTGCACGTCCTGGACCCGGTGCTGGTGGTGGAACTGGCTGGAGGGCGGCGGGCCGCCATCCCTCTGGACGTGGTGACCCGGCTGGAGGAAATTCCGAGCACGTCGGTGGAACGGGTCGGTGGCCGCGAGGTGGTGCAGTACCGCGGCCACATCATGCCGCTGGTCCGGATCAACGGCCTGGTCGGCGCTTTCGGCTCCAGCGGCCAGCCGGAGCAACGGGACACCGAGCAACTGGTCGTCTACACCCGGGGCGAGCGCAGCGTCGGCTTCGTGGTTGACCGCATCCTCGACATCGCCACCGAACAGCCGGGCACTCGCAGCGACATCGACGACAGCGCGTTGCTGGGCAGTGTGGTGGTCGGTGACCGGGTGGTCGAGCTGCTGGACGTCGAATCCGCCGTCCGCAGCGCTGATCCGCTGTTCTTCGAGCTGATCGGGGTGGCCGGATGACCCAGCTATCGACCTTTCACATCGGCCGCTACCTGTTCGGGGTCGAGGTCGGCCTGGTTCAGGAAGTGGTCCGGGTGCAGGCCCTGACCCCGGTTCCACTGGCCTGCGCCGAAATCGCCGGGCTGATCAACCTGCGCGGCGAGGTACTGACCGCGATCGATGTCCGCATCCGGCTGGGCCTGCCGCCGTCCAGCACCGGCCGTGACCCGATCAACGTGGTGGTCCGGGTGGACGACGAGCCGGTCAGCCTGCTGGTGGACGAGATCGGCGGCGTGATCGAGGTGTCGCAGGTGTCGTTCGAGGCCACCCCGGCCACCGTTGACCCGGCTGTGCGGCCACTGCTGCTGGGGGCCTACACCTTGCCCGACCAGCTGCTGCTGGCCCTGGATGCCCGGAAACTGCTGCAGATCAACGACTTCCAACTGATAACCGGTTGACGACCGTCAGCCGCCTACCCAACCGGCCCCGAACCCAGAACCCGAGAGGACGCACCGTGCTGGCCCTGGTGGTTGACGACTCACGCGCTATGCGTGCGATCCTGACCCGCTTGCTGGGTGGGCTCGGTTTCGACGTGGCCCAGGCCGAGCACGGCCAGGACGCGCTGGATGTGCTCGACGACGGCCTGCGCCCGCAGCTCGCCCTGGTCGACTGGAACATGCCGGTGATGGATGGACTGCACTTCATCAAGACCTGCCGGGAGCGGTCCGAGTTCCGCGACATCACCCTGATGATGGTCACCACTGAGAGCGAGCAGGCCCAGATCGTCCGGGCGCTGGCGGCTGGAGCCCATGAGTACGTGATCAAGCCGTTCACCTCCGAAGTGATCGCCGAGAAGCTGGCCCTGCTCGGGCTGGTGCCAGCATGAACGAGCCCGCGCCGATCGGGGCGCCGATTCGGGTGGTGGTGGTGGACGACTCGGTCGTGGTCCGCCGGATCGTCGCCGAGGTGCTGGACGCCCACCCGCAGATCGAGGTGGCCGGCACGGCGCAGAACGGCCAGGTGGCACTGGAGAAGATCGACGAACTCAAGCCGGACGCCGTCACCATGGACATCGAGATGCCGGTCATGGACGGCATTTCCGCGGTCAAGGCGCTGCGGGTCAATCATCCGCGGATGCCAGTGGTGATGTTCTCGACCCTGACCGAGCGCGGCGCATCGGCGACCTTGGACGCACTTGCGGCTGGGGCCAGCGACTACGTGACCAAGCCGGCGAATGTCGGCAGCATCGCCGACAGCAAGCAGAGCATCCGCGACCAGCTGATTCCCAAGATCATCGCCTTGACCAGCGCCCGCCGGCTGGCTGTGCACTCGGCCGCGATTCCCCCGCCCCTGCCGGTACCGCATCCGCGACCAGCCAGCCGGACGGGGGTTTACGAGGTACTGGCGATCGGCTCCTCGACGGGGGGGCCGGACGCACTGGCCTCGGTATTGAGCAGTCTGCCCGCCGACCTGAGTGTTCCGGTGGTGATTGTTCAGCACATGCCCCCCATCTTCACCAGGATGTTGGCCGAACGACTCAACTCGGTCAGCCCATTGACGATTGTTGAAGCAGAGGAAGGGGTTCCGCTGTCGCGGGGCCAGGTACTGGTGGCGCCGGGGGGCCGTCATCTCGAGGTGCAGACGAGGGGGACGTCGATCGTGGCCCACCTGTCTGACGCGGCTCCGGAGAACTACTGCAAGCCGTCTGTGGACGTGCTCTTCCGTTCGGTGTCAGGAGTTTTCCGGGATCGGGTACTGGCGGCCGTGCTGACCGGGATGGGCCGGGATGGCGCTCAGGGTGCCACCACAATCAGATCCGCGGGGGGAACGGTGTATGCGCAGGACGAAGCCACCAGTGTGGTCTGGGGAATGCCGGGCGCTGTGGTCACGGCCGGGCAGGCTGATCGGGTGCTGCCGCTGACCGAACTGGGTGAACAACTGGCCGCTGAGCTGACCCCGGCTCCGGGCCGGCACGCCACCGCCGCACCGGATGGTTCTGCCGCGCCGGGAGCGGCGACATGACGCTCAGCCATGCGGATTTCACTTTCGTCAGCTCGCTGGTCCGCCAGCGCAGCGCCATCGACCTGCAGCCGGGCAAGGAATACCTGATCGAGTCCCGGCTGGCTCCGGTGGCCCGCGAATACGGCCACGGCGACGTCACCACCCTGGTGCACGAGCTCCGTCGTGGCAACGAACGGCTGAGCGAGAACGTGATCGACGCGCTGACCACGAACGAGACGTCCTGGTTCCGGGATTCCCATCCGTTCGAGGCGTTCAGCCAGACCCTGCTGCCGGACGTGGCCTCGCGCGCGCCGGGTCGCCAGGTGACGATCTGGTCGGCGGCCTGCTCGAGCGGCCAGGAGGCCTACTCGCTGGCCATGCTGTTGCTGGAGTGGCTGCCGCACAATCCCGGCTTCAGCGCCCGGATCATCGGCACCGACATCTCCAAGGCCATGGTGGAACGTGCTCGGGCAGGCCGGTTCTCGCAACTGGAGATCAATCGTGGCCTGCCGGCGCGCTACCTGGTGGAACACTTCGATCAGGTGGGACGGGAGTGGGTGCTGCGCGACCACGTGCGGTCGATGACCCAGTTCGAGCGGGGCAACCTCGCTCAGCGGACGGTCGGGCTGCCGGTCTGCGATCTGATCTTCCTGCGCAACGTGCTGATCTACTTCGACCTGCCGGCCAAGCGCTCCGTGCTGGCCAACGTGCGCCGGATGCTGCGGCCGGGTGGCTATCTGGTGCTGGGTGGCGCCGAGAGCGCGCTGGCTCTGGACGACGACTTCAAACGCATCGAACTGGACCGCACCGTGGTCTTCCAGCTGCGAGGAGGTGCGGTATGAGCGCTGCGGCCGGTGCTGCGGTGGACCCGGAGCTGGTGTCCGAGCTGGGGATCACGCTGACCGATGTGCTGTCGGCGATGCTCGAACAGGACGCCGAGCGGACTCTCCATGCCATGACCAGTGGCCCCGCGGTGGTGGCCCGGCTGGCCATTCACGACCAGGCGACCGGCGGCTGTACCGGAGTGGAGCTGCAAATGGGCCTCGGCCTGGCCCGGGTGCTGGCCAGCCGGATGATGATGATGGCCGACCCCGCCGATGACGAGATCATCGATGCGGTGGCTGAATTGGGCAATATCGCTGCCGGAGCGGCCAAGTCGTTGATGTTCAGTCATGCCCGGCTCTCGCTGCCCGCCACCCAGATCGTGGATTCCATCGCCCCGGTGCCCGATTCGGGCCGGGTCCGGTTCACCGTGAGGGCCATGGTGATGGGCCACGTCGCTCAGCTGAGCGTCGTCGGCGATGTCGATGAGAACGAACTGCAGTGGCCGCCGGTCGTCGCCAGCGACTTTCTTGGGAGGCCGAGTTGAAAATCCTGATCGTGGATGACAGCAAGGCGATGCGGATGATCGTGACCCGTACCCTGCGCCAGGCCGGGCTGAACGGGCACGACATCGTGGAAGCCGAGAACGGCCGTCAGGCAATGGACATCGTCGAGGCCGAAGATCCGGATCTGGTGCTGTCGGACTGGAACATGCCGGAGATGAATGGCCTGGATTTCCTGCGCGCGCTACGGGCCAGCGGGTCGGCCATCCCCTTCTGCTTCATCACCTCGGAGGGATCGCAGGACATGCGGACCCAGGCCGAGGCCGCTGGTGCGCTCGGGGTCATCTCCAAGCCCTTCACCGCTGAGGCGGTCGCTGAGGCGCTGGCCACGGTGGTGCCGTGATGAGCGACGTCCTGGAGCACTCGCCGCTGCCCAGCCGGCACACGGTCCGGAACCTGATCGAGGACCTGGTCGGACGGGACGTCGATCTCGGCGACGGGCTGCCGCCCCAGTCCAAGAGCACCAACGTGGTCGCCGTCTACGTCAATGACCGGCTGGCGGTCTCGGCCATGGTGGTGCTCGACCTGGAGGGTGCGGCCCGGCTGGGCGGTGCGCTGGCCATGGTTCCCAAGGCCGGGGTGGACGACGCGATCACTTCCCGGGAGCTGTCGGCCGCCCTGCGGGACAACTGTTTCGAGGTGCTCAACGTGATGGCCTCGGTCTTCAACGGGCCCGCCGCTCCCCATGTGCGGCTTTACGAGATGTACGGGCCAGGCGGAGGCCTGCCCGCCGACGTCGCCGCCCTCGCCGCCAACGCGGGGTCCCGGATGGACGTCAGGTTCACCGTGGCCGGCTACGGGCCCGGCCTGCTTTCGATCGTCGTCCGCTGATGCACCCGTCGCTGCCCTGCCGTCCCAGCTAGTCCCATCCCGAAGGAGCTCCCCATGTTTTCGTCGACCAAGAAGGCCGCTCAAGCCGCCGTTCCGGCGCAGGCCGGTCCGGAGCAGGGGGACGCCGCCGTCCGGGCCGGGCTGGTCCGCAACGTGCGGGTTGGCCGGCAGGGCATCTACGACGCCGGGCACAAGCTGCAGGCCTACGAGCTGCTGTTCCGCGCCTACGAGGGTGTGGGCGAGGCTGCCATTGCTGGTGAGCGGGCCACCTCGCAGGTGATCGCCTCCACCTTCGGCACCTTCGGGCTGGACAACATCGCGGATGGCCGCCCCGTCTTCATCAACTTCACCCGGGCCTTTCTGACCGGCATCATCCCGATCCCGGTCGAGCCCGACCGGGTGGTGATCGAGGTGTTCGAGGACGTGGTGGCCGACAGCGAACTGCTGGCCGGGCTGCACCAACTGGCCGAACAGGGCTATCAGATAGCGATCGACGACTTCCGTGGTGATGCCGACCGGGCGGCCCTGCTGGAGCTGGCCAACTACGTCAAGATCGATGTGCAGGACAACCCCCCGGCCCTGATTCCCGTGCTGGCCGATCAGGTCCGCAGCCACGGCGCCACTCTGGTGGCCAGCCGGGTGCACGATGCCGAGACCTTCACCCGCTGCGCCGACCTGGGCTTCGACATGTTCCAGGGCCCGCACCTGCAGCGCCCGCTGGTGCTGGAGCGGCGCACGTTGTCACCCAGCCAGCTGATCTGCGTGCGGCTGCTGAATGACCTGGCCGACCCGGAGACCCCGATCCAGCGGATCGAGCAGATGGTCGGCACCGATCCCGGGCTGACCCTGCGGCTGCTGCGCACGGCGAACTCGTCGTCCGTTGGTGCCGTCAACGAGGTCACCTCGCTGCGGCAGGCACTGGTCATCATCGGTCCCCGGCGGCTGCGGTCCTGGGTGGTGCTGACCCTGCTCGAAGGCTCGGCCACCACCTCGTCCTCGGACGGGCTGTGGTCGGTGCTGGCCCGGGCGTTCACCTGCCAGCGCCTGGGTGGGTCGGAGGCCGACCTGGCCTTCACCATCGGCCTGCTGTCCGGTGCCGCCCAGCTGCTCGGAGTGGAGCCGGAAGCGATCGCGGACGGCGCCGGAGTGGGCAGTGAGGCGCGTGACGCGCTGCTGGACGGGTCCGGCCAGGCCGGGCGGGCACTGATCGCCGTGCTGGCTCACGAACGGGACGACGACGAGGGGATCGCCTCGACCGGGCTGCTGGCGTTCGACGTCTCCCGGGCCTACCTGGAGTCGTTGAGCGAGTCCCTCAAGCTGGTGCACGACCTGAACGGCCAGTAGTCCTGCGGGCCGGAGCTGTTTCCCTAGCGCGCTGATCTTGCAGTTTCTTGCATGATCAGCGCCCTAGCAGGGCTCTTCGCTTCAAGTTTCATCATGATCAGCTCAGAGCCGGCCGAGGTGCGTGCCGGCACGCGTACGCGGTGTGCTCAGCGGCGTCCTGGAGGTTCGGCACCTGAGCCCTCGCCTTGGTCGGCGCAGGTCTTCCCCGCTGCCCGGGGCTGCGCCTCCCTAGCCCACTGATCTTGCTGTTTCTTGCATGATCAGCCCCCTAGGAGGGGGCCGAAGCGCGCTGCCAGGGCCCGTTGAACCAGGCATCAGTGGGGCTGTGACCGATCAGGACGAGGTAGGGCCGTTGGGCCCGGGTGGGGGCTGGCCGCTGGAGTTCGGGTGGTGCACGACCTTGCCCTCGGTGCGATGCCTGGCGTCGCGCTGGAAGTCGCTGATGATGCCGTTGAGGAAGGACGCCGCAACGGTACAGACGACCATGAACACCAGTCCGCGGAAGACGGCCGTCGAGCCCGTGAGGCTTCCGGCCTGAACCAGGGAGTAGAGCGGCGGCCCGGCCACCAGCACCGCCGCCGCTACCCCAACCGCCAGCGGCCGCATCAGCCAGCCTCCATCTCGGGCGCAGGCACAGCCGCCGGCCGCCCAATCGCTAGGGGCTCCATCGGCGGCTCAGCGGCCGATGAACTCTCGCTGGGTGTCGTTCGCGGTCAGCTGGGCACACAACAGGGCGGCCCATCCGATCCGATCCACGGCAATGCCGTCGACCCGGATCACTGGCACGTCGAGGTTGAGCACCTCGGCCGGGCGGGCACTGTCGAGCGCGCCTTCCAGCGTGACGGCGTCCACCTTCTCCAGAGCCTCGATCCAGCGGGTGTTCTCCTCCAACGAGCGGTTCGCATCGATCACCGCGATCACCAACCCGGCTTTCACCTGCCCGAGCACCTTACGGATCTCGGCTGGATCGTCGTAGCTCGGCAGCGCGATCGCGATCACGACCGGGCGAGTGCGCTTGCTGGCCGCAATCGCCGAACGACGCTCCGGCCCGGTGCCTGGCACGGCTGCCACCGCACGCGGCCGGCCGCCGGCGGGCAGATCGAGCGCGGTCCGATGCGCTTCGAGCTCGACCACATCGGCCGGGCCGACCACCGCGATCACGTCGACCTCCTCCGACATGTCCAGTGCCGGAAGCCGTTCCAGCATGGCCACGATCGAGGTGAACCGGTCCCCCTCGTGCAGATGCCGCGTCCAGGCGGCCGGCACGCCGAGACCACGCAGAGCCTCACGATCCCGCGCGAGCTGATCGCTGGCAACCATCGGCTGCAGGCCGGCCGGAACCGGCCGGAACGCCGAGCTTGCACCGAAGTCAGCGGGCGGGAACTCTGGCGCAGTCAGTCCACTCCATTCTGACTGTGCCGGGACCTGTTCCACCGAGGACTGTTCCAGGCCCGCCTCGTCTTCAGCCGTATGCATCCAGTGCTCGTCAGCCAGCGCCTCGGCAGCCTCATCGGAGTCCGGTGCCGGAAGCTCGTCACGGTCGCGCTTGCGCCGGCGACGAGGGCGCAACGCGCGCAGCACCCGCCACCCGGCGCCGGAGCGGGACGGCGAAGCCTCCTCCGGTTCGGGCTGGCCCAGCAATTCGCCGGCCTCGCCCAGGTCGCTCAGCTCGCTCAGCTCGCCCAACTCGCCCAACTCGCCCAGGTCGCCCAGGTCGCTCAGCTCGGCCAGGTCGGCCAGGTCGGCCAGGTCGGCCAGTTCATCGAGCTCGGCCTGGTCGAGAGCTTCAGTGAGCTCGGCGTCTTCGGCCGCGATCCGGCCGAGTTCCGCGACGTCACTGGCGGACCAGTCGGATCCCGACGTCTCCGTCTCGGAAAGTTCGGGTTCAGAGGGTTCTGATGCGGGCGGCGGCTCGATCGACCAATCCGGCGGCTCGAGCGGCTGCACCTCGTCGACCGGCTCGCCTGCTTCGGCGACCTCGGCTGAGGCCAGATCGAGAGCGGCAGCATCGTCCTGAGCCGGACCCAATTCGTCCAATCCGGTAACGGCCAGGCCATCCGCCGGAACATGTTGCCCGGGAATGTCTTCGAGCGGCAACTCGTCGATCGGGAAGTCCTCGGCCGGAGATTCGTCTGCCGGAACCTCGTCATCGGACGGCCGCTGGGCGGGCACGTTGGCGCCCCGGCCCCACCGGGACCGCGACCGGCCGTTCGGCACGATGGTGGCCGCCCTGGCGTTGGCCAGCGAGATGGCCGGGGGCAGAGCTGGTCCGGAGATCTGACCCAGGTCGCCGGGGTTCTCAGATGAGACATCAGCCGCCATGGCCTCGGTGGTGACCACGCCGCCGGGGTGATCCGCAACGCCCTCTGGCCCGGGACCGGCCGGGTGTTCGGAGCCCATATGCGGCTCAGTCATCGTGCTCATGCTGCGATCAGCCTCCAGAACCGCGGTCGTTGAGTGGCTCTCGGTATGGACGACGGAGGACCAGGCCGCATCTTCGATCACGGAACTGCCCTCCTCTCCGGGAGCTACGAAGATCGCTGAATTGCCAGACAAGCCGGTCGTTTCAGCAGTTGCTCGGTGATCAGTGGTGTGCCGGGGACCGTCCAGCCGGTGCTTGGCCAGCTGAAAGAGTGATTCGGGCGCAATGGGTTCGGTGAAGATCGGCTCAGCCGACGGTGCCAGCAGGCCTGGTTCAGCCGGCGGCGGAGGCTCGGCGTCCGGCGTGGTCAGCGACGGAGCGAGGCCGGGGGTGGGGACGTCGGCGAACACGGGATCCACGTGGAAGGTGATCGGCTCAGCTACCTCGTCGTCCGGAATCTCACTGAATACGCCGTAGTCGCCGGGCAGGTCGCCGATCGGCTGGGCGGAATCCAGCCGGTACAAGCCGGCCAGCTCATCGGAGCCGTCATCGAAGCTGTCGCCGGCACCGTCTTCGAAGCCGGCATTCAGGCCATAGCCGAAGTGGTCATCGTCTGGCCTGTCCGCTCCGGGCGAGTGGCCGACAGGCTCGAGAGGTTCGCTCACCCCGGCTTGATCGGCGCGAACACGCCTCTCGTTGAGCCTATTGACAACATCAGGCGGTAACTGATTGCCAGGAACGAGGGAGGCTGGCCCACTGGCCCATTGTTGAGGCATCTGCGGCACCCCCAGATAGCGGGAGCGCAGGGCCAGCACCCGGGCCGACGCCTGCTGCTCGGCGTTCCCCCGCTCGACCAGTCCAAGGAGATGAGTGGGTGCGTACTGTGATTCCGCCAGCGCGGGTTCGGCCCGCTCGGCGTCGTCCGCGGGCACGCCCGGATCGGTGGCGGCGTCGGCGCCCGGCGGGTCTGCATCCGGAACATCGGGAACATCGGGAACATCGGGAACATCGGGAACATCCGGAACATCGATGGTCACCTCGAACAGTTCCCGGGCGAAGAACCCGTAGACCCCGCCACGGCGGATCTTCTGAGCGTGCACGATCCGGGCAGCGGACCCTCCGGCGCGGGCGGCCTGAAGCAGCAGCTGCTCCAGGTCAGAACCCTCAAGCTGCAAATTCACGGCTGCCGCTCACTTGCCCGATGGTGTCGATCTGATGCAGGCCGTTGGCCTCGGCAAAGCCGATCACCGGCAGCTGCGGCAACGAACCCTTGATCAGCCGGCGCAGTGGCAGCCGCAGTGGTCCGGACACCAGTAGCACCGGCAGCTCACCGCGCTGCTCGGACGCCGTCATCAGTGCCGCGACGTCGCCGACCAGGCGCTGAGCGGTGATCGGGTCCAGCGCGATCACCACGCCTTGATCGCCGGCCCGTAGCGCCTCGGCCAGCTGGCTCTCCAGCGCGGGTTCCAGGGTGATCGCCCGCAGCACGCCGTCCCGGACGAACGGCGAGGTCAGCGCCGGGCCCAGCGCAGCCCGGGCCGCCTCCAGCAGAGCGTCCGGGTCGGTCGAAGCCCGAGCCCGCTGCCCGATCCCCTCCAGCACCCGGGCCAGGTCGCGGATTGAGACCTGCTCGTCCAGCAGGCCCTGGAGCACGCGCTGCACGGCCGACAGCGGCAGCAGCGCAGGCACCAGCTCCTCGACCGCAGCTGGCCGGTCGGCCTTAAGCATGTCCAGCAGCTCGCGGACGTCGTCCAGGCTGAGCAGCCGGGCCGCGTGCTGGCGGACCATCTCGGCCAGGTGCGTGGTGACCACGGCCGCGCGCTCGACGATGGTGGCGCCGGTCAGCTCGGCCGCGTTCCGGTACTCGATCGGCACCCAGACCGCGGGCAGCCCAAACACCGGCTCGGTGGTGTGCCGGCCGGGCAGGCCGTCCATGTTGTCGCCAATGGCCAGCAGATGCCGGGGCGGGGCCTCACCGGTGGTCACCGTGGAGCCGCCGATCCGGATCTCGTAGGTGCCTGGCTGCAGCGTGGCGCCGTCCCGGGTCCGGACCGGTGGCAGGACGACGCCGAGGTCCAGTGCGGTCTTTCGCCGGAGCGCCCGGACCCGATCCAGCAGGTCCCCGCCGCGGGCCGGGTCGACCAGGTCGACCACGTCCGGCGCCAGCAGCAGCTCCAGCGGATCGACCTTGAGATTCTCGGTCACCGGGTCGCGCGGCGGCTGATCGTTGACCGTGGTCTGCCCGGCGGGTAGCGGGATCGCGCCCGGCGCCCCGGCGGGCAGCTCGGCGCCGCCGTCGGTCGACCGGGTGGACGCCAGCAGTACCAGAGCGCCGATCACCAGCAACGGCAGCTTGGGCATGCCCGGGATCACGCACAGGCCCAGCAGTGCGCCACCGGCGATCCGGAGCGCCTCCTTGTGCCGGCCCAGTTGCCCGATCAGGTCGTTGCCGACGTCGCCCTCGCTGCCCGAGCGGGTCACGATCACGCCGGTGGCCACCGACATCAGCAGGGCCGGGATCTGGGAGACCAAGCCGTCGCCCACGCTGAGCAGGCTGTACTTCTGGATCGCCTCGCCCGGGCCGAGCCCGTTCTGCAGGATGCCGACCGCGAATCCGCCGATCAGGTTGACCAGCGTGATGATCACCGCCGCCATCGCGTCGCCCTTGACGAACTTGGTTCCGCCGTCCATTGCGCCGTAGAAGTCGGCCTCGGCGGCGACCTCCTTGCGCCGGGCCCGGGCAACGTCCTCGTCGATCAGGCCGGAGTTCAGGTCGGCGTCGATGGCCATCTGCTTGCCCGGCATCGCATCCAGGGTGAACCGGGCCCCCACCTCAGCCACCCGGGCCGCGCCGTTGGTGACCACGGTTAGCTGGATGATGATCAGGATCGCGAACACCACCAAGCCGATGATCAGGTTGCCGCCGATCACGATGTGGCCGAAGGCGTCGATCACGTGCCCGGCAAAGCCGTCGCGCAGCACCAGCCGGGTCGAGCTGACGTTGAGAGCCAGCCGGAAGATGGTGGCCACCAGCACGATGGTGGGGAAGACCGCGAACTCCAGCGGCTTCTTCACCTGCAGCGACACCAGCAGCACGATCAAGCTGGTGCCGATGTTGGTGGCGATCAGCAGGTCGAGCAGCGCGGCCGGCAGCGGCACCACCATCATCAGCACGACGACGGCGACGGTGACCGGGATGGCCAGGCGGACGATCCGGTTGGACGGCATCAGGCGGCAGTACTCCTTGGGCTCGGCCGTCCGTGGCTCTTGCCTTTGGTCGGCCCGCCCGGGTCCCGGCTGAAGGACGCAGTGCGCCATCCAGGTGGTGTGTCCCCCGCCCGGCGCAACTCATGCCGCTCAACCGGTCAAGCGGCCTGGCCTGGAACCGATAACCGGAGCACATGCTCGGACCGGCACCCGTGCTGCCCTCTGCCCCGGCCGGAGATCGAGATGTGCCTATCGGATTCGCCGGGCTCCTCTGGAGATGTACCTGACGAGCGAGGCCCTGCGGGGGTTGCTGTGACCGTCCTTATCGTCTTCGCCATGTTCCCGGCCGTTTCGCTTGCCCTGCTTGGGCTTTCCCGAGCGGAGCGGCTGCTGTCCCAGGCCGCTCAGCCGCCAGCCTCACCGCCCGCTCACTGAGCCCGGCGCAGCTAACGGCCACCGCGCAACTCGCGAGCCCGGCGCACTCGCAGTTCCCCGCGGCTGGGCATCTGCTCGGGTACCGGCGCTGGCCGGGGGGCCTTGCGCGGCCCGGCTGTGCTGGACGGGCGCCCGTTCCGCATCACGAAGGCCAGAACCTGGGCCACCGCGACATAGAGCTCGGACGGGATCTCCTCATCGATCTCGCAGACCTGGTACAGGGTGCGGGCCAGCGGCTTGTCCTCGACCACGGCGATCCGGTTCTCCTTGGCCACCTCCTTGATCCGCTGAGCCACCGCACCCGCCCCTTTGGCGATCACCCGCGGCGCACCGCGCCCGGCCGCATATTTCAGCGCCACCGCGATGTGCGTCGGGTTGGCCAGGACCACGTCCGCTCCGGTCACCGCCGCCATCATCCGGTTGCGGCTCATGGCAATCTGCCGCTGCCGGATCGCGGACTTGATCTGCGGATCGCCCTCGCTCTGCTTGAACTCGTCCTTGATCTCGCGCAGGCTCATCTTGAGCTGCTTCATGGTCTGGTAGCGCTGATAGGCGTAGTCGGCGACGGCCAGGACCAGCCCAGCGGCAGCCGCGGCCCAGACCACCGACTCCAGTCCGCTGCGGGCCCGGTTCACGGTGGCGGCCAGCGGCAGGGTCCCAGCTGCGGTCAGCTGCGGTATCAGGTTGCGCCCGATCATGAACAGCACGACCGCGATGACCAGCACTTTGAGCAGGGACTTCACCGCCTCCCAGGCCGCCCGGACGCCGAACATTCGCTTGAGCCCATCCTTCGGATTGAGCCGGCTGAACTTGGGCTTGAGCAGCTTGCCGCTGGGATGGACGCCCTGTGCGGCCGTGGCCAGAACGGCGCCCAGAGTCGCGGCCAGGCAAGCGGGCGCGGCTCCCTTCAGCACCGCCATCGGCATGGCCGACAGCACCCGCAGCGCCCGGGCCGCACTCGGGTCGGCGGCCACGGCCGGGATCTGCTGCAGCAGGTCGCGGACCTCGCCGGCGGTGATGTGCACGCTGCGCGGAATCAGCGCGGCTCCGGCGGCGATCGACACCCAGGTCGCGGCGTCCGGCGTACGGGCGAACTGGCCTTCTTTGCGGGCCTCCTTCAGCCGTTTCGGAGTCGGCTTCTCAGTCTTCTGCGAATCGTCCGCCATCGCTGCGCACCTCCTTCCGGTGCGCCCCGGCCGTGCGCCCCGGCCAGCTGGCAACTGCGAACTCAGCAGGGTGCGGCCCGCTCAGAGAAGTACTCATCCGCCGGAGAGCTGAATGATGCCGATCCCGGCCTGCTCGATCAGGTGACTCAGAGCGCTCGGGATCTGGCTCAGGATCAGCCCGATCAGCAGCAGGCTGAGCGAGATCTTCAGCGGGAAGGCGATCGAGAATGCGTTCAGCGCGGGCGCGGCCCGGGTCAGCAGGCCGAGCCCGATGTCGGCGATCAGCAGTGCACCCATGATCGGCGCGGTGATCTGGATCGCGGCCAGGAACATCGCGGCGAAGCCTGCGGTCAGCGAACGGGCCACCTGCTCCCAGGTCAGGCCGGCCTGCGGCATCAGCGAGAAGCTGCGGGCCAGCCCCTGGAGCACGATGATGTGCCCGTTGCCCAGGAACAGGAGGGTGATGGCGATCAGCTGGTGCAGCCGGCCCATCACCGAGCTCTGGTTCAGCCCGAGCGGATCCAGCCCGGCGGTGATCGAGAACCCACCGGCCACGTCGATGAAGTCTCCGACAATCTCGATGGCGGCCACGGCCAGCATCACCAGCATGCCCAGAGCGGCCCCGGTGATCAGCTGCAGCAGCAGGCTGCTGACGAGGGTTCCATCGCTCAAGGCCGGCGCCTGGGGAATGGTCCAGGTGGAGAGCGGGATGGCGATCGCTATCGCGGCCGCCGCCCGCGCCTGCCCGGGAATGCCGCGGGTATTGAAAGGCGGTGCTACCAGGACGAATCCAGCCATCCGGCTGAGGGCCAGCAGGTAGCCAGATAGCAGCGTGCCGCCGATCGTGTAATCCATTGATCAATCCGCCCGCTGGATCTCACTGAGCCAGCAGTTGCGGGACCATCGCGAAGATCTGATGAGTGAAACCTTCCAGTACCCGCAGGGCCCAGGCGCCGGTAAGGACCAGGACGACGGACGCCACCACCAGCTTGGGCACGAAAGTGAGTGTCTGCTCCTGGATCTGGGTGGCCGACTGCACGATGCTCAGTACCAGGCCGATAGCCAGGGTGGAGAACAGAACCGGCCCGGCGACCTTGGTGGCGGTCAGCAGAGCGGCGGCGACGATCTGGATGATGGTGTCTTCCACTCACTCAGATCGGCAGAACCGCTGCCGTGCTTGAGTTTCAGCCCAGATCGCGATCGACGGCTGAGAGCACTTGTGGATCGGCGCAGCCTCGGGCGAATCCGGCGATCCGCCGATCGATGTCTCGTTGCAACACCCAGGTGCCGATGGGCTCGGCCAGTGGCGCCAGCCAGCCCGGCCGGCAGCTGAAGTTGTACCGCCAGACCGCCAGGGTTCGTCCGCTGGAGCCATCAGTCGGCGAGAATCGCCATCCACCGCCCATTTTGGCGAAGAACCACGGCCCCGTCACCATCTTCATCCCGACGTTGGACGGCGGGGCGTAGGAAACGTACTCGCTGATCATGCGGAATCCCAGCCGGTGCACGGTACAGGTGCGCACGCCCTTGCCGGGACGGGCGGCGCCGTCCAGCAGGTGCTGACGCCGGATGAAGGGGTCCCAGCGCAACCGGGTCTCGCCGATGGTCTGGGACACCGCGAACGCGACGGCCTGCGAGACCGGCACCACGACGGATGATTCGACCACGGGCATGCCGGGATTGTTCCATCTTCGGGTCAGTGCGTGACTACTTGTAGGTGCCCAGCACGGTGGTGATGATCAGTGCCCAGCCGTCGACCAGCACGAACAGCAGCAACTTGAACGGCAACGAGACCAGGGACGGCGGGAGCATCACCATGCCCAGCGACATCAGGATGGCGCTGACCACGACGTCGATGACCAGGAAGGGGATGAAGATGACGAAACCGATGATGAAGGCCGCGCGAAGCTCACTGAGTACGAAAGCCGGTATTAGTGTGCGTAGTTCGACCTTCGACCGGTCGGACGGCAGGGTCTCGTCGGCGGCCTTGTACATCAGCGCCAGATCCTCGTCCCGGGTGTGCTTGAGCATGAACGACTCGAGCGGATCGGTAGCTCGCTTGTAGGCCGTGCCGATACTGATCGTGCCCTTGGTGTAGGGCTGAATGGCCTGCTTCTGCACCTGATCGATGGTCGGTCCCATCACGAACAGGGACAAGAACAGGGCCAGCCCGATCAGTACCTGGTTCGGCGGGATCGACGGGGTACCCAGGGCGCTGCGGGTCAGTGAGAGGACCACCACCAGCTTGGTGAACGAGGTCATCATCAGCAGGATCGCCGGAGCCACTCCGAGCACCGTGACCAGCGCAATGATCTGCAGCACCTGGCTGCGCTGGCCGGGCACGTTGATGGTGACGCCATTGCCGTCGTCGCTGCCACCGACCGGGCTGACCGGATTCTTCGGCTGGAGCGGGTCGTTCGGAGCGCTGAACGGGGCCGAGAGCTGAGCCGGTGACTGGATCCGCGCGGACGCCGGAACTGACGCTGACGACGCCCCGGCCGAGGTGAGCAACAGGGCGGCGCCGATCAGGATGCCCGCGCCCAGGCGGGCGAGCCGGCTCATCCCCGGCGCACCGTGAGTTCGCGCAGTGCCTCGATGCCCTGCTTCCAGGTGGACGGCGAGAGCACCGAGCCGCTGGCTGGCCGGCGCGGCTGCGGCACCGGCCGTTGGGCGCTGGCGGACGGACCGCCCGGTTGAGCGGCGGGTTGAGCGG
>CAXUFS010000029.1:1895-17382 GCA_964250315.1 uncultured Kineosporia sp. | reverse complement strand
GGTCGTCACCCGGTCGTTCGCCCTGGCCCTCCTCGCCCGCACCGGGCCCCCGTCCAGGCCGTCCAGGGCCAGGTCGGCCTCGAACGAGTCGACCTGCCGGCCGAAGGCGTTGCGCCGGACCACCACGTCCAGCCCACCGAGCTGGCGCTGGTCGGGGCGGCCCGCCGGCTGGGGATCCAGGCCAAGGCGCGCGAGGTCCGCGGCGTCGACCCGGTGGTGATCCGGGACGGCGACACCATCGGCGCCCTGCACACCCGGCTCGGCGCGCACGACACCGTGCTGGCCTGGGAAGAACGCCGGATGCGCCGGGAGGTCCGGGCCACGGCGAACCGGCTGGCCAACTTCGACGATGCCAACCTGCGCCGATCGGCCCGGGCGGCGGTGGCCGCCGGTGCCCGGGTGGAGCGGGCCCTGGAGATCCTCGGTGCGGAGGTACCGGACCATCTGCAGACGGCGGGCCAGTTGAGGCTGGCGCACAAGCAGGCATCCCTGGAGGAGCTGGGCCAGCTGGCCGAGCCGCCGATGACGAAAGATGCGGTGGCGGGCCGGATCCGGCGGTTGCTGGCGATGGCCGATAAGCGGGCCAGTGATCAGGGCATCCCCGGCACCGACGCCAACCTCACGCCGGACATGCTCGACGCCTGAGGTTCTCCCTCTCGATGATCTGTCTGGACATGGGGCATCTGACTGCTCCGGCTAGGCTGACTCCGGAGCACCAACCATCACAGCCAACGACGGCGCCACCACCGGAGACATCCGGCGATAACCAGCGCCCTGAGAGGAATCCTCTGTGACTGTTCGCGTAGGCATCAACGGCTTCGGCCGTATCGGCCGTAACTTCTTCCGCGCCGCCCGGGCTGCTGGCGCCGACATCGAGGTCGTCGGTGTCAACGATCTGACCGACAACGCGACTCTGGCGCACCTCCTGAAGTACGACTCGATCCTGGGCCGCCTCGATGGCGAGGTCACCTACTCCGGCGACGACATCAGCGTGGACGGTAAGAGCTTCAAAGCTCTGGCCGAGCGCGACCCCGCCAACCTGCCCTGGAAGGATCTCGGGGCCGATGTCGTGATCGAGTCCACCGGCATCTTCACCGATGCCAACAAGGCCCGGGTGCACGTGGACGGCGGGGCCAAGAAGGTGATCATCTCAGCGCCGGCCAAGAACGAGGACATCACCATCGTGCTGGGCGCCAACGAGAACCTGTACGACCCGGCCCAGCACACGATCATCTCCAACGCGTCCTGCACCACCAACTGCCTGGCTCCGATGGCGAAGGCGATCCACGAGGCTTTCACCATCGAGAAGGGCCTGATGACCACCATCCACGCGTACACCCAGGATCAGAACCTGCAGGACGGTCCGCACAAGGACCTGCGCCGGGGCCGGGCCGCCGCCTTGAACATCGTCCCCACCAGCACTGGAGCGGCCAAGGCGATCGGCCTGGTGCTGCCGGAGTTGAAGGGCAAGCTGGACGGCTACGCGCTGCGGGTGCCGGTACCGACTGGCTCGGCCACCGACCTGACCGTCACGGTCGGCCGCGAGACGTCGGTCGATGAGGTCAACGCCGCGGTCAAGGCGGCCGCCGAGGGCCCGCTGAAGGGCTACCTCAAGTACACCGAGGATGAGATCGTCTCCACCGACATCGTCAACGACCCCGCGTCCTGCATCTTCGACTCCGGCCTGACCAAGGTGATCGGTAATCAGGTCAAGGTGGTCGGCTGGTACGACAACGAGTGGGGTTACTCCAACCGCTTGGCCGACCTCACCGTCCTGGTTGGCCAGTCGCTCTGATGCTCACGATCGACGATCTGACCCAGCAGCTCGGGGATCTCAAGGGGAAGCGGATCCTGGTCCGCAGCGACCTGAACGTCCCGCTGGACAAGGAGACCGGTGCCGTCACCGATGACGGCCGGATCCGGGCGTCGCTGCCGACCTGGCAGCGGCTCCTGGGTGCCGGTGCGCGTGTGATCGTATGTGCGCATCTGGGCCGGCCCGGGGGCGAGCCGGATCCGAAGTATTCGCTGGGTCCGGTGGTCGGCCGGGCCCAGGAGCTGCTACCCGGCGTGAGCATCACCCTGGCTAGGGACACCGTCGGCCCGTCCGCCCAGGACGCGGTGAAAGCGCTCGATGACGGCGCGATCGTCGTCCTGGAGAACCTGCGCTTCAACCCGGGCGAGACGAGCAAGGACGACGCGGAGCGGGGCGCCTTCGCCGGCCAGCTGGCCGCACTGGCCGACGGCTATGTCAGCGACGGCTTCGGCGTCGTACACCGTAAGCAGGCCAGCGTCTACGACGTCGCCCAGCGGCTTCCGCACGCGGCCGGCGGCCTGGTGCTGGCCGAGGTGGACGTGCTCGAGCGGCTGACCACGAACGTGGCCCGCCCCTACGCCGTCGTGCTGGGCGGATCGAAGGTGTCGGACAAGCTGGGCGTGATCGCCAGCCTGCTGGACAAGGCCGACCTGCTGCTGATCGGTGGTGGAATGGTCTTCACCTTCCTGGCCGCGCAGGGGCACGAGGTCGGCAAGAGCCTGCTCGAAGCGGATCAGATCGACACCGTGCGCGGTTATCTGAAGCGGGCGTCCTCAACCGGGGTCGAGGTTGTGTTACCGACGGATATCATTGCGGCGGAAGCTTTCTCAGCCGACGCCGAGCATGGCGTGGTGCCGGCGGATCAGATCCCGGCGGACCGGATCGGGCTGGACATCGGCCCCGCCTCCGGTCAGCTCTTCGCCGCGCGGCTGGCCGGTGCGGCCACCGTCTTCTGGAACGGCCCGATGGGCGTGTTCGAGATGGCTCCCTATGCCGGGGGTACCCGGGCGATCGCTGCGGCGCTGGTGGACAGTGACGGGTTCACCGTGGTCGGCGGGGGTGACTCGGCGGCGGCGGTCCGTCAGCTCGGCTTCGATGAATCGGCGTTCGGGCACATCTCGACCGGCGGGGGAGCCAGCCTGGAGTTCCTGGAGGGCAAGACGCTGCCCGGCCTGACCGTGCTGGAGAGCTGACCGATGGCCACGACCCGTACCCCGCTGATCGCGGGCAACTGGAAAATGAACCTGGACCACCAGCAGGCGACGCATCTGGTGCAGAAGCTGGCCTGGACGCTGGAGGACGCCAAGCACGACTTCGAGGCCGTCGAGGTGGTTGTGCTGCCGCCGTTCACCGACCTGCGGTCGGTCCAGACCCTGGTGGACGGCGACAAGCTGCAACTCAAGTACGGCGCCCAGGACCTGTCTGCGCACGAGGCGGGTGCCTACACCGGCGACATCTCCGGGCCGATGCTGGCCAAGCTCGGCTGCGGTTATGTGGTGGCCGGACACAGCGAACGCCGGGAGTACCACCAGGAGAGCGATGCCTTGATCGGCATCAAGGTTCAAGCCGCGTACCGGCACGGGCTGACTCCGATCCTGTGCGTCGGCGAGCGCCTGGAGATGCGGCAGTCGGGGGACTACGTGGCCTATTGCAACGAGCAGCTGGCTGGGGCGCTGTCCGGGGTTCCGGCCTCGAACGCTGAGTCGATCGTGATCGCGTACGAGCCGGTCTGGGCGATCGGAACCGGCGAAGTCGCCACTCCTTCGGACGCCCAGGAGGTCTGCTCGGCGCTGCGGCTGCGGCTGAGCGAGCTCTACTCCTCGGCTCTGGCCGAGGGAGTGCGGATTCTGTACGGCGGATCGGTGAAGCCGTCCAACGTGGCCAAGCTGATGGCTGAACCGGACATCGACGGAGCGCTGGTGGGCGGAGCGAGTATCGATGCCGCCGAGTTCGCCGCGGTCGTCCGTTACCGCGAACACGCACTCGCCTGACTGAGGACGTGCTTCTTCATGGCGCGGCGATCACCGGTTCATTCGCTGCGGTCCGACCCGGCTTCAGAAGTCCTTTGCGCAAGCTTTGCATCCGCTTGGCGACGCGGCGGCGAATGGGGCCGGAGGCGCTCTGAACATCGCTTACGCTGAGTTCTTGTACCAGCTGTTGTTCTTGGAATGAGGTCAGCGTGACAGCCGCCCGGATCGCCCTGCAGGTCTTGCTCATCCTGACGAGCTTGATCCTCACCCTGTTGATCCTGTTGCACAAAGGTCGCGGGGGCGGACTGTCCGACATGTTCGGCGGCGGCATGTCGTCCAGCCTGGGCAGTTCGGGGGTGGCCGAACGCAACCTCAACCGCTTCACCATCGCTGTGGCGCTTCTCTGGGCGACGACCATCGTTCTGCTGAACCTGATCGCCCGTTTCTTCCCCAGCGCCGTCGGCTGACCCCGGGCCGGTTCCGGCCCTGCCCTGGCGTGATCTCGTCGACGATCCGCACGATTCGCTCAGACCAAGGAGGACGCACGGTGGCCAGTGGCAACGCGATTCGCGGCAGCCGAGTTGGAGCCGGACCGATGGGGGAGGCTGAGCGTGGCGACACCGCTCCCCGGTTCCGGGTCTCCTACTGGTGCGCGAATGGGCACGAGACCAACCCCAGCTTCTCCGAGGAAGCCGGGGTGCAGCCGCCGGACACCTGGGACTGCCCGCGCTGCGGGTTCCCGGCCGGTCAGGACCAGCTGATGCCGCCGTCCCCGCCTCGGAACGAGCCCTACAAGACCCACCTGGCGTACGTGAAGGAACGGCGCAGCGACGCCGATGGCCAGGCCATCCTGAACGAGGCCCTAGCCTCCCTGCGTGCCCGCAAGATCATCCGCTAAGCCGCCTAGGGCCGACCCGCCACGGTGAGTGCGGGCAGTTGTGAGCCGGCTCGCCGGACGCATCACGACAGACATGCCCGCACTGGCTGGTCGGCCGTCAGTGCTGGATGCGGGCAGCGGCGTCTCGGTCGAGCAGCCAGAGGGTGGCCTCGGTGCCACGCACCTGGCCAGCGGGCAGCCGCTCCTGACCGGGCGGAAGGTCCGCAGTCAGAGCAGCCGCCACGGCCTCAGCCTTACCAGAACCCGAGGCCACCAGCCAGACCTGGCGGGCCGCGCAGAGAACCGGCAGTGTCATCGAGATCCGCGTCGGCGGTGGTTTGGGTGAATGGGTCACTCCGATCGCGCTCTCGTTGGTGACTGTGATCCCGGCCAGGCCGGGGAACAACGAGGCGATGTGCCCGTCCGGCCCCACGCCGAGCATCAGAACGTCGAAGGCCGGTGAGATTCCGTCGCCGTCCGCGTGATCGGCCAGCTCGCGGGCCTGATCCGCGGCCGCAGACTCCACGTCGTCATCGAAGTCGCCGCCGCTGGGGGGCATCGGATGCACCTTTTCCGGGTCCAGAGTTAGCGCGTCGAGCAACGCCTCCCGGGCCTGTTTCTCATTGCGTTCGTCGTCATCGGCCGGCAGGAACCGCTCGTCGCCCCACCAGATGTGCACGTTCGGCCAGTCCACCGCATCCCGCCCGGGCGCCTTGGCCAGCGCGGCCAGCGTGGCGATGCCGATCGTGCCGCCGGTCAGCACCAGGTGCGCGGTGCCGCGGCTGGCCTGAGCGTCCAGCAGGGCCGTGATGGTCCGGGCGGCAACGGTTTCGGCGAGCAGGGGCGGACTGGGAACCACCACTACCTGGGGTTCGGTCATGATCGGATTCCTGCCTTCGTGGCCGAGGGGGCAGCTGACTTGGCTGACTTGGCTGACTTGGCTGAGGGCTTGACTGCCCGCTTGGTTGTCTTGGCGGCGGTCTTGGCTGGGTCCAGCAGGGCCAGCCCCTTGGTCAGCACGTCGCCGAACAACTCGTCCGGGTCCAGGCGGCGCAGTTCCTCGGTCAGGCAGTCCTCGTCCCCGCGCCGGGGCATGGCGATCCGCCGTACCGGCTGGCCGGGCTGGCTCAGGGTGGCCACGTTCCCGTCCGGCCGGTCCAGGCTCACGGTGCCGGACTCGCGGACCAGGCTGACGCCGGTGATCCCGGACCCGGCGGCGGTGCGCTTGCGCTGGACCGGGCAGTGCAACGCCAGCGCCAGCCAGCCGGCCAGCAGTTCAGCACTCGGACTGTCCGGCGCGCCGGCGACGGTCGCCGTCCGGATCGGCTCGTACGGAGGCTGATCCAGGGCCGCCGCCAGCAGCGCTCGCCAGCGGGTCAGCCGGCTCCAGGCCAGATCGGTGTCGCCGGGCCTGCTGGTCGCGGCCTGGGCCTTGATGGCCCGGACCGGATTACGGGCGAACGATGCATCGGTGATCCGGCGTTGAGCCATCTGGCCAATCGGATCCGCGGCCGGTGAATCCGGGGCCTCCCGCGGCCACCAGACCACGATCGGCGCGTCCGGCAGCAACAACGGCACGATCAGGCTCTCGCCGTGCGCGGCCAGCGGGCCGTACAGCCGCAGCACGATCACCTCGCTGGCCCCGGCGTCGCCGCCCACCCGGATCTGCGCGTCCAGCCGGCTGGATCCGCGCCGATTACCGATCGCCAGCGCCAGCACCCGGCAGGGATGCTCACGGCTGGCGGCGTTGCTGACGCCGATCGCGTCGTCGACGTGGCTCTCGTCGCTGACGGTCACCAGGGTGAGGACCCGGCTCAGCGCCAGCGCACCGCTGTCACCGCGCAGGTCCACGATCCGATGGCTGATCGCGTTGGTGGTGGTGCTGGGCAGATCGATGATCATGGCCGCCTCCAGGTCCGCCCGTCCCGGGCCATCATCGCCTCGGCCGAGGGCGGTCCCCAGTTACCCGATTCGTAGGACTCGGGCTGGCCTTGGGTGGCCCAGTAGGCAGTGATCGGGTCGAGGATCCGCCAGGACAACTCGACCTCCTCATGGCGGGGGAACAGCGGCGGATCGCCCAGTAACACATCCAGGATCAGCCGCTCGTAAGCCTCCGGGCTGGACTCGGTGAACGCGTGCCCGTAGCCGAAGTCCATGTTCACGTCCCGGACCTCCATCGACGTGCCGGGCACCTTCGAGCCGAACCGGATGGTCACTCCCTCGTCCGGCTGAATCCGGATCACCAGCGCGTTCTGCCCCAGCTCCTCGGTGGCGGTGTTGTCGAAGGGCAGATGGGGTGCCCGCTGGAACACCACGGCGATCTCGGTCACCCGGCGGCCCAGCCGCTTGCCGGTCCGCAGGTAGAACGGCACTCCGGCCCAGCGCCGGGTGTCGATGTCCACCCGGATCGCGGCGAAGGTCTCGGTGCGGGACGACGCCGGGATCCCCTCCTCCTGCAGGTAGCCGATCACCGGCTCACTGCCCTGCCAGCCCTTGGCGTACTGGCCCCGAGCCGTGTGCCGGCCCAGGTCTCGGGGGAGCCGCACGGCCGAAAGCACTTTCTGCTTCTCAGCTCTCAGCTCTCGAGCATCGAAGGTGATCGGTTCTTCCATCGCGGTCAGCGCCAGTAGTTGCAGGAGGTGGTTCTGGATCACATCCCGGGCGGCGCCGATTCCGTCGTAATAGCCTGCGCGGCCCCCGATGCCGATGTCCTCCGCCATCGTGATCTGCACATGGTCGACATAGTTGGCATTCCAGATCGGCTCGAACAGCTGGTTGGCGAATCGCAGCGCCAGCATGTTCTGTACTGTCTCCTTGCCCAGGTAGTGGTCGATCCGGAACACGCAGTCCTGCGGAAACACCGCTTCCACCACGTCATTAAGCTCTCGGGCCGATTTCAGATCGTGTCCGAACGGTTTCTCGATCACGACCCGGCGCCACTGATCGCCGTTCTGGGCCGAAAGCCCAGATCGCGCAAGCTGTTTGGTAACCACCGGGAACGCACCCGGCGGGATCGACAGGTAAAAGGCGTGATTTCCGCCGGTGCCACGAACTCGGTCCAGATCTTCGACGGTGTCGGCCAACTGGTCGAAGGCGTCGTCGTCGTCGAAAGTGCCCTGCACGAAGCGGAAGCCCTCGGACAGCTGGCGCCACACGGTCTCCCGGAACGGCGTCCGGGCATGCTCCTGGACAGCATCCTTGACCACTTGGGCGAAATCCTCGGTGGCCCAGTCCCGCCGGGCGAATCCGACCAGGGCGAAACCCGGTGGCAGCAGTCCCCGGTTGGCCAGGTCATAGACCGCGGGCATCAGCTTCTTGCGCGCCAGGTCACCAGTGACGCCGAACAGGACCAGACCGCAGGGACCGGCGATCCGGGGCAGCCGGCGATCTCTCGGGTCCCGCAACGGATTGGAGTCCCGGGTCACGCGAGTGGGGTTCACAGCCGGGCGCTCCTTCGGACCGGGCGGGACACGGAAGGCGACCCGCGCCACCTCATTGTTCGGAGCTTAGGACGTCGATCAGCTGATCCAAGCCCGCGACTCGGCTGGTCAGGTGAAGACGCAGGACGGGACGGGCCAGTTCGGCCAGTACAGCGGCGTCGCCTGCGGCCTGAGCGGCGATCAGCTGCCCGAAGCTGAACGGGCGCCCGGGTATCGCCAGGTCGGCCTCGCTGGATGCTGTGATCTGCAGATAGGCCCCCTCCGGTGGGCCACCTTGGTGGAACTGCCCGGTCGAGTGCAGGCACCGCGGCCCCCAGCCGAAGGTCACCGGCCGGCCGGTCCGGCGGGCCAGGACGTCTCGGATCGCCGTCAGCCGGAAATCAGTCTCCCGGTCCAGATACGCCATCATGGCGAGATAACCCCGATCAGGCAGCTGAGCCAGCAGGGCGGTGATCGCCTCGGCCACCGTGGCGGGCTGCTGGGTCAGCAGCCCAGCGGTGGCCCGGATCTCGACCTCACCGTCGATGGCGTCAGCCGGATCCGGATCCGGCTGAGCGTCCAGCTGCTTCCGGGCGGCTACCTTGGCCCGCTCCACGTCCGGCTGGTCGAACGGATTGATACCCAGCAGTCGACCGGCCACCGCGACCGCGTATTCCCAGAGCAGGAACTGCGCACCCAGCGGACCGGCGACGCTGGCTAGCGCACCCAGATCGGCCTGCGCCGCAACCGGCCCCTCCGCACCCGGCGGCAGTAGGTTGATCTGGAACAGATCATCGGCGCCGGAGGTCAGTTCGGGGGAGCTGGGACCGCAGAGCACCACCGGGAGCAGGCCGGTGCCGTCCTTGCCGGTCGATTCGGCGATCAACTGCTCGGCCCAGTCCAGGAAGCCCGGCATGCCGCAGCCGAGATCGTGAAGGATCACCTTGTTCCGCAGGCCGTTTCGCGGATCCTCGGGTTGACCGGTGCCACCCAGCGCCGCCGCCAGGATCAGAGCCGGGTTGGCGTCGGAATCATCGGCGAGCAGGTCACTCACCGCTGACGCCTCGTCCAGCAACGCGGCGATGTCAGCACCGGCCAGCCCGGCCGGAACCAGCCCGAACGCGCTGAGCGCAGAGAACCGGCCACCCACAGTCGCATCGGCGTCGAACACGGCCCGGTACCCGGCTTGCTGGGAAGCCTGTTCCAGCGAAGAACCCGGATCGGTCACAACGATGATCCGATCCCGGGCCGTTATTCCGGCGTCAGCGAAGGCCTGTTCGAAAAACATTCGCTGACAATCGGTTTCAATCGTTGAACCGGACTTGCTGGAGACCACGACGACCGTCCGCCCAAGATCGCTGGCGGCGGCGCGCACCTGACCGGGATCGGTGCCGTCGAGCACGGTCAAGGGCACTCCGGCGCTGTCCGCGATCACCTGGGCCGCTAGCGACGACCCGCCCATTCCGCACAGGACCACCCGATCGACGCCCTCGGCGGCCAGTTCCTCGCGCAGCTTGTGGATCGGATGCACCAATGGCCGCGATGTTTCGGCCAGCCGGGGCCAGCCCAGCCGGCCCGCTGCTTCGGGCTCAGCGGCCTGGCCCCACAAGGTGGGATCACCGGCCGCGATCCGGCTGGCGACACCGTCGTCCACCAGACCGGAGAGGTGTAGATCAAGGGCGCGGATGGCGTCCGCACCGGCGACGGTGACCAACACCCCGGCGACCGCGTCGTCAGCAGGCCATAGATCGGAGTCGATACCCGAATCGATCATGACTCCGGGGACTGGGCGGCCTTGGCGCGCTCCAGTTCATCGGTGACCGTGCCGAGCAGTTCACCCCAGCTCTTCTCAAACTTGTCCAGGCCCTCCACCTCCAGCACCTCGACCACGTCGTCGTAGCTGATGCCCAGCCCCTCGAGCCGGTCCAGCACGCCACTGGCGTCGTCGTACCTGCCGGTCACCTGGTCGCCCTTGATCTCGCCGTGATCGGCGACAGCCTTCAAGGTGGCGCCCGGCATGGTGTTGACCGTGTTCGGCGCGCACAGTTCCACCACGTACAGGGTGTCGGGCAGCTTGGGGTCCTTCACCCCGGTGGACGCCCACAGCGGGCGCTGCTTACGAGCTCCGGATGCTTCCAGGGCTTGCCAGCGCGCGGTGGAAAAGACCTCTTCGTAGGCCTTGTAGGCGAGCCGGGCGTTGGCGATGCCAGCCTTGCTCCGCTCGGCCGCGGCTTCCGGCGTCCCGATCGCATCCAGGCGCTTGTCTACCTCGGTGTCCACCCGGGAGACGAAGAAGGAGGCCACCGACTCGATGCTGGCCAAGTCCAGTCCGGCCGCCTTGGCGTTCTCCAAGCCTTCCTGGTAAGCCTCCATCACCGCCCGGTAGCGCTCCAGGCTGAAGATCAGGGTGACGTTCACGCTGATCCCCTCACCGATCGCGGTGCGGATGGCGGGCAGACCGGCCTTGGTTGCCGGGATCTTGATCAGGACGTTCGGCCGGTCCACCGTGGACCAGAGCTTCCGGGCCGCCGTGATGGTGCCCTCCATGTCCTGCGCCAACCGGGGGTCGACCTCGATGGACACCCGGCCGTCGACGTGATCGGTGCTCTGGTAGAGGGGGGTGAACACGTCGCAGGCGGAACGCACGTCGTCGGTGGTGATCTCGAACACGGCCGTGTCGATGTCGGCTCCGCGGGCGGCCAAGGTCTTGACCTGGTCCTCGTAGCGATCACCCTTCGCCAGTGCACTGGCGAAGATGGTCGGGTTGGTGGTCACCCCGACGACGCCGCTGTCGTCGATCAGCTGCTGCAGGTCCCCGCCCTCCAGCAGTTCGCGGGACAGGTCATCCAGCCAGATCGAGACACCATTGTCCTTGAGGTCCTTGAGTGCAGTGTTCATGGCGTTGGTCCTCCGTAAGTTGCTGACTAACTCAGTAGGTGAGTCGTTCCATTGTGCGGAGCAGGAGCCACTGCTGGTTGCGCTGGGTCAGACAACCGGCGCCGATGCCGCCGCGATGCTGTCCTTCGCCGCGGCGGCGACCGCTTCGGAGGTGATCCCGAACTCGCGGTACAGCGTCTTGTAGTCGGCCGAGGCTCCATAGTGCTCCAGGGAGATGATCCGGCCGGCGTCACCAACGATCTCCCGCCAGCCCTGGCCCACCGCGGCCTCGACGGACACCCGGGCGCGTACCGTCTTCGGCAGCACGCTGGTCCGGTAGGTCTCGTCCTGCTCGTCGAACCACTCACGGCACGGCATCGAGACGACACGTGCCTTGATGCCGTCGGCGGCGAGCTGTTCGCGAGCGTCCACGGCCAGCTGCACCTCTGAACCGGTGCCGATCAGAATGACGTCCGGGACGCCGCCCTCCGCCTCGGCCAGCACGTACGCACCCCGAGCCACCCCATCAGCCCCGCTGAACGCGTCCGGGCCCCGCTCGTAGGTGGGCAGGTTCTGGCGGCTCAGCACGATGCCGGTGGCCTTGTCTCGCTCGAGCGCGCTGCGCCAGGCCCAGGCCGTCTCGTTGGCGTCGCCGGGCCGTACTATCGCCAGGCCGGGCATCGCCCGCAGCGCGGCCAGGTGCTCGATCGGCTGATGCGTGGGACCGTCCTCGCCGAGACCGATCGAGTCGTGGGTCCAGACGTAGATGACCGAAGCCTTCATCAGCGCGCCCAGCCGGACCGCACCGCGCATGTAGTCGCTGAAGGTGAGGAATGTGCCGCCGTAGGGGCGGGTCCCGCCGTGCAGCGCAATTCCGTTCAGGATCGCGCCCATCGCATGCTCGCGAATACCGAAGTGCAGGGTCCGGCCGTAGGGGTTGCCCTTCCACATGTCGGTCTGGCGGTCCTCCGGGATGAAGGACGGCGCGCCCTTCATCGTCGTGTTGTTGCTCTCGGCCAGGTCGGCCGATCCGCCCCATAGCTCGGGCAGCACCGGGGCGAGCGCGTCCAGCACGGCCTGGGATGCCTTGCGGGTGGCCATGTCCGTGCCCGCCGGGAACTCCGGCAGGGCATCGCTCCAGCCGTCCGGGAGCCGGCGTGCGGCGAGGCGGTCGTGCAGTTCGGCCTGCTCCGGGTGGGCCTGCTGCCAAGCGGTGTAGTCCTCGAGCCAGCCCGCGTGCAGTTCAGCACCGCGCTTGACCACACCGCGGGCATGCTCCAGCACCTCGGGTTCGACCACGAAGTGCTGGTCCGGATCGAAGCCGAGCAGCTCCTTGGTTGCCCGGATCTCGTCCTCACCAAGGGCCGAACCGTGTGCGGCGCCGGTGTTCTGCTTCTTCGGCGCGGGCCAGGCGATGATCGTCCGCAGCAGAATGATGGACGGCCTGCCGCGCTCGGCCTGTGCCGCGGTCATTGCGTCGTAGAGCCCGGCGACGTCCTCGTGATAGCTGCCGTCGGACAACCAGTCGACGTGCTGCACGTGCCAGCCGTAGGCCTCGTAGCGTTTGCCGACGTCCTCGGTGAAGGCGACGTCGGTGTTGTCCTCGATCGAGATGTGGTTGTGGTCGTAGAGCACCACCAGGTTGCCCAGCTCCTGCGTGCCGGCGATGGAGGAGGCCTCGGACGTGATGCCCTCCTCCATGTCGCCATCGGAGGCGAACACCCAGATCGTGTGGTCGAAGGGACTGTCGCCCTCGGCCGCATCCGGATCGAACAGCCCGCGCTCCCGCCGCGCGCTCATCGCCATCCCGACCGCGCTGGCCAGGCCCTGACCCAGTGGCCCGGTCGTGATCTCCACCCCGGCCGTGTGACCGTACTCGGGATGCCCGGGCGTGAGTGAACCCCAGGTACGCAGCGCTTCCAGGTCGTTGAGCTCCAGGCCGTAGCCACTCAGGTAGAGCTGGATGTACAGGGTGAGGCTGGAGTGCCCGCAGGACAGCACGAACCGGTCCCGGCCAGGCCAGTCCGGGGTGTTCGGGTCGTGCTTCATCACCCGCTGATAAAGCAGGTAGGCCGCTGGCGCAAGACTCATGGCGGTGCCTGGGTGACCGTTGCCGGTCTTCTGCACGGCGTCGGCAGCCAGCATCCGGATGGTGTCGACTGCCCGCTCGTCGACCGTGGTCCATTCGAAGGCGGAGGTCTTGTCGGTCGCGGTATCCGTCACGTCGGTGGGTCCTCTCGCAGCACATAAACGACTGCAGCGGCGGCCAGCGACACGCGACTGGCCCCGGTGCTAGATCACAAGATCAAGCCTAGCCCTGTTGGCCTCTTCTGCCTTCCGAGCCACACATGAATGCGAGGGGTCTGCCGGGTGGTCCGGCCAGTCGGCGGTGACCGTTGCGACCCCGGCAAACCAATCGGAGCGATCTGGGTGCCGCCGCCCGGCTGGAGTACCGGGCCACTAGAGTTGGCCCGACCGATAATCAGGACCGAGGGAACTGTGACCGCTGTCGAACCCCGCGCGCCCCGGGTCCCGGGTATCACCGCGCCGCCGGTACACGTGCCGGTCGTGCCGGGCGCGCCGATCTCGAAGCCTGTTGCCGAAGCCGAGTCCGCACTGATGGTTCAGAGTGCCCGTTCGCGGCGCTCGATGTCGCGGACGGTGCGGGCGTACATCGCCCTGACCAAACCGAGGATCATCGAACTCCTGCTGGTGACCACGGTCCCGGCCATGGTGCTGGCCGATCGCGGGGTGCCGTCGCTCGGCCTGGTGCTGGCCACCCTGGCCGGCGGGTCGCTGGCGGCCGGCTGCGCGAACACGCTCAACATGTACATCGACCGGGACATCGACACCCGGATGCACCGGACCGGCCGCCGCCCGCTGGTCACCGGTGAGGTCAGCCCGGCGGGGGCGCTGATTTTCGGGCTCGGCCTCGGGGTGATCGCGGTGGCTGAGCTGGCGTTGGCCGTCAACCTGCTGTCGGCGTTGCTGGCGCTGGCCGCGATCCTGCTCTACGTCGTGGGCTACACCATGCTGCTGAAGCGCCGGACGCCGCAGAACATCGTCTGGGGCGGCGTGGCCGGGTGCCTGCCCACCCTGATCGGCTGGTCCGCGGTCACCGGGTCGCTGTCCTGGGCGCCGTTCGTGCTGTTTGGCATCGTGTTCCTGTGGACGCCGCCGCACTATTGGCCGCTGTCGATGCGGTTCCGCGACGACTACCAGGCGGCTGGGGTGCCGATGCTGCCGGTGGTGGCCGATTCAGTGCAGGTGGGACGGCAGATCGTGCTCTACACCTGGGCCATGGTGGCCTGGTCTCTGCTGCTGATCCCGGCCGGTCCGGCCGGTCCGGTCTATGCGGTGGCGGCGGGCGGGTTGGGCGCGATCTTCATCGCCGAGGCGCACCGGCTACTGACCCGGGCCCGGCGAGGCGAGGATCCCGCGCCCATGCGCTTGTTCCACTGGTCGATCACCTACCTGACTGTGCTGTTCGTCGCGGTAGCGATCGACCCGCTGATCGGCCTGCACTTCTAGGTCCGATCCCGCCGCCGAGCGCTCTGGGCTCTGGGCTCGGGAGCAGGCCGGGGCTCGGGATCAGGCCGGGGCTCGGGATCAGGCCGGGCGGCCGAAATCCTGCGTCCAGTACGGGCTTCCATCAGTGGCGACCGCGTACCCGATGCCGATGTCGGTGAAGGAACAGTTCAGAATGTTGGCCCGGTGGCCCGCGCTGTTCATCCAGCCGTTCATCACGTCGCTGGCGGTCCGGTAACCCATTGCGATGTTCTCCCCGGCGGTGGAGAACCGGTATCCGGCTGCGGTCATCCGGTCGAACGGGGAGCGCCCGTCCTGGCTGTCATGGGAGAAGTAGTTGTTGGTGGCCATGTCCTCGGTGTGTGCCTGAGCGGCTGAGGTCAGCCGGGCGTCCACGGTGAGCGGAGCGCAGCCATTGGCCGTGCGCTGGGCATTGGTCAGGCTGAGCACCTGGGCCGCCTGCGACGACGCCGGCGTGGTGGGCGCGCTGGTCGAAGTGGTCGTGGCTGGCGCGCTGGTCGTGGTGGCCGGCGCGCTTGTGGTGGTCGTGGCTGGCGCGCTGGTCGTGGTGGTCGGAGTCGGTGGCGGAGTCGTCGAGGACGGCGGCGGAGTCGCTGTATCGGTGGGCGCGGGCGGATCGGCCGGCGGCGTCGGCGAGCTGGACACCGTCCCAACCGGATCGCTCACGTGGTTGGCGATGGTGAGCCGGTATCGCGCCCGAGACGAATGCCGGGCCAGAACCGCGACCGTGAGCTGGTAGACGCCGTCCGGCATCGAGGTGGTGTCGATCTCGGCCTGATACGGCGCGGTGCTGTCGTAGCGCGCCACCCGAGCCGGTCCGGACAGCATGAACGCCACCGTTGCCCCGGCCGGAACCTGGTCGGGACCGAGCAGGGTGTACGTACCGCTGACCGTGCCCAAGTCTTCGACCGGCGTGCCCGGCGGGCGGGCCCGGCCGTGCTGATGCCAGGTGGCGACACCGGCCACGCTGTGGTTCACCGAC
>CAXUFS010000029.1:0-1885 GCA_964250315.1 uncultured Kineosporia sp. | reverse complement strand
GGGTGTGGAGACTGACCTGGCAAGCCCAGGGCCTGGGTCGCCGCCAGCGCCAGGCCGAGCACGGGAGCGCCGAGCATGGCGCTGCGCCGCCGGCTCCGAGCCCGGTTCGCCCGGCGCCGGTCGGCGCGGGGCCGCTGGCGCGGCGTGGGCCCCGTGACGGGTGATTTCGCTGACCGGCGCAGGACAACGCGCATCCCGGTGACTCCTCGTGCTCGAAAAGAGGCTGGGGCAGTGGTCTTCCAGGAGACCGTGGCCGGGACGTTAGCGGCGTATCCACCCGATCTGCGGGCTTCACCAGCCGTCACCGCTGACCCGATCGCAACCTTAGGAACGCCTTCAGCTTGGCTTGCGGACTGCCCGGGTCAGATCAGCAGCGGCCGGCTCGTAGGCTTACCCGGTGGCCGCACCACACGCCGTCCGCCCGGCCGGATCCACTGCTGGCCCGGTCCGTTCGCGATGGCTGCGCCCGGTGCTGCTGGCCAACCTGATCGCCCAGGCCGGCATCGTGATCACGGGGGGCACGGTCCGGCTGACCGGGTCGGGTCTTGGCTGCCCCTCGTTTCCCGAGTGCGTTCCAGGCTCGCTGGTCCCGGTCCGCCATCAGGAGCAGGGCATTCACAAGTACATCGAGTTCGGCAATCGCACCCTGACCTCGGTGCTGAGCATGCTCGCGATCGTGTCGCTGGTGCTGGTGGTCCGGCATGTCCGAGCTGGCCTGGTACCGCTCGAGCGCCGCACCGGCGTACTCGTGCTGGCTGGGCTGCCGCTGGCCGGAGTGGCGGTGCAGGCCCTGATCGGCGGCATCACCGTGCTGACTGGGCTCAGCCCGGCCATCGTGGCCCTGCATTTCCTGCTCTCGATGGTGCTGATCGCGGTCTCCGCCTGGCTGTTGTTCACCGTCGCGCCGCCCGATCGCCGATTCGCCGTCCGGGAACTGTCCGAACAGGACCTGGTCCGGCCCGAGCTGCGCTGGCTGACTCTCGGCGTCGCCGCGGTGCTGGCGGTGGTCCTGGTCCTGGGCACTGTGGTCACTGGTTCAGGGCCACATTCGGGGGACGCCGAGCAGTCCAGCCGCTTCGGGTTCGACGTGCGCGACGTGGCCTGGCTGCATGCCGACGCCGTCTGGTTGTTCGTCGGGCTGGTGGTGGCGCTGGTGCTGGCACTGCGGCTGACCGGTGCCGGGCCGATCGCGACAACCCGCTCGTACTGGCTGCTGGCCCTGACTCTGGCTCAGGCAGCGGTGGGTTTCGCCCAATACCTGACCGGGGTTCCCGCCCTATTGGTAGGTGTGCACATGCTCGGCGCCACCCTGCTGGTCGCCGGGATGACGGCGACCGCGCATGCCGTGCTGGCTCGGCCGCTGGTCGCCTCCGCGCCGGGCTGACCCTCAGCCGGTTCAGACCCGCAGGTTTCCCCGAAGCACGCTCTTGCCGGAGTGGGCTCCGTTGTTCTGGTAGGACTGGATGGACACGTCGACCAGTGGGAACTGGGCGAGATCGATCCCAGCGGGCAAGGCGAAGTCGCCCCGGCTGCCCTGCAGCACGCCCACCGAGACCATCTGGGTCACGTCCGAGTTGACCAGCCACACCTCGTAGAAGCCCTGAGCCGGAGCGAGCCGCCGGACGTCGATGTTCAGGCGCTCACCGGTTGCGGCGTGTACCACCGAAGCGTCCCCGGCCGCTGCCGGTGCCAGCGGCAGGCCGATCAGCACGGTGTCAGCGACCACCGCCGGTGCCGCCGTTTTCTCCGGGCGGTCCTTCACCCAGCTGCCGATGCCGATCCCGGCGATCAGGCCCGCTATCAGCGCCACCGCGCCTATCCCGATCAGGGTGTCGTTGTCGCGCCGGGCCCGCGGCCGGGGGACGGCCGGCCCTGGGTGTCCAGC
>CAXUFS010000028.1:13982-17459 GCA_964250315.1 uncultured Kineosporia sp. | reverse complement strand
CATGCCGGACCGGGCGGACCGGCCCGGCTGGAGTCGCTGCGCCGGCTGCTGCGCTCGCGCGACTGATCCGGCGCTGATCATGGTCAGAATTGGCCCCCAGAGCCCTTTCCCGGTCCTGATCAGGCAAGACCTTGCATGATCAGCGCGAGCGGGGGCGTCAGGTCCCGGCGATGGTGTCTTCCCAGACCGCGCGGCTGCCACTGTCGCCGGTGAGCACGGTCCAGTAGGTGGCCCCGGCGGCGCAGATCACCACCAGCGCGATCGCCAGCGACGTCAGCACCAGCGACTCCTGGCGCACCAGGAGATAGGCGATCACGGAGGCGATCAACAGGGCCAGGGCGAAGACCCACAGGACGCCGCCGCGTTCGCCGTGATCCTTGGCGATGATCTGCCCGGCCCGGGAGCTGAGCCGGTTCTGCAGCCGCTCCCCCGATGCCTTGGCCACCAGAGCGGCCGCCAGCGCCACGGCGTTGCCCAGCACCGCCCAGGGCAGACCCGGCCGCCATTTCGGCCGGAGCGTGAAAGCGATGGTGACCAGAGACATCAGCGGCACCAGAACCACCACCGCATGCACGACCAGGATGTGGACCGGCAGACCGTCGAAGAGATCAAACATTGTCCGAAGCTAGCCCTTCGTGACCAGAACCTGAGCGATGTGACCCGGCTCCGGCTCTCGCGCCGGCGTCTCGCTGGGTTCACCCTCCGGTGCTGGTGAGGGTACGGTCGCCAGCTGTGGGCTATGACGACGATCTGCGCCTGGCGCTGGTCCTCGCCGATCAGGCTGACGCGCTGACCATGTCGCGGTTCAACGCCTCTGATCTGGTGGTGGAGACCAAGCCTGACCTGACTCCGGTGAGCGACGCCGACCGGGCCTGCGAGGAGCTGATCCGCAACCAGCTCCGGCGCACCCGCCCCCGGGACGTGGTGATCGGCGAGGAGTTCGGCCAGACCGGGCACGGCGCTCGCCAGTGGGTGATCGATCCGATCGACGGAACCAAGAATTACGTGCGGGGCGTGCCGGTGTGGGCCACCCTGATCGCCCTGCTGGATGGACGCCGGCCCGTCCTCGGTGTGGTCTCGGCGCCGGCTCTGGCACGGCGCTGGTGGGCCGCGTCCGGCACCGGCGCCTGGACTGGCCGCAGCCTGACCAGGGCCCGGCGGATCGGCGTCTCGAAGGTGGCCGAACTGGAGGACGCCTCGCTGTCCTACTCCTCACTGGGCGGCTGGGACGACCACGGCCTGGGTGAGCAGTTCCTGGACCTGGCTGGCGCGGTGTGGCGGACCCGGGCCTACGGCGACTTCTGGTCCTACATGCTGGTGGCCGAGGGTGGTGTCGACATCGCCTGCGAACCTGAGCTGGCGCTGTACGACATGGCCGCGCTGGTGCCTATCGTGCAGGAGTCCGGAGGCCGGTTCAGTTCGCTCAGCGGTGAGGACGGGCCCTTCGGCGGCGACGCCCTGGCCACCAACGGCCTGCTCCACGAAACGGTCCTGAACGTGCTCAGCCCCGCCAGTAGCTGAGGTGCGAGCAGGGTTGCGAACAGGTCGAACCAGCCGTATCCCCCCGCTGCTCCCGACGGCGGGTTGCCCTGGCCGATCAGGTGCAGGACCGGATCGGACGGCGTCCAGGCCCAGGTGCCCAGCGTCGTCCCGGTCAGCTCCAGGTAGCTGACCACCACGAAGGCCCCGGCGTACAGGGCCGGGTTGGGCCCGAAGCGCAGGAACCCGAGCAGGCACAGGTACCAGAACAGGCCCAGGACGTCGTGCCGCCCGCCCAGCCAGCCCGCGGCGCCGGCGATCGCCCAGGCTCCGCCGCAGGTCACCACCGCCGTGATCACCACCCGGGGCCGGCTCTGGAACAGCGCGGACCGGCCGAGTAGCAGGGCGGCCAGGTACACCAGTCCGTGGCCCGGTGGGACGAAGAACGGCACGGTGCCGATCCGGTAGGTGTAGGCGTGCAGCACGGGAGAAAACGTGTACTCGACCGCGGTGGCCATCACCACCACCAGCAGGGTCTGGACCATCACCAGCCGGGTCTGCCGGCGCAGGGCGATGCCCAGCACGGCCCAGGTCGCCGCTCCGAGAAGGAGTTGCCCGCCCGGCCCGGGCAGGTGGCGCCAGAAAGTGGCGTCCGTCACCAGCACGGCACCGATCCAGGCCATCAGCCCGGCCGCGGCTGCCTCGTCCCCCCTGGTCAGCATCCGATCAGGGTGCCACGACCGGCGTGAAAGCCGATGCCGGAGCAGCTCGTTCGTTCTGCGCCAGCGCAGCCCGCTCGGGTGAATCTGCGAAAGGCCTCCCCGCCACCTTGCGGATCACTTATTGTCTGGTTACTCGACAGAGAACATGAATCAACCCTGGAACAAGGAGAACCCTGATGCTCCGGACCCGTGGAATCGCCGGTCCCACCCGCACTCTGGCCGCGGGCGCCGTCGCGGTCGCCGTCGCACTTGGCCTCAGCGCCTGCGGCTCCAGCGACTCGGGAAGCGGCAGCGGCGCCAAGAAGCAGACCGTCAACATCGTCGGGTTCTCGGTGATCAAGTCCGCCTACGACGACCTGGGCAAGCAGTTCGCCGCCACCAAGGCCGGCAACGGTGTGACCTTCACCTCTTCCTATGGTGCGAGCGGGGCCCAGAGCCGGGCCGTGATCGCGGGTCAGAAGGCTGACGTGGTCGCCTTCTCGCTGGCTCCGGACCTGACCAGCGTGGCCGACGCCGGACTGGTGGACAAGGCCTGGGACTCGGGTTCCACCAAGGGCATCGCCTCCAGCTCCGTCGTGGTGATCGCTTTCCGGCAGGGCAACCCGAAGGGCATCAAGGGCTGGGCCGACCTGACCAAGCCGGGCATCGGCATCGTGACCGCCGACCCGGGGACCTCTGGCTCGGCCAAGTGGAACCTGCTGGCCGCCTACGCCCAGGCGGCGGGCCCGTCGAACGACGAGGCGGCGGGCAAGACCTACCTGCAGGGCTTCATCAAGAACGTGGTGAGCTGGAACGAGAGTGGGCGCCTGGCCACTGACGCCTTCAGCAAGGGCACCGGCGACGTCCTGATCTCCTACGAGAACGAGGCGATCGCGGCCCGGGCGGCGGGGGTGAAGCTGGACTACATCGTTCCCGACTCGACCATCCTGATCCAGAACCCGGCCGCGGTCACCACCAAGGCTCCCGCGGCCGCCAAGGACTTCCTTTCGTACGTCGAAAGTGCGCCTGGGCAGACCATTCTCGCCGAGCACGGCTTCCGGCCGGTGGTGGACGGCGTCACTGCCAACAACACCCCCGGCGCCAACGACCCGGCCAACCCGTTCCCCACGGTCAAGAACTTGACCACCATCGATGATCTGGGTGGCTGGACGGATGCGAACAAGAAGTACTTCGACAAGGACTCTGGCCTGGTGACCCAGCTGCGGACGCCCGCATGAGCTCGGCTGCTCCGGCCTGCCGCGCCCCGGGCCCCCGGGGGGCGGGGCGGGCGGCCGCC
>CAXUFS010000028.1:0-13972 GCA_964250315.1 uncultured Kineosporia sp. | reverse complement strand
AGTCAGGCGCCCGGTGGCGCCGTCGTCCGGACGACTGACCGGCGGGGCGACGCTTGGCCTCGGGGTGGGGGTGCTCTGGCTCAGCATCATCGTGCTGCTGCCGATCTGCGCGATCGTGATCACCTCGTTCCAGGACGGCTGGGCGACGTTCTGGTCCAGCATCAGCAATCAGGAGGCGATCTCGGCAATCCGGCTCACCGTGGTGGCCTCGGTTCTGATCACGGTGGTCAATGCCGTGCTGGGCACCCTGGTCGCCTGGGTACTGGTCCGGGACGACTTCCCGGGCAGGCGGCTGGTCGAAGTGGTGATCGATATTCCGTTCGCGCTGCCCACCATCGTGGCCGGGCTGGTGCTGATCTCGCTCTACGGCCCCGACGGCCCGTTCGGGGTCAACCTGATCGGGACCAGGACCGGGATCACGGTGGCGCTGCTGTTCGTCACCCTGCCGTTCGTGGTCCGATCGGTGCAGCCGGTGCTGATCGAGATGGACCAGGACGTCGAGGAGGCCGCGGCCTCCCTAGGCGCCAGCGGATTCACCACCTTCCGGCGGGTGATCCTGCCCGCACTGGCTCCGGCGATCCTGGCCGGTTCGGCGCTCTCGTTCGCCCGGGCGCTGGGCGAGTTCGGCTCGGTCACCCTGATCTCGGCGGGGCTGATCGGCAAGACCGAGGTGACCTCGGCCTACATGTTCAAGCTGATCGAGTCCAACGACACGATCGGGGCCGCGGCGGTGGCCACCCTGCTTCTGGTCGTGGCCGTGCTGGTGCTGTTGCTGCTGGACGCATTGCAGAGATGGGCGGCCCGCCGTGACTGACGTGATCAGCGCACCCGCTTCAGCGCGATCCGGCCCGGCCTCGCCGGGCGAGGCCGAACCGCCGAAAAAGATCGTCCGCCGCTTGCACTCGCCCCGGCGGCAATCGCCCGCCACGCGCTGGCTGCTGCGGATCGTCGCCGTCGGCTACGTGATGCTGCTGGTGGCCCTGCCGGTGGTCACGGTGGTCCAGCACACCTTCTCCAGCGGCATCCAGCCGGTGGTCGACGCGCTGACCTCGCCGGACTTCATCGCTGCGATCAAGCTGACGGCCAAGGTCGCGGGCATCGCCGTCCTGGTGAACACCGTGTTCGGGGTCGGGATGGCGATCCTGCTGGTGCGCTACCGATTCTGGGGGCGCCGGCTGATCAACGCGGTGATCGACATCCCAATCTCGTCCTCGCCGGTCGTCGGCGGGATCGCCCTGACCCTGGTCTCCGGCCATTCCGGCGGGTTCGGGCCGGCCCTCGAGCGGGCCGGCTTCCAGATCATCTTCGCCACCCCGGGGATGGTGCTGGCGACCGTGATCGTCGCTCTGCCGCTGGTGGTGCGCGAAGTCATCCCGGTACTGGAAGAGGCCGGCACCGAACAGGATCAGGCCGCCCAGTCGCTGGGAGCCAGTGCGATGCAACGGTTCTGGCGGATCACCCTGCCGACCATCCGCTGGGCACTGGCCTACGGGGTGGTGCTCAGCCTGGCCCGGTCGCTGGGTGAGTTCGGCGCCGTCCGGGTGGTCAGCGGCAGCGTCTCGGGCCAGTCCCAGACCGTCACCCTGTTCGTCAACGACCGCTACAACGAGTTCGGGCCGACCGCCCAGCTGGAATCGTTCGCCGCCGCCTTCGTGCTGATGGTGATCGCCGTCTTCTGCATCGTCGTGATCGCAGTGCTGCGCCCCAAGGAGAACCAGTGAGCATCGTCGTCTCCGGCATCAACAAGAACTTCGGCGACTTCGTCGCGCTCCAGAACATCGACCTGGAGGTGCCCACCGGCCGGTTGACCGCCCTGCTCGGGCCCAGCGGCGGCGGAAAGTCGACCCTGCTGAGGATCATCGCCGGGCTGGAGTACGCCGACTCGGGCCGGGTCGAGATCGAAGGGGTGGACGCCACCTGGCTGCCGCCCCAGCGCCGCAGCGTGGGCTTCGTGTTCCAGCACTACGCCGCCTTCCGGCACATGAGCGTGTTCCGGAACGTGGCCTTCGGCCTGGAGATTCGCAAGCGTCCCAAAGCCGAGATCCGCAAGCGGGTGCACGAGCTGCTCGAGTTGGTGCACCTGGAGCAGTTCGCGGACCGGCTACCGGCCCAGCTCTCCGGCGGTCAGCGGCAGCGGATGGCGCTGGCCCGGGCGCTGGCCGTGCAACCGGAGGTGCTGCTGCTGGACGAGCCTTTCGGCGCTCTGGACGCCAAGGTGCGCAAGGAACTGCGCGACTGGCTGCGCAACCTGCACGACGAGATGAACGTGACCACCATCTTCGTCACTCACGACCAGGAAGAGGCGCTGGAGGTTTCGGACGAGTTGGTGGTGATCAACAACGGTCAGATCGAGCAGGTCGGGTCCCCGACCGATCTCTACGACCACCCGGCCAACGACTTCGTGATGAGCTTCCTCGGGCCGGTCACCCATCTACAGGGCCGGATGGTCCGCCCGCACGACATCGAGGTGCTCGGCAGCCCGGCGGAGGGGTCGGTCGAAGCCTCCGTCGTGCGGCTGTTGCGAGTGGGGTTCGAGGTGCGAGCCGAGGTGCGGCCCGTCGATGCTCAGGGCGGTTCCCAGACCACCTGGGTGCAGCTGACCCGGGGGCAGTCGGACGCGCTGAACCTGGCCGGCGGCCGGAGGGTGTGGCTGGTCGCTGCGCCGTCGGCCGCGCTCGTGTCGTCGTGACTGCTGCCTCCCTCCATGCCGTCCGGCCGGGTGGCACTGCCCGGCCGACGGCATAATCGGCTTGTGGAGATCCTGGCCAAGACCGACTACGCGGTCCGGGCCATGTTGGAGCTGGCCGCCCAGGCTCCGCATCTGGTCAAGATCGACGCCTTGATACGGGAGCAGAAGATGCCCCGGAAGTTCCTTGAGTCGATCCTGGTCGACCTGCGCCGGGCGGGGCTGGTGCGCAGCCAGCGCGGTGCTGAGGGCGGCTATGCGCTGGCCGTTCCGGCTGACCAGGTCACCGTCGCGGCGATCATCCGGGCGGTGGATGGCCCGCTGGCCGAGGTGCGGGGGCAGCGGCCCGAGCAGACTATTTACTCCGGAGTGGCCGAGCATCTGCCCGAGGTCTGGGTCGCGGTCCGGGCCAGTCTGCGCCGGGTGCTGGATGAGACGACGCTCCAGCAGGTGCTGGACGGCGAGCTGCCGGCCCACGTGCAGGAAATGCTGAAGCCGGCCGCGGCCTGGCGCTGACCCGCGCTGACCCGCGCTGACCCGCGCTGACCCGCGCTGACCCGCGCTGACCCGCTGGATGCTCGGGACGTGACGACAAGGCCGTGCACGGCATGATGTGCCGGGTGCGAATCTCCGCCAAGACCGACTACGCGCTGCGGGCCGCGCTGGAGCTGGCGGCGGCCCCGCCGGGTGCCTGGATCAAGACCGAGGCGGTAGCCGAGCGGCAGGCCATCCCGCTGCCGTTTCTGCTGAACATCCTCTCCGAGCTGCGCACTGCCGGCCTGGTGGAAAGCAGGCGTGGGGCTGAGGGCGGTTACCGGCTGGCCCGGCCCCCGTCCTCGATCGTGCTGGCCGAAGTGATCCGGGCGGTCGACGGCCCGCTGGCCAACATCGCTGGTGAGGTTCCGGAGAACGTCGAATACGGCGGCGCGGCCGTGGCGCTGCGCGAGGTCTGGATCGCTCTTCGGGCGCGGATGCGGACCGTACTGGAGGGGATCACCCTGTCCGAGGCCGCGGACGGCGTTCTGCCTGAGCAGGTGACCCAGATCCTGGAGGACCGGGACGTCTGGCAGGTCCGGCGCTGAGAACGGTCAGAGGTTCAGATTGAGCACCTTGAGCGCCTCGTTGGCGTGCTTGCTCATGTTCAGCTCGCTGCTGATCACATCCATGATCGCTCCGTCGCTGCCGATCACGAAGGTGGCTCGCTTCACCGGGACCGGCCCGAACCGCCGCTTCACCCCGAAGGCCTCGGCCACCCGGCGATCACTGTCAGCCACGAGCGGATAGTCGAAACCGTTGGTGTCGGAGAACTGCTTCTGCTTCTGCACGCCGTCCGCGCTGATTCCCAGCCGTTGCGCCCCGGCCTGGCTGAACTCGGCGCCCAGGTCGCGAAAGGTGCAGGCCTCAGCCGTGCAACCCGAGGTCATGGCCGCCGGGTAGAAGAACAGCACCACCGGGCCGTTGGCCAGCATCCGGCTGAGCGTGACCGGTTCGCCGAACTGGTCGGGCAGGGTGAAATCGGGTGCGCGATCACCGGCCTTGAGCATGTGCGCCGTCCTCCTCGATGTGGATACTTCATGGAACTCGACGACGTCCGCCTGGATTCCGGCCTGCGGAGCCGAAAGCAGCGGCACCAATCGGCTCAGAACGGGGGCGGCGCCAGCGGCAGGCTGAGCCGGCCGTTGCGCGCCTCGGTACGAGCGCGAGCCACTTCGTCGTCCGAGTCGCTGTAGTAGATGGCCATCGCTGAGACCCAGGCATCGGAGGCACCGGCCCCGATCACCGCAGGCAGCGCCTGCGGTACGTACGCCCGTGGCAACGTGACCACCGCCGTGAACCCTTGGCCCTCAGCCAGTTCGGCCGAGCTGACCAGCCGGGCCTGAGTGCCGAGGATCTGCCCGTAATCGAGCTTGTGCGGCGTCACCACCCGCATCTCGACGAAGTCATTGGCCCGCAGCGCTCCCCGGATCAGATGGCAGATTCCATCCAGTTTCCGCCGCTTCCAGTCGTTATCGCGGTAGATCCGGCGATTGACGAAGAACTGGTTGATCGAGGTGAAGACGTCGGCGATCTCCCGCAGGTGGTTGGCCCGCAGCGACGCGCCGGTCTCGGTACCCTCGATGATCGCGTCGGCGAAGTACTCGGCCTTGGCCTCAGTTGCGCCCCAGGAGAACTCGACATGCGCATCGACACCTTGGCGGGCCAGCCACATCCGTGAGATCCGGGTCAGCTCGGTCGAGATCACGAACGGATCACCGGTGTCGCGGCGGCGGTCACATTCAGTCCGCAGATCTTCGGTCGTCCTGATCGGTGAGGACTCGGGCACTGCCAGCACCCAGCGGATGGGGAGGCTTGTCTGCCGGGAGAACGGCAGCTCGGCCTTCACCGCGATGTGGTCCCGGACGTCCTGCTCAACGATCCAGTCCCGCCCGGACAGCCCGGCGTCCAGCCGCCCGGAGCGGACGTAGATCGGGATCTCCTGCGGCTTCAGCAGCACCGGCACGATCTCGGGGTCATTCGAGTTCAGCCACAGGCTGCGGGACGCGCCGGTGAACTGCAGCCCGACCCGTTCGAAGATCGCCAGCGTGGACGCCTCCAGGCTGCCCTTCGGGATGCCGAGGGTGAGCTGCGGGTGGGTCACGATCCGGCGCTCATGCCGGACAGGATGCTTATCACCGTGGGCACCAGCTCGGCCCGGGCAACCGTCTGCTGCCCGGCCGACCCTGCGGCCCGGAACTCCCGGTTGTCTTCGATCCCGGCTCGGGCCTGGCTGCCCGCGCTCAGATCCTTGACCGTCACCGTGCCGTCCCGCACCTCGTGGGTACCGATCATCAGGGCCGCACTGAAGCCACGGGCGTTGGCATAGGCCAGCTGCCTGCCCACCTTGCCGGCGGCATCTCCGACGTACAGCTCGCTGGCCACCCCAGCCCCCCGCAACTGATGCGCGGCCGCGCTGGCCACCACCGGATCGGTGCCGGGCATCATCAGGACCAGCACCTTGGCGGTGAGTGCGGCCTCCCCCAGCTCCAGACCCAGATTTCGGACGCCGGTGATCAGCCGGTCCAGGCCGATCGAAGCTCCCACGGCGGGCACCGGCTCATCGCTGAACCGGCTGACCAGGCCGTCGTAACGCCCCCCGCCGAGCACCGATCCGACCCCGGCGCCGGTCAGGGTGCCCTCGTACACGGTGCCGGTGTAATAGGCCAGGCCACGGGCCAGGCTGGGATCCAGACGGGCTGCGGCCTCGCTCACGCCGAGCGCATCCAAGTGCCCCAGCAACTGCCTGATTTGCTCGAACGCGGCCTCCGCGAGAGCGCTGGGGGCGATCCGCCGGGCCAGCGCATCAGCGATCCCGGCCCGGCTGTCACCGGTCACGGCGGCAAAATCGAGCACCGCGTCGATGATCGCGGCGCTCAATCCGACTCCGGGGATCCGGTCGCCGGAAACGTCGTGGCGGCCCGGGCCGAGCTCGGCCCGCAGTTGCGCCGGTGTGATCTTGTCGGCCTTGTCGAGCACCCGGAGCACGTGCTGCGCCACGGACGGATCGACCAGGCCGAGACCGGCCAGGAAGGCGTCCACCAGCTGGCGGTTGTTGAACCGGATGAAGTAGCCGGGAGCCGAGCCGTCCAGCCGGGCCGGGGTCAGCCCGAGGCTCTCGAAGGCCGCGCTCATCACCGCGACGATCTCCGCGTCCGCGGCGATCGACGAGGTCCCGGCGATGTCGATGTCGAGCTGAGTGAATTGCCGGAACCGGCCCTGCTCGGGCTGGGGGTCGTCCGCCCGGAAAACCGGCCCGAGGTGGTAGCGCCGGAACGGCAACCGGATCTCCTGCGGATGGTGCGCAGCGATGAACCGGGCGAACGGGACGGTCAGGTCGAAACGCATCCCGGCCGGATCATCGGCTGAGATGTTGACCGTGAACATCAACTTGTCGGTCTCGTCTCCGCCGGTTCCGGTCAGGGTCACCAGGGATTCCAGCACCGGGGTATCCATCGGCAGATAACCGAACGACTCGTACACGCGGCGGATCCGCTCGACCACCTGATTGAAGACGACCATCTCGCCGGGCAGCACATCCCGGAACCCGCGCAGTGTCTGGGGGCGCACTAAGCGGCTCATCTGAAGGTGTCCTTAGGCACGGGCGTCGAGAACTGGAGCGTGCGGTACCGGGAACGGGTATCGAACCCGTGCCTCCTGATCCACAATCAGGTGCTCTACCACTGAGCTATCCCGGCTGATAGTGCCGTCTGGCCGCGCGCCAACACCTTAGCAGAGTCACAGCCGCAACTCATGGGGATCCACTTTCTGGGCATCCGCGAGAGACACCTGTGCATAGAGTGCGCCGGGCTTGCGATGATAGCGGGCCCATTCTTTGTCGCCGTAAGAGAAATGCCACCACTCGCCATCGTACGGCGCGAATCCAGCCGCCATCATCGCTCGCCGCAGCAATTGGCGGTTCTCCCATGCCGCTCGGGATATGAATGGTGAGAAGGTGAACGAGTCCCGGGACGCCGCCAGTACCCGGCTGCCCATATCGACCGGCTCACCCTCACTGAGCAGGTCCACTCCGACCGCTCCGCCGGTCGGGCGCCCGGCCACCGACGGCACTGCGATGTGCCGATGAGCAGCCTCGGTGCGCTCCTCCTCGTCCGGGAACTCTTCTAGCAGACTGTTTTTGGCGGCCTCGAAGAGCTTGGCCTGCAGTTCCAGGGCGCGGAAGCCATAGATCACCCGCAGGGTCAGCGAGCGGTCGAGGTTCTTCAGTTCCTGTCCAGCCCAATAGAGCAGGTCGACCAGCGGACGGCGGACGTAGATGGTGCCGCCGGTGAGTGCGGCCATGTCCGGATCGAGCTGAGCCACCTGCAGGACGCCTTGCGAACGGAGCGCCTCGAAAAGCACCGGCTCTTCGGCCGGAATGACCTCGACTCCGGCATAGTCGGAATACTTGAGCATCTTCTCCTCGAGCCGCTGATAAACGACGTCCTCGATTTCCGTCATGCCCCGCCCACTTCTTCCGATCTGCCGATGGCCGTACTCGAACAATGCCGACTCGCGGTCATGATGAATTCGGCCGATTCCGAAGCGGGCCGAATTCTGCGCAGCACGACGAATTCATCGGATCGTGCTGACCGCTGAATGTCGTCCGGGCCTGGCCCGGTCAAGAAAAGGGGCGCCAGCCGATGCCAGCGCCCTTGCCTCACGTCGCGATGACGGTGGCCGGAACTACCCAGCATCCACTGGCGATGTATGGCCATGATGCGCGCCGCTGATCTGGCTCAGCGCAGGCCAGACACCGGGACCGGAGGCTCCGGTCAGGTCGCTGATGTTCGCGGTCATGGTGCCTGGACCGTAACCCCGCTCCCACAGCCGGTCAAATTGCTTGTGGAGCATTCCGTACCCTGAGCGGCGTGGATGGCGACACGGACGGCCGGGAAGTGCTCTGCTGGGAGACCTTCGGGCTGGCCGCCCGGGAACTGGCCCAGCTGGTGGTAGCCAGCTACGACGTGGATCTGGTGATCGCAGTGGCCCGGGGCGGGCTGGTGCCGGGCGGGGCGGTGGCCTACGCGCTGGGAGTGAAGGCGGTCGGCACACTCAACGTGGAGTTCTACACCGACATCGCCACCACCCTGCCGGACCCGGTAGTGCTACCCCCGCTGCTGGACACCGACGCGCTGAGTGGCCAGCGGGCCCTGGTGGTGGACGACGTGGCCGATTCCGGGCGCACGCTGGCGCTGGTTCTGGACCTGGTTCGCTCCTATGGTGGCGAAGCTCGCTCGGCCGTGCTCTACGCCAAACCCACGTCGGTGGTTGAACCGGACTTCGTGTGGCGCCGGACCAGCCTGTGGATCAATTTCCCCTGGTCCGCCCAGCAGCCGGTCACCGCTCAGGCTTGAGCGCTTCGCTCCGCCCTGCGGTGCGGCGCGCCGACGGGGAGGATCAGCAGGCCTGTCAGTTCCTGATCAGCTCATTCGGCCGACTTACTCCTCCCGGTGGGAGCGGCCAACCGGACCGCTGGTGCTCAGGTGGTGGTGATCCGGAACACCGGGAAGCCAGGCGCGGCCGCCTGCAACTGCTCATCGGAAGAGTTCTTGTCCAGTCCTTCGAAGAACTGCCCGAGCTCCCAGCTCCACCTGCGCAGGTACTCGCGCAGGACCGGGAGCTTGGCCTCATCGGCCAGCTCCTGCGCGCTGAACACCGTCGTCCGCCGTCCCACCCGCAGTTCGCCGGTACCCGAGGCGCGCAGATTGCGCACCCACTGGGTGACCCCGCGCGGCGCAACCAGATAGCGCTGGCCGCCGACGGTCAGCTGGTTGACCGGAGTCGACCGCCATTCCCCGCTCTTGCGCCCGCGCACCCGCAGCTCGGCCGACCCATACACGCTCAACCCCAGCCGGATCAGGGCGCGGACCAGCCGATTCATCAGGTTGCGGGTGAGCCAGCCCGGCTCGAGATAACGGTGGCCGGAATCAGGATCAGGCATCAGCTGGCCAGCCTTTCAATTGCCTCGCGCAGCACGCTCTCGCGCTTGCAGAAGGTGAACCGGACCTCCGAGCGGGCAGCGCCGGGATCGGAGTAAAGCACCTGGGCCGGGATCGCGGCCACTCCCCGCGACCGAGGCAGGTTCAGGCACCAGGCGAGCGCGTCATCCGAGCTGACCGCCGAGATGTCGGCCATCAGGAAGAAGCTGCCGTGCGGATCGTTCAGCCTGAAGCCGGCCCGGGCCAGCCCCCCGGACAGCAGATCACGCCGGCGCTGGAGATCGGGCGCCAGCTCCAGCCAGAACGGATCCGGCCGATCCAGCGCATCAGCGATCGCGTACTGCAGCGGAGTACCCGAGGCGAATGACAGGAACTGCTTGACCCCGGCGACCGCGCGAACCAGCTCGGGCGGCCCGGTAGCCCAGCCGATCTTCCAGCCCGTGACCGAAAGGCTCTTGCCCGCTGAGCTGATGCTGATGGTCCGGTCGAACAGCCCTCCGACGCTGGCGGGCGCGACGTGCGCCACCCCGTCGTAGGTCAGGTGCTCGTAGACCTCGTCGGTGATCACGAGCAGATCGTGCTCTTCGGCCAGCCGGGCGACCCCTTCCAGATCGGCTCGGCTGAGCATGGTGCCGGTCGGGTTGTGCGGTGTGTTCAGCAGCAGCACGGTGCTTCTGGGGGTGATCGCGGCTTCCAGAGCGGCCAGGTCGAAGGCGTAATCCGGCGCGGGCAACCGTACCGGCACCAGCACTCCCCCGGCCAGGGTGGCTGCGGCCGGGTACAGGTCGAAGTACGGCTCCAGGGTCAGCACTTCGTCGCCGGGCTGCACCAGGGCGATCAGAGCAGCGGTCAGCGCCTCCGATGCGCCAGTGGTGACCACGACGCTGGACGCCGGGTCGAGTTCGATGCCGTAGTGCCGTTCCTGGTGCCGAGCGATGGCCTGACGCAGCTCCGGCACCCCGGCTGCTGGCGGGTACTGGTTGCGGCCGCCCCGCAGGGCCAGAACGGCGGTCTGGATCAGATAGTCCGGGCCACTGTCATCGCCCCGCTCCCCCCCCCCCGCCGCCCTCGGTGTACGGCCCCCGGCTCCCGGGCCCGGCCCCCGACATAGTCGTGAAAATGGTGGTGCCGAACTGCGACAGCCGCCGGTCGGCCAGGGCCTGCGCGACGCTCATGACCAGCTATTCAATACCGCCACTTCGCAGGACCCGGGCATCCATTGCTAGATGAGCGTCCGTTACGTACCGTTTTGACTATCGCCGATGTGAGCCACGCCACATCAACGCCAACGGCTCACGACACCCTGCGGCCCGGACGCGATTGGGGTAGTCAGCACATGACGGTTGTTGAGGAACGCAGCGACGTCGTACCCAGGGACTTCGACGACGCCAGGAAGCCCCCGTTGAGCCCGATGGCGATCCTGCTGATGAACTTCGGGTTCTTCGGGATCCAGTTCAGCTTCGGATTGCAGCAGTCAGCGGTGAACCCGATCTTCACCTTCATCGGGGCCAAACCGGATCAACTCCCGCTGCTGAACCTGGCCGGCCCGGTGACTGGACTGGTGATCCAGCCCCTGATCGGCGCACTCAGCGACCGGACCTGGAGTGACCGCTGGGGACGGCGGAAGCCGTTCTTCCTGATCGGCGCCATCGGTTGCTCGATCATGCTGTTCCTGTTCCCGTTCGTGGGGGCGCTGTGGGTGGCGTTCTTGTTCATGTGGCTGCTGGACGCCAGCAACAACACGGCGATGGAGCCCTATCGGGCGTTCATCTCCGACCGTCTGCCCAAGAATCAGCTCGCCCGCGGGTTCTTGATCCAGTCGATGTTCGTGGGGATGGGCGCGGTGTCGGCCAACCTCTCGCTGCTGATCTTCCAGAAGGTGATCACCGGCGTCACCGGCAACGGCATCCCGTACTGGGTGTACGTCTGCTTCTGGATCGGCGCAGTCTGCTCGATCGGCTCTGTGCTCGTGTCGGTGCTCTCCACCAACGAGATCCCCCCGACCGAGGAGGAGCTGCGCGAGATGCGCAGCAAGCCTGGCGGCCCCTCGGGCTTCTTCAAGGAGATCTCCGGCGCCGTCCGGGAGATGCCGGTCGGCATGCACAAGATCGGCCTGGTCTTCCTGTTCCAGTGGTTCGCGATGGCCGTGTATTGGCAGTTCGTCTCGGTCAGCATGACCGAGTCGGTCCCATCGTTCGCCTCAGCAGATCCGAGCAAGCCGGTCTCCGATGCGGCCTCGGGATGGGTCGGCGCGGTCAACGGCACATACAACTTCGTCACCATCTTCGCGGCCCTGGCCCTGATCCCGCTCGCGCAACGGTTTGGCGCCAAGCGCGTCGGATCAGCCGCCCTGGTCTGCGGAGGCGTCGGGTTGCTGATCTTCCCGAACCTCAGTAACCAGTACGCGCTCCTGGTCCCCGAGATCGGCCTCGGCATCGCCTGGGCCTCGATGCTGGGCATCCCTTACATCATGGTCGCCAGCATGGTGCCCAAGGAACGCTCCGGCGTGTACATGGGCATCGTCAACATGATGATCGTCGTCCCGATGCTGATCCAGAACGTGACCTTCGGCTGGATCTTCGAGCATCCCCTCGGTGGCAAGGGCACCCACGCGATCATGCTGTCGGGCGCGCTGTTGCTCCTGGCTGCGCTGGCGATGCTGTGGATCAATCCGCCGTCCGCCGAGGACGAGTCCGAGTTCATGCCGCTCGGCGGCCCGCGCGACATCAAGGTGTACGACCGGGTGATCGTCGGCTCGGACGGGGCCCCCGGCACGCTGTACGCCGGCGCACCGGCGCCTGGCGTCGCGGCGGAAGCGCACGCCCGGGTGATCGTGGTCTCCGCGTACAACCCCGGCCAGGAACTCGGGGTGGCTGCCGGTGCCGGCGAACGCAAGGAACTGTATGGCGCGGACGCCGCGAGATCTGCCCTGGAGGCGACCGTCAGGCACCTCACCTCGGACCGGGTCCGCCGGATCGAGTCCCGGCTGGTCGCGGGTGATCCGGCGCAGGCGCTACTGGATACCGCCGGCAGCGACACGGCCAGCCTGATCGTGGTTGGGAACCGGGGCCTGGGAGCCGCCGCAGGCGAGGTGCTCGGATCGGTGCCCGCCGCGGTGGTCAAGGATGCCCAGTGCGACGTGCTGATCATCCAGGGAACCCGGGATTCCGGCGGCCGCCGCACCTCCTAGCGGCCTCTCTCAGCGGGACGGGCGAGCCGCAGAGGCTGCGTGGCAGGTGTCCGCGCACCCTTCTCGCCCGCCCGGCCGGTCAGAAGAGGACAGCGGATGGTGGCAGGATGCCGCCGGAATGGCGTGAGATTTGATCCAGCATCTGGCGAGAGATCCGATGCTGATGGCGAGGTGGTGGTCGCGGTGGCGAGCGAATCGTCGTTCGATGTGGTGAGCAAGGTGGACAAGCAGGAGGTCGACAACGCGCTCCGGCAGGCCGCCAAGGAGATCGCCCAGCGGTACGACTTCAAGAACACCGGAGCCTCGATCGAATGGTCCGGCGACGTGATTGTGATGAAGGCGAACGCGGACCAGCGGGTGCTGGCGGTGCTGGATGTGTTCCAGACCAAGCTGGTCAAGCGTGGGGTGTCCCTGAAGGCGGTGGACGCCGGTGAACCCAAGGCGTCGGGCAAGGAGTACCGGATCGACGCCACCCTCAAGGAGGGGCTGAGCCAGGAGAACGCGAAGCGGATCGGCAAGCTCATTCGGGACCAGGGGCCGAAGGGGGTCAAGTCGAGCATCACTGGCGACGAGATGCGGGTCTCCAGCAAGAGCCGGGACGAACTGCAGGATGTGATCAGCCTGCTCAAGTCGGCCGACCTCGACATCGCGCTCCAGTTCGTCAATTACCGATAGGCCAGCCACGTCCTCGCAGCTCACCGCCCAGCAGCACACTTCGCACAGTGGTGCGCAGTTCACGCGTCGCCGTTCTCGCTGGCTGTCGGCGGCAGCCACAGCTGAACGCGATTAGCCGCACGAAATAGCCCATGTGCTTGCCGAACTGCCGACGTCCTCATCGTCATCAGTTGCCGAAAGTTGTTCCGTGGAGCTGATTGCTGTCACGGACTGTTTCGCAGGCTTACCAGCGTTGCCGATCGGAGATCGTGAGCAGAGCCGGTGCTGGGGTGCCGATGTTGTCCCCCAGGCGGGTTCCTACCGCCGGTGGCCGGATCTTGTCGCTTCCTGACAGGCCGCTGGATGACGGGTTAGGGTTGAGGCTGTGGCCAGCGCCGAGCACGACCAGCGGACGGAGGTCATCGCGCTTGCTTGCGGCCAGGTGGGTGGCCTGGTGCTGATAGCCGTCTGTGCCATCGGGATCAACAGCTCCTGGCGAGGCCAAGCCGTCGTTGCGATGTTCTGCGTCCTTGAGCTGACCCTCTTCGGGTTCTGGATTCGCCGCCGCAGACCCGGCCCGGGTATCCGCTCCTGACAGATCAGCCAGCCCGGAGCGCACGCACCAGTCAGAAGCCGGACTCGGTGGAGACGCCGGCCTGCAGAGCCGCCCTGCGCCAGCTCTCCAGCTCGGCGGGCAGCTCGGGCCGGGCGGATCCCGGCGGGGCGGCCAGGATCAGCTGGCAGATCCGGCCCGCGAGCCGCAGCCCGCTGGCCAGGCCGATCTCGAAACCCATCTGCCGCAAGGTGTCTGGGACCGCGAGCGAAGCGTCGGTCAGCGCCACCAGCCGGCCGCCCGGCTCGAGCAGCTCGGGTATCCGGCGCCAGAACGGATCGAGCGATCCGGCCAGCCGGCCCGTCGCCTGGGCGGCCAGGTTCCACGGCGGATTGGTCACGATGGTGCTGGCC
>CAXUFS010000027.1:4823-17468 GCA_964250315.1 uncultured Kineosporia sp. | reverse complement strand
CGGCCCACCCTTCCCGCAGTTTCCGTTCTTCCCGGACGTCGAGCAGCTCGTCATACCGGCGGTCCATCTCCGCCACCAGCCTCGTTAAAGCTGTGATGGCAGCGGCGATGTCGGGGCCGACGAACACGTCAGCGCAGTGCCGCCAGAACCCCAGCTCCACCCGTTTCCCATCCAGCAGCACCAGATGGCAGTTCATCGACAGGGCGGCGTGCCCAACGATCAGGTTGACCAGACCGGACTTCCCGCCGCCGGGTTCACCGCCAGGCAGCAGGTTGCGTTCGGGCAGCAGGATGGTCACTCGTGCTCCGGCTTCGTCGATCCCGACCTGGATCGGCTGCCACATCGACAGCGTCCCCGCAGGAACCTTCGGGGTCGGCTCAGCCGAGACGACCAGCCCTGTGCTCACGTTTTGCCCGAACATGCTCGCTTTAGGGCTGGCCGCCCGGTTGAACCACATGATGTTTCCTCCTCTCGATCTGTGTCAGACGTGTTCAGACGTGTTCAGACGTCTTCGATGTGGCCGCAGTCTGCGCACATCTGCCACTGCGGGCAGCCCTGCACGTGGCCGGGAAGTGTTCCGCCGCAACGGCATTGATCGGGCGGCGGGAAAGTGTGCCCGACATCGGCACAGTTCCGCTTGGCCCGGCAGGACGGGCACAGCTCGAACCCGCTATGGCCGCCGATCTGCCAGCCATGACGAGTCAACGCCTGCTGCGCCTCGGCTTCGGTATCCCAGCTGGGCCGGTCGAACCCGCCGATTTGGTACCAGGCCAGGCCGCAGTCATCGCAGCCGACCTCCACCACTTCCCGATGGATGATCACCGCTGGGCTCCCTCACCGATCGGCGGCGAGAGCTGAGCGGGAATCACGACGGCGTCCACCGGGGCCGGGTCCTGCTCCACGCCAGTAGCAGCGCGCAGCAGGTCGGGGAGGGTGGAGGCGATATGCACGGATGGAGCGAGTGGGTCCAGCCGCACCAGGTGCAGGTTCACCAGGTGTGACCAGCGCGGGTGACGGGTGATCCGGACTTCCCGGGCCCAGCACGCCGCCCGCAGGATCCCGACCTGGACGGACTCGTCCTGGCCGAGCTGCTCCACCGCTGTCCCGGCCCGCATCCAGGCCGTGACCATCGTGCCGACCGCTGTTGGGCGGACCCGCACGATGTAGGGGACGCGTCCTTCCAGCGACGACACCCCCGCCTGGCCCAGGGCGGTGCGGGCCCGGTGCCGTGACACCGAGCACCACAGGTGCGCCATCAGGAACGCCCGCCCGGCTGGCCAGCACGCGACCAAGGCCAGGTAGACGTAGATGGCCAGGACGGCCATCTTCCAGCCACCCACGTACGGGGCCAGCAGATGAACCGTGAACCAGGCCACCATGGCCAGGCCGAGTTCCATCCGCCACCGGATCGCCCACTTCACCACGGCGACCACGACCAGGACGGCGATGATCCACCAGTACAGCGGGATCATGATCCACGAGTGACGCCCGCCGAAGCTGATCGCCGGGCGGCTGCCTCCAAAACTTCGCCCTGAGCGGTTACCGTTCATAGTGACCGCCCCCCGACGTCTGCTGACGTCCCAGTGGGTGTGTTGCTGCGCGGGGCCGGCCTGTTACCCGTCAAAGTGCCGGGCCGGTTCCGCGTTCTCCCTTCCTGCTCCTTCCTGTCCATGGTGACCAGAGCGCTCACCACTCCTGGCAGCACCGCACCCACGCGAACCGGCTCAGACGCGGCCGTAGCAGGACGGCAGGTTTGGCAGACCCAGAACCGGGCACCCTCCACCGATACCCGCACTGCTGCTGCGTGGAGCCTGCACGACTCGCACGGCTGCGGCCGGATGATGGCCGCGACGTCCTCGTAGTACTGGACCCCATACAGCCCGGCGATCTTCTGCTGAGCCGTGATGATCTGCCGTGACCTGCGCCTGACCTCAGCCACGTACAAGGCCCCGGTCGTGGCGATGACCAGCACAGTCACCACGAGCATGACCAGATACGTCGTCTCGAATTCCATCCCGATCACTCCCTCACCTGTCGAAATCCGGAAAGGGATCACGGTCACGACGCCTGACGAGCTGGCGCGTTCTCCGGCTGAATGGACTCAGCACGCAACGCGATACCGTGCCGGTCGCCCTGCTCCCACGGGTAAGCGACCACACCGGCCAGCGTCACGTACGAGTCGACAGTGATCTTCGGCTGACCAGCCACCGTCACCGTCCACTGATCCGGACGCGCCCGATCTACCGCCCGCACCGTCAGATGCACAGCGAACTTCGGCTCACGCGACGCCTTATCCAGCACCGGGCTACCCGCCAGATCCGTCTTCGCCTCGACCGCATCCACCCGGAACCGCAGACCAGCCGTGTCGATCTTGAACGAGTTCATGTCTTGTCCTCTCCTCTGATGTGCCGACGTACGTCGACAGCACTTAGGACAAGGCATGGCAAGGACTTGGATCTGGTCCCGCAGCTAGTCCTCCTGTAGTCCCTTCCGGGACCCGGGACCATGTCCGATTCGCGTACCCTCATAGCGTCGAGAGATCCGGGGGTGGACCAGGTGAGAACTGCTTCGAGCTTTGCGGGAGATCGACTCCGCCAGGTACGAGAGGCTCGCGGACTAACTCAGCGAGCCTTGGCGGACCGCCTAGTACAGCTGGCTCGGACCAATCGCAAGGTTGAAGCAGGCGTCAGCCCGGACATGATCTCGAAGTGGGAACGTGATCAAAAGCGTCCGAGCAGCCTCTATCAGCAGCTCCTACCCTTGGCGCTGGACACGTCCCCAATTGATTTAGGATTGTTGACAGTTGGCGATGCGGCACCCGCCGATCACTCAGCCGACGTCCGAGACATCGAGAATCTGGAGAGCGAGCCGGTGGATCGGCGTACCTTCCTGCGCGGCAGCGCAGCGCTTAGCGCCTCCACCCTCCTACCTGAATCTCTGTGGCCAAAAACCGGTTTAAAGTATTCGGGAGCTTCTCTCGTTGCACCCATACGCCGTGCCATGTTCTCGCCAGTCGTCGAGCTCCGAGATGGAACCAGCAATACTCTCGGCCGCCGAGTCAAAGCTGCGTGGCGGCTACGGCAGGAAGGGCGCTATGAGGCTCTGGCAGACATGTTGCCTGCCCTCATACTCGATGCTCGCGCTGTTGCGCAGACCGCCCGCGCGAAGGATCAGATCTCCGCTGCTACGGTCCTAGTTCATACCTACAACGCCACATCATCAGCGTTGAAGATTCTCGGCAACACGCCATTGGCACTTTTGGCCGCTGACCGCGCTTCCGAGTCTGCCGCATCTGTAATGGAGCCGACACTCACTGCAAGTGCCGCTTATCGCCTTGCCAATGTGTTTCTTCCAGCCAACCAATTTGCAGAAGCTTCAGAAGTCGCCCGCCAGGCCGCTGAGCAGTTGGAGTCCACAATCGATCAATCGATCATCGGCCTGGCAATATGGGGCAGTCTCACACTCACCGCCGCAGCAGCAGCAGCTCAATCGAACGACCTCGCGGACGCCTGGCAGCTCCTAGGCGAAGCAACGCGAGCAAGTAAATCACTCGGACATGATCATGCGGACCTGCACACCATCTTCGGCCCAACGAGCGTAAACATGGCCGCCGTGCAAATCGCCGTTGAACTCGGCGACGGCAAGAAAGCGCTCCGTAGATCGTCAGAGGTGATCGCTGACAAGCTGCCACCGTCCTTGAAAGAACGTCGAGCCCATCACCTCATGCACGTCGCCAGGGCCCATGCCCTGTTGCACCACGACGCCAGTGCTGTCACGACACTGCTGGACGCCGAACGCTGCGCACCTGGCGACGTCAGGCGAAGCAGCATCAGTCGAGACCTCGTCTTCGACCTGCTCAAGCGTGAACGTCGTGGCGCCGCTCCTGGACTACGCGAACTGGCCGACCGGCTCGCAATCCCAGCCTGACCTACCCTGACCTGATGCTCGATACAAAGGTTCTGTACGTCATCGCTTGCGGCGGACGACCGGCAGCCGACCTTCCTGACTTCGTAAAGCGGCTACAGGACCGAGGAATTGACGTCTGCGTCATAGCCACTCCGGCAGCGCTCAAATTTATGGACACCGATGAACTGCGTGAGCTAACGGGGCACGTCGTACGCTACGACTGGAAGCAGCCTGAAGAACCGGATGCACTTCCACCAGCTGACGTCATCCTCGTAGCACCCGCGACTTTTAATACCATCAACAAATGGGCTCACGGTGTTAGCGACACGCTCGCCCTGGGTCTCTTGAATGAGGCCATTGGACTAGGCATTCCACTCGTAGCCATCCCCAATGCCAATGTCGCACTTGTGAAGCATCCTATCTTCGAAGAGAGCATCGGACGACTTCGCGCCTGGGGTATCAAAGTGCTCTTCGACCCTGCAATTTATCCGCTACCAACACCAAACCTCGGTGAGGCGAGCAGGGATTTATTCCCATGGAACGCTGCATTAACTGCAGTTACAGATATTTTCTAGCCCGAAAATACAGTCTACCCAAGAGCTCTTTAGGGAGAGTTCCGTAAATGCCTATGCCGAGATATATTCTTAGTTATCAACTGTGCGCGTGGGGCCCTCGTAGTAGGCATCAAGCCACGTCTTGGCCTGTCCAGCTGCCCTAATGATGGCATCGTACAACTCTTGAATTACCACCTTTTCATCCAACACAGACACCGTACCCGCGTTTGGGTCGATTAGGCGCAGGTGTTTGGGCGCCTCGCCGTTTATGAGAATTACCGACTCACGCGACCCGATACCGCGATCAACCACAATCTCGCCGCCATCCCTTAGGAAGGCATCAAGACGCTCGTCGAAATGCTCAAAGCCATTGCGGACTTTTCTGCTTTCTAGTACTGGGGATGCCTCCAAATCAAGAACGGTGCGTAACTGATCGGCTCGTTCAACGGCGGTCTTTCCTTGATTTGGTTTCGCCCACAACAGCTTCGAAAGCATCGCACCGGCCCCCAACAGTAGTTGAATGGCGGCGAACGCTTCCGGCACCCCACGATCACTACTAAGGGCACGATTAAGTTGGGAAGCCGCAATCGTTGCTGCTTCAGCCTGATGCAGAACTTCGCTGATGTAGATGGCCAGCACGCGCGGGTCGTCTATTGGACCAGTTGCTTTTCCACCCTTGATGGTCACGATACGTATATTACACGCTACAATTAGCGATCACACACTAGCGGCTCTTAATGTCGCCACTTACCGCTCATGCCGCTCCGTGACAACTTTCTGTACGCCTTCAAGGCGCCGGCTCCGCCGTCGCCGCCGGCCACCGCTCGGCACTCTGCGGCTTCGCCGCCCGGCGTCGCGGGACCGGCCTCTAAAACGCCGAACGCCCGGCAATCCGAAGATCACCGGGCACCAGCTCGGCCAGGCCGACGACGTCAACTCACCACCGGTCACGCCCTCTCGCGGGCATCCTTCTCAGGCCGCCACCGCCGCGTCAAGGGCGCCTACGGCGTCGCTGACGCGATGGAGCAAGCTCCACCCTTGACCCGACGCCACCGGCCCAAGCACCGGCCAGCTACGAGGACGAGCCCTCAGAGTGGCCTTCCAGTGCGGCGCCGCTTCGAGCGGCCACCCATCGGATGAGGGCCAGGGGAACCGCTACGTCTACCGCCGAGCCGTCCAACGATGTGCTCATCACGGCAGAACGGGGCAGAGTCAGCGTGGCATCTGCTGTGTCAGACCTGCTTACAAAGACCTCGACAGGCCCGGTCCAAGATCCATGCCCATCCCAGATCTCCGTGACCCCGAGCTCGTCGTCATCGTCATCGTGCTCCTTCATCGCACCTCCCAGCCCGTACAATCAGCGATCAGACCACACCGGACCGCACCGCACTCGTTGAGCTACAAACTGCGCTACAACCAGTCCCGAACACCGGGCACTTAAGCGGACATCGGCGAACGATCCGCGCAGGTCACACCGCATGCGAGCATGATCAGGGCGGGCTTCACACCGAAGAGGTCACTGGTTCGATCCCAGTATCGCCCACCAGCATCAGCCCCGCTTTCGTCAGACTCTGGCTTGCGAACTGGGCGACCTAGGCGACCTGGGGGCCGGAAGGCGTCCATGGCTTGTGCTCCGGTATGGGTCGCTGGCCCGGCTCATACCAAGCAGGCCCGAATCACGATATCGGTCCTCGGCGACATTCCTCGGCAACATCCTTGGCGCCCTCCTCTGGCCATACAACGGACGGCCACGTCGCTAAGTCCACCATCAACGCATCATCGCTTCTTGATCACCGGTGTCCGGCCCGGCCACCGTGGCTATCGACTCTTGTTGGTAAACGCGACCGTAACGTCACATTCGAAGCATCTCAGCCGGATGAAACGGTTACTCGTTATTGTTAGCTGAAAAGAATAAGTCCCCCATTCCTGGCAATTGTCGTCCGCGGTGAATGCTGGGAACAAAGATGATTGAGTGTTGGCGCGTTTCAACTTTGGCTGATGCGACGGCTGCGATACGTTCCAGCGCCAGCGCTTCTGCGTTGGTCAGAGGTCTCGTCGGCGGAACGGCTTCTGGCAATCATGTGCGAATGCTTTTCCTGAATTGTCGTTTTCGTCGCTGCCCGCCCCCGGCAAGAAACCTCGCCAAGACAGCAGATAAAACGTGCGACATGGGATCAACAGAAGCATAGCCGGGAATGGGTTGATCACCCTGATCGCCCTGATCGACCGAGCGAAGGGAAAGCCACGTCGTGTTCGGAAACAAGCTCGTCACAAACATGATCAGCCGCAGTGCGGAGAACGGAGCCGATCGCCGGGCGTTCCTGCGGGCCGCTGGAGTCGCCGGTCTTGGCCTGACCGGAACATCTCTCCTGGCCGCCAGCCAGGCCCGGGCCGCCGGTCCGGACGATCCAGGCACCTACGGGGCCGTTCCGGATGACTCCGGCGTGACCGGGGCTGCGGCCCCCAGCGACGGAGCGGTGCTGAACTTCGCGCTCAACCTGGAGTACCTGGAGGCAGAGTTCTACTCCTATGCCGCCCACGGGCACGGCCTGGCCGACAACCTCACCCATGGCCGCGACCGCCGCGGCGCCGTCACCGGCGGCAAGAAGGTGCCGTTCAGTACCAGGCGTATCCGGGAGTATGCGGAGGAGATCGCGTCGGACGAACTGTTGCATGTCAAGTTCCTGCGCGCAGCGCTTGGGTCCACCGCGGTGGCTCGGCCCACGATCGACATCAAGAACAGCTTCACGGCGGCGGCCCGGGCTGCAGGTCTGATCAACAAGCACCAGACCTTCGACCCCTATGCCAATGAGAACAACTTCTTACTGGCCGCCTTCCTCTTCGAGGACGTGGGGGTCACCGCGTACAAGGGTGCTGCTCCGCTGATCAGCAACAAGACGTATCTGGAAGCTGCGGCTGGCATTCTCGCCGTGGAGGCCTACCACGCGGCCACCATCCGGACGTCGCTGTTCGAGAAGGACCTGATCGATGCGGTCGCGAAACTCTCGAATGCCCGGGATTCTCTGGACGGAAAGTGGGACCGCGACCAGAGCATCCGCCACGACGGCAAGGCGAACATCACTCCTACCGACCGTATGGGCGTCGCCTACAGCCGCAGTTATGGGCAGGTACTGAACATCGTCTACCTGAACCCGGGCCGAACCACTCGAGGCGGATTCTTCCCGCACGGCGTCAACGGCTATCTGAACACCAGCGCGTAGGACGCAATGGCCGGATCCGCCAGCGAACTCCCTGACGGATCCGGCCCGCTCCTGCTTGACCTGATCGGTTTTTGGCCGACCCGACCCGACCTGGCCCCGGACGGAGGCGAATATTCTCGGATGACCCAGTCGCTGGACCGTTTCCTGCCCGCCGCCGGCAACGGGGCCCGCCGCCGCCTCATCCAGAAACCGATCCGGGCCACCACGGTCCTGGGACCTGCCTTCATCGCCGCTATCGCCTACGTCGATCCGGGCAACTTCGCCACGAACTTCCAGGGCGGAGCCACCACGGGATACCGGCTGGTGTGGGTTGTGGTCACGGCCAACCTGATGGCGATGCCGATCCAGTACATGTCCGCGAAGCTGGGCATCGTCACTGGGAGGAGCCTTCCCGAGCTGTGCCGGGAGACTCTGTCCAAGCCCATGTCGCTGGCCATGTGGTTGCAGGCCGAGCTGGTCGCCATGGCCACCGACCTAGCCGAATTCATCGGTGCTGCCATCGGCCTGAAGCTCCTGTTCGGGATGCCCCTGCCACTGGCCGGAGCCTGCACGGCGGTGATGGCTTTCATCATCCTTTCGCTCCAGCGTCGCGGTCATCGGCCGTTCGAGGTCGCGGTCGCGGCCCTGCTGATGTTCATCGCGGCCGGCTTCCTGTACCTGGTGTTCCAGGTGCCCCCGTCCCCATCGCAATTGGCCGGTGGCCTGATCCCGGACATGCAGGGTCAGGAAACACTGGTGCTGGTGGCCGGCATCATCGGAGCCACTGTGATGCCGCACGCCATCTATCTGCATTCGGGACTGACCAGCCGCCGTTCCCGTCCGCGGACGCAGGCCGAGACGATCACGTTGCTGCGATTCGAACGGCTCGACATCGTGCTGGCCATGACCATCGCCGGGCTGGTCAATCTGTCCATGCTGGCGTTCGCCGCCGAGGTCTTCCACGGATCGGGCGCCGGTTCGGTGACGTTGCCCGGCATTCACGCCGAACTGCGGCAACTGGTCGGGGGAGGGGCCGCGCTCGTCTTCGCCTGTGCGCTGCTGGCGTCGGGGATCAGCTCTTCCAGCGTCGGAACCGCCGCCGGTCAGGTGATCATGGATGGGTTCCTCGGTGTCAGTCTTCCGCTCTGGATCCGGCGGCTGGTGACCATGGCACCGGCTCTGCTCCTGCTCGGCTCGGGAATTGATGCCACCAAGGCACTTGTGCTGAGCCAGGTATCGCTTTCCTTCGGGATTCCTTTCGCGCTGGTCGCCCTGCTTGTGGTAACCAGCAGGCGGCAGATCATGGGAGATCACGTCAATCGCCGGCCCATGATCGCGCTGTTGAGCGGAATCACCGGTGTCCTGATCATCCTCAACGTGGTGTTGCTGGGGCAGCAAGTGATCGGGTAACAGGCTCAGCCCTGGGCTGGCGCGGAATGCGGAGGACGGTCCGCCAGGTGATCAGGAAGAATGCCTGATCGTGCTGCTCACCATCACCACCAATCATCGACCGGCGACGGATCTGGGCTACCTGTTGCACAAGAACCCGGCCCGGGTGCAGTCGTTCCAGCAGTCGGTGGGCAGCGTTCACGTGTTCTACACCGAAGCCTCGCAGCAGCGCTGCACCGCCGTGCTGCTGCTCGAAGTGGATCCGATCGGGCTGGTACGCGGCCGGGCTCAGCCGGGAGGGTTCAGCCTGGGTCAGTACGTCAACGATCGGCCCTACGCGGCGTCCAGCATGCTGGCGATGGCGCTCAAGGCCGTCTTCCGGACCGCGCTGACCGGTCGCTGCGAGCAGCGGCCCGAGTTGGCGGCCGCTGCGATCCCACTGGAGATCCAGGTCCCGGCGTTGCCCTGCCGGGGTGGCGTGCCGCTGGCGGCCCGGATGTTCGAGCCGCTGGGATGGGAGGTCAGTGCGCAGCCGGTGGCGCTGGATCCGGTCATACCCGCCTGGGGTGACTCGCGCTACCTGACGCTCCGGCTGAGCGGCACGCTGCGCCTGGCCGACGCCCTGAATCACCTCTACGTGCTGCTGCCGGTACTGGATGACGCCAAGCACTATTGGGTCAGCAATGACGAAGTGGACAAGCTGGTTCGAGCCGGAACCGGCTGGCTTGCCTCGCACCCGGACAAGGCCCTGATCAGCCGCCGATACCTGTCGCATCGGCGGGAGCTGACCCGCACGGCGCTGGCCCGGCTGGCCGAGGTGGACGACACCGAGCCCGGGCAGCTCGACAACGCGGTGGCTGGCGAGGCTGATGACCTGGATCGCCCGGACCGGCCGATGCCGCTGCATGAGCAGCGCCGGGGAGCCGTACTGGCCGCACTCCGGGCGGCTGGTGCCCACCGCGTGGGTGACTTCGGCTGCGGGGAGGGGAGTCTGGTCAAGGACCTGCTGGCCGATGGTGCGATCGAGCAGATCGTCGCGGTCGACGTGTCCGCCCGGGCGCTGCTCCTGGCCGCGCGCCGGCTCCGGCTGGATCGGATGCCGGAGTTCCAGCGAAGGCGGCTTCAGCTGTTCCAATCGGCGCTGACCTACCGCGACGACCGGCTCAAGGGCCTCGACGCCGCTGTGCTGATGGAGGTGATCGAGCACGTCGATCCGCCCCGGCTGAATGCCTTGGAGCGCAGCGTGTTCGGCTACGCCGCGCCGCCCACAGTGATCGTGACCACGCCCAACTCGGAGTACAACATCCGTTTCCAGACCCTCCCGGCCGGACATCTGCGGCACCGGGATCACCGGTTCGAGTGGGACCGGGACCAGTTCCGGGCCTGGGCATCAGGGGTGGCCGCTCAGTACGGCTACGCGGTGCGCCATCTGCCGGTGGGTGACAATGATCCGGAGGTGGGACCGCCCACCCAGCTGGCACTGTTCACCAAGGAGCAGGCGGCGTGACCAGGCAGCTCGCGGTTCCGCAGCTGTGCCTGGTGTTGCTGATCGGAGTCAGCGGATCGGGCAAGTCCACCTTTGCCCGGGCCCATTTCGCCCCGACCGAGGTGCTCTCGTCCGACTTCTGCCGGGGACTGGTGGCGGACGACGAGAACGACCAGTCGGCTACCGCGGATGCCTTCGACGTGCTGCAGTACATCACCGGGAAGCGGCTCCAGGCCGGGCGTTTGACCGTGGTCGACGCCACCAACGTGCAGCCGGAGGCGCGCAGACAGCTGGTTCAGGTGGCCAAGGAACACGACGTGCTCACGGTAGCCATCGTGCTCGACGTTCCTGAGCAGGTTGCCGCCGCCCGCAACCAGACCAGGCCTGATCGCCAGTTCGGGTCGCACGTGATCCGGCGTCAGCACGGGCAACTGTGGCGAGGGCTGAAGAACATCCATCGAGAAGGTATCCGGACCGTTCACCGGCTGCACGGCGTGGACGAGATCGGTGATGCCACGGTCGTGCGGACCCGGATGTACAACGACCTGCGCGACCAGACTGGGCCGTTCGACGTGATCGGCGACGTGCACGGTTGCCGGGCCGAACTCGAAACGCTGCTCAGCGAGCTGGGATACCGGATCAGCCGGGATGACCAGGGCCGTGCGGCCGACGCGCATCACCCGGACCGGCGAGTCATCTTCGTCGGCGACCTGGTGGACCGGGGCCCGGACACGCCCGGTGTGCTGCGGCTGGTGATGGGGATGACCGCAGCGGGCCACGCTTTCTGCGTGTCCGGTAATCACGAGGTCAAGCTGGTCCGGGCGCTGCACGGCCGCAACGTCAGGACCACGCACGGGCTGGCCGAGTCGCTCCAGCAGCTGGCTGATGAAACGGACGAGTTCCGTCTCGAGGCAATGCGTTTCATGGAGGGATTGATCTCTCACTACGTGCTCGATGGCGGCCAACTGGTGGTGTCACACGCGGGTCTGATCGAGCGATACCAGGGCCGGGCCTCTGGCCGGGTCCGCGAGTTCTGTCTCTATGGCCAGACCACCGGGGAAACCGACGAATACGGCCTGCCGGTCCGGTATCCATGGGCCAACGAGTACCGTGGCTCGGCCATGGTGCTCTACGGGCACACACCCACCCCAGCGGCCGAGTGGATCAACAACACGCTTTGCCTGGACACCGGATGCGTGTTCGGCGGCCGCCTGACCGCGCTGCGCTATCCGGAGCGGGAGATCTTGTCGGTACCGGCCGCCAAGGTCTACTACGAACCGGCCAAGCCGTTCGACTCGAATCCCACCGCCAGGCAACAAATCTCAGTGGCTGGTCGCCGCGAACCAGACGTGCTGGAGATCGGCGATGTGACCGGATCGGGCGGGGTTGAGACCCGTCACCTGAAGCGGATCACCGTCCGGCCCGAGAACGCCGCCGCCGCGCTGGAGGTCATGAGCCGGTTCGCCATCGACCCGCATTGGCTGATGTATCTGCCACCGACGATGAGCCCGGTCGCCACCTCGGCCCGGACGGGGCTGCTGGAACATCCCGACCAGGCGTTCGACCACTTCCGGACCGAGGGCGTTAGCGAGGTGGTGTGCGAGGAGAAGCACATGGGTTCGCGCTGCATCGCGCTGATCGGCCGCTCGGCCACTGATGTGGCGGCCCGCTTCGGCGTACCGGCGGGCCAGTCGGGCGCCGTCTGGACGCGGACCGGGCGGTCGTTCTTCGGTCCAGCGCTGACCGAGGTGCTGGCCGCCCGGATCAGCCAGGCCGCTGAAAAGGCTGGGCTGTTCGACGAAGTCAACTCATCGTGGCTGCTGCTGGACGCCGAGCTGCTCCCCTGGAGCGCCAAGGCCGGCCAGCTGCTCCGCGACCAGTACGCCGCGGTCGGCGCGGCCGCCCGGGCATCACTGCCGGTTGCGTTGCAGGCGCTGGAACGGGCGGCCGGCGCCGGACTCGACGTCGGTGAGCTGCTGGACCGGACCCGGGCCCGGGCGGCCAACGCCGATGCGTTCAGCGCCGCCTATCGGCGTTACTGCTGGCCGGTCGATGGCTTGGCCGGGGTGCGGATCGCCCCGTTCCAGCTGCTGGCCGCTGAGGGCTCGGT
>CAXUFS010000027.1:0-4813 GCA_964250315.1 uncultured Kineosporia sp. | reverse complement strand
GTCTTTCACGACCGTTCGCATGATTGGCACCTCGCTCTGGCCGACCGGCTGGCCGGGCAGGATCCGGAGCTGATCGCCGTCACCAGGAGGGCTTTCGCCGACACCACCGATCCCGGATCTACGGCTGCCGCCACGCAGTGGTGGACGGAGATGACCGAGGCCGGCGGTGAAGGCATGGTGGTCAAGCCCGCGGCCGGGCTGGTCCGGGCCCGGTCCGGCGGGAGCCGCCCGGCCGGGCCGGTGCAGCCGGGAATCAAGGTGCGCGGCCCGGAGTACCTGCGGATCATCTACGGCCCGGACTATCTGGAGCCGGCCAACCTCGATCGGCTCCGCACACGCGGGCTCGGCCACAAGCGGTCGCTGGCGACACGTGAATATGCCTTGGGCTTGGAGGCTCTGGAGCGGCTGGCCCGGGGCGAGCCGCTTTGGCGGATCCATCAGTGCGTGTTCGCCGTGCTGGCGCTGGAATCCGAGCCAGTGGACCCGCGGCTGTGAGCGAGCCTGCTGTGATCACCAGCGCGGCCAACCCCCTGGTCAAGCGGATCCGTCAGCTGGGCGATCGCAGGTTCCGGCGCCAGCAGGGCTGTTTCGTAGTCGAAGGCATTCAGCCAGTTGGGCGTGCTACCGAATTCGGCTGGCCAGTGCAGACTTTCGTAATCGCTCCGGAGCTGCTACCGGCCCGGGCAGCTGAGCTGGTGGCCGAGCAGGAGGGGCGCGGGGTCCGGGTCGCCCGCTTCAGCTCCGAACTGTTCGGCCGGGTCTCCGGCCGCGATGGGCCGTCGGGACTGCTGGCGATCGTCGGCGCCCGGGACCAGCCGCTGGCCGGATTGGCGGTTCCGCCGGGCGGGGTGTTCGCGGTCCTCGATCGGGTGGCCAACCCGGGAAACCTGGGCACCATCATCCGGACTGTGGACGCCGCCGGGGGAGCGGGCGTGATCCTGGCCGGAGACAGTACCGATCCGTTCGGGCCGGCCGCGATCAAGGCAAGCATGGGCTCGGTTTTCGCGTTGCCGGTCACGACCGCCGCCAACGGCGCCGAGTTCGCCGGCTGGGCCCGCCGGCACGGCGTCCAGGTCGTGGCCGCGACTGGCGCCGCCGGCCTGGAGCACTGGAACAGCACCTATCGCCCGCCGGTGGCCATCCTGCTGGGCAGCGAACGGCAGGGTCTGACTCCTGATCTGCTGGCTGCGGCCGAGCTGGCCGTGCGGATCCCGATGACTGGCTCCGCGGAGTCGCTGAACCTGGCCGTGGCTGCGGGCCTCATGGTGTACGAGGTGCGGCGCCACCAGATCGGCTGAATCACGAGGGTCAGGCGCGCTGGTCCTGCGATTCAGGGGCGGGCTGGACCGAGATCGCCCCAGTCGCCCAGTCGTCCTGGCTACCTGGCTACCTGGCTACCTCGCCGAACGCCGGAGGCGCTGGCCCGATGCCGTCAATGGTCGTGGCTTGCTGGCTGCCGGGCGCCGGGTACGGCCCGGATGTTGCCATGCCGGTGCAAGGTGCGCGAGATCGCCTGCTCCCGGGTCCAGCACAACAACTCCATCGCCGGATTGGCACTGATCTGGCGGAGGTCCGCGTCCACCCGCCGCTGGGCCAGATCGGCCAGCAGCGCCGGCGGCTGCTCGCCGATCAGCCGGACCCGATCGAAGCCGCCGCCCGCGGCCAGCTCGGCGAACTCGCCGTCACTGATCTCGCCCGGTGTGCAGATCCGCAACCGGACGCCGAGTCGCTGAGCCAGCATCCGGGCCACGAACAGTTCGTGCCCCGACACCCCGGCCCCAGCCCGCAGCAGCACCCCGCCGGGCAGCGCCCGCAGCCGCAGCAGGTTGAGCTCAGATTTCAGGCCGCTGACGTCCTGCCCCGCCGACCAGTGCTCCCACAACTGCACCGCCCGGTCCGCCAGACGCTGAGCGGAGCCAGCGTCCCAGCCCGCTGCGGAGGCCCGCTGCCAGGTGCCCATCGAAGCCACATAGAACGGGCCGCCCGCCTTGATGCCCGGCCCGATCGCTGACCGCTTCCAGCCGCCGAAGGGCTGCCGCTGCACGATCGCGCCGGTGATGTGCCGGTTGATGTAGAGGTTGCCGGCCTGGACCTGGTCCTGCCAGCGGGCCACCTCGTCGTCGTCCAGGGAGAACAGCCCAGCGGTCAGGCCGTAGGGGATCTGGTTCTGGATCCGGATCGCCTCGTCCAGATCGGCCGCCCGCATCACCCCGAGCACCGGCCCGAAGTACTCGGTCAGATGGAAGTCCGAGCCGGGCTGAACGCCTATCCGTACCCCAGGCGTCCAGGCCCGGTCGTGAGCTCCCCGGGCCGGCTCGACCAGCCAGGACTCGCCCTCGCCGAGTTCGGTCAGCGCGCTGTGCAACGGTGGCCGCGGCGGGCGGATCAGCGGGCCCATCATCGTGCGAGGCTCGGCGGCCGGCCCGGTCCGCACCGATCGAACCGCGTCGGCCAGGCGCTCCAGGAACCGGGTGCCGTCCAGCACCGAGGACTGAGCGATCACCAGGCTGGCGGCCGAACACTTCTGCCCGGCATGGCCGAAGGCCGAGCGCACGATGTCGCGGATGGCGTCGTCCAGGTCGGCCCCGGCCGTCACCACGATCGCGTTCTTGCCTGACGTCTCCGCGTGCAGGCGCAGGTCTGGGCGCCATTCCCGGAACTGCTGGGCGGTCGTGGAGGACCCGGTCAGCACCACCGCGTCCACATCTGGGTGGGTGACCAGGCGCCGCCCGACATCCGCGGATGCGGTCAGCACCAGCTGCAGGACGTCGTGGGGCACCCCGGCGCGCCAGCACTGCTGCGCCAAGGCCCTGGCCACCAGGACGGATTCAGGTGCGGGCTTGAGGATCACAGAACAACCGGCGGCCAGTGCCGCGAGCACTCCACCGGCCGGGATCGCATACGGGAAGTTCCAGGGCGCGGCCACCACGACCACCCGGTGCGGGTCGAACCGCACCGGCGTCTCAGCCTCCAGTTCGGTTGCGCACCGGCCGTAGTAGCGGGCGAAGTCGATCGCCTCGGACACCTCCGGGTCGGCCTCGCGCACCGTCTTACCGGTGTCGTAGGCCATCGCGGCGATCGTCTCGAAGCGCTGCGACTCCATCACGTCGGCGATCACGTCGAGCAACTTCATTCGCTGGGCCGGAGCCACCTGCCGCCAGCCGGGGGCGGCGGCCTGCGCGATCCGGACCGCCCGATCGACGTCGGCGATGCTCGCACCCTGGACCCGGTACACCGGTTTGCCGGTGGATGGATCGATGCCGTCGAACAGCTCACCCGGATCTCCGGCCGGCTCAACCCGTTCAACCGGCTCCTCCGCCGGTTGCGTTCCGGAAGAACCGATCACCGAACTGACCAGTGCAGGAAAGATGAACTTGGAAAGAGAGTTTCGTACCTTGACCCGGCTGAACGCCAGGGTCAGGTCACTGTCTGGGGCGTTCACGAACGCATTGGAGAGCGGATCGGACGGCACCGGCTGGGATCGGCGGGACACCGGGTCGCGGTCGTGCCGCGCGCTGACTGCGGCCCGGAAGCGCGCGGCCTGCTCCCGCCATGCGCCGGTGCCGAATTTCAGCCCGGGCAGGTGAGTGAGGAAGTTCTCCGGAGAGGTGTTCTCGTCGAACCGGCGGACCAGATACGCGGTGGCGGCGGAGAAGTCGGACGCATCGACCACCGGGGTGTACAGCACTACCCGGCCGATACCGGCGGTGGTCACCCGCTCGGCCACCGCCTGAGCCTCGGAGTCGGCCATCCCGTGCAGCATTTCGATATCCAGCTGGCCGGTGGTGCCGCGCTGCTGAGCCAGGTTGAGGGCCCAGGCCAGGTCGAACAGGTTGTGGCTGGCCACTCCGACCCGCATCGCCGGGCCGAGCTGCGGCTGCAGGGCCCGATCGACCAGGCGCTTGTAGTTGGCGTCCACCAGGGCCTTCGAGGGCAGCGGGGCTGAGTTCCAGCCGTGCAGTTCGGCGTCCACCCGCTCCATGGCCAGATTGGCCCCCTTGACCAGCCGGACCTTGATCGGGGCGCGGCCGTTGCGCACCCGCTCCAGCGCCCAGTCCGACAGTTCGGCGAAGGCGGTGACCGAGTCAGGCAGATAGGCCTGCAGAGCGATCCCGGCGTGGAACGACTCCAGCCCCGGCCGGTCCAGCGCCTGGGTGAAACCCCGCACCGTGGGCCACAGATCGGCGAACTCCTCCATGTCCAGGGTGATGAAGGACGGCCTTCCCGACGGATCGGCCGACTCGCTGGCGGCCAGGCACAGCCGCTGGACGGCGTCGGCGATCCGGCTCACGCTCCCGTCGAAGTCCAGCACGTCCAGATTGGCGCACACCGCGGACGCCTTCACCGACAGATAGCCGATCTCCGGGCGGCGGATCAGGTCCAGCGCCTGCCGCAACCGGGCCTCCGCCTCCCGGTCGCTCAGCACCGCCTCGCCGAGCGGATTGACGTTGAGCACGAATCCGCCGGCCGCCCGGGCGGCGATCTCCTTGGCCAGATGGGCCGGATCGGCATCCAGCACAACCGAACCGAGCTCACGGCGGACCCGGCCGCGCAACTGGTTCATCAGCACCCCGGGGGCCATCGGCCCGGCCAGGGCCGCGAGCCGCAGCAGACCGCGATCCACCGGGCCAGCGAAGCTGGGCGGCCCGTGCCGGGCGACCAGGGCAGCGAAGCGGCGGGCCGCGGCCTGCGGATCCTCCATCCGGAGCACTTCGTCGGTCAGCTCGATCATGAAATCCCGGCTGGCGGGATCCTCCACCATGGCTTGGACCTGGTCCGAGCGCCGCTGCTGGGCCCGGGTCCGCACCCGGCC
>CAXUFS010000026.1:0-18089 GCA_964250315.1 uncultured Kineosporia sp. | reverse complement strand
CCCCAGCGCTGCGCGCGGCGCAGACCGCTGAACCGATCGGCCGGGCGCTGGGCTGGCCGCCGGCCGCTGACGGCGACTGGAACGAGCAGCGGGCCGGGGAGTGGCACGGCTTGGCGATGGCCGACATCGTCGAGCGCTGGCGTGAGCAGTACCGGGGCTGGCGTGAGTCGGGGGAGCCGCCGCCCGGCGGTGAGTCCATGGACCGGCTCGGCGCCCGGGTGGCCCGGGCTGCTGGTCGGCTGGCCGCCGAGCACCCGGGCGAGCCGATCGCTGTCGTCACCCATGCCGGGCCGATCCGGGCGCTGCTGGCCCGCGCGCTGAGCGCCGATCCGATCAAGGCCCGATCGATCCGGCTCGATCCGGGCTGCTTGAGCGCGTTGCGGATGTGGGCCGACGGCGGATGCGAGATCTTCACGGTGAACACTTCGCTCAGACCGTGAGGTAGAACAGAGTCCGTGTCCTACTCCGCAGACCTGAGTCCAGAACAGGCCTTCGGCCTGCTCAAGGATGACCCGGCGGCCGTGCTGGTCGACGTCCGCACCGAGGCCGAATGGTCCTATGTGGGCGTGCCGGACCTGTCCGGCCTCGGCGCTCAGGTGGCGCTGATCGAGTGGGTGACCTTCCCCAGCGGTTCTCCCAACCCCGCCTTCCTGGCCGAACTGGAACAGGCGGCCAGCACAGCGAATCCGGTGCTGTTCATCTGCCGTTCCGGCGTCCGATCGGCCGCAGCCGCCAGCGCCGCAGCGCAGGCGGGGTACATGGCGTACAACGTGCTGGACGGCTTCGAAGGGCCGCCGGACCCCGGCCGGCATCGCGGCCGCACCGCGGGCTGGAAGGTCGCCGGGCTGCCGTGGTCGCAGTCATGAGCGCCGATGAGGGCGACCGGCCGCAGCTTCGGTTCGACACCCTGGCTGTGCGCGGCGGGCTGAACCGATCGAACTTTGCCGAGACGGCCGAGGGCCTGTTCCTCACCCAGGGTTACGTCTACGACTCGGCCGGTCAGGCCGAAGCGTCGTTCACCGGCGAGGTCGAGCACTTCGTCTACTCCCGCTACGGCAACCCGACCGTGTCGGTGTTCGAAGAGCGGCTGCGGTTGCTGGAGGGGGCTCCGGCCTGCTTCGCCACCGCCACCGGGATGGCCGCGGTGTTCACGTCGCTGATGGCGATGCTGAAGGCGGGGGACCGGGTGGTGTCGTCCCGGGCGCTGTTCGGCTCGTGCTTCATCATCCTGGACGAGCTGCTGCCCCGGTGGGGGATCGAGACCACCTTCGTCGAGGGACACGACCTCGAGCAGTGGCGGACGGCGCTGAGCACCCCGGCCCAGGCCGTCTTCTTCGAATCGCCGTCGAATCCGATGCAGGAACTCATCGACGTCCAGGCAGTCTGCGATCTAGCTCACCGGGCCGGGGCGAAGGTGATCGTGGACAACGTGTTCGCGACGCCCTTTCTGCAGCGGCCCATGGAGCTGGGCGCCGACATCGTGGTCTACTCCGCGACCAAGCACATCGACGGCCAGGGCCGGGTGCTGGGCGGAGCGATCCTGGGACCGCAGGAGTACATCGACGAACAGGTGCAGATCCTGATGCGGCACACCGGGCCGTCGATGAGCCCGTTCAACGCCTGGGTGCTGCTGAAAGGGCTGGAGACGATGCGGCTGAGGGTGGAGGCGCAATCCGGCGCCGCCCTGGCGATCGCGCAGTGGCTGGAGGGGGATCCGCGGGTCGGTTCGGTGCGCTATCCGCATCTGCCCAGCCATCCGCAGTACGAACTGGCCAAGCGGCAGATGCGGGCCGGAGGCACGGTGGTCACCATTGAGCTGGGCGGCCCGGATCCCAAAGTCGCGGCGTTCGAACTGCTGGATCGGCTGCGGGTGATCGACATCTCCAACAACCTCGGCGATGCGAAATCACTGATCACCCATCCGGCCACCACCACCCATCGGCGGATGACGCCCGCAGCCCGCTCCGCCGCCGGGATCACCGACGGTGTGGTGCGGCTCAGCGTGGGGCTGGAGCACGTTGACGACCTGCTCGAAGACCTGGATCGGGCCCTGGGCTGACTCAGCCCGGGAGCAGCCCGGGATCAGCCCGTGATCAGCTCGGGATCAGTACGGTGAACGCTTCACCGGTGACGGTGAAACCCGCACGCAGATAGACCCGATGAGCCGGGTTAGTTGCCGTCACCGCCAGCCCGATCTGGCCGACGCCGGCTCGGGCGGCCCGGGCCAGCACCGCGTGCAGCAGAAGCGAACCGGTGCCGGGCGGGCTGGCATCGGGATCTCGAAAGATCAAGGTTATCCAGGCTGTGGTGGTGAAGTGGTTGACCAGGCAGCCGGCCGCCACGCGTTCGCTGGCGTCGATCATCAGCAGACTGCACGGCATCAGCGGGCCGACCAGGGTTCCAGCCAGCAACTGCTCGAGTTCGGTCTCGCCCGGCGGCGGCACACCGGCGTCCGGGTCGGCGGGGCGGTGATCTGGATGGCCGGCCGGGAAAGCGCCGTCCACGGCCGGCTGGATCTCCTGGGCGGACCGGGTGACCGGCTCGAACCGGAATCCGGCCGGGGCAGCGGGTTCGGTTCGCCCCGGCGCCAGACCAGCCGACATCTCGAAGGCATGCCGGTGGAGCTGGGCACCGTGGGCGATCAGTTCGCGGCCGAAGCCGGGCGATGCTGACACCAGCCAGCCTCTGAGCTGGTTCATCACCTCAGCGGTGGCCTGGCCGGCCGGCGCCAGCAGAGCGGCGTTGTCAGCCCAGGGCCGCCCCTCCCGGGTCCCGGGCAGGTAACTGAGCACCGGCCGGCCAGCGGCGTTCAGCAGGTTCACCCGTCGGGTGTCCATGGCGGCTCCTCTCCGATGGCCGGTCCTATTGTTCAGGCATGCCCAGGCGACGAACACAGCTGATTCACGGCACGGCCGGCCCCAGTGCCGCGGCTGGCCTCCAGGCCCGGTTCACCGCTATCCGGGCGGCGCTGGGCGTGCCTGCGCACTTCCCCGCCGAAGTGCTGGCCGAAGCGGCAGCGGCAGCCACCGGCTGGGATCCGGGCGGGTACGCCGACCTGACCGGCGTCGAGTTCGTCACCGTCGATCCGGCGGGTTCGACCGACCTGGATCAGGCGATGAACCTGTCCCGGGCCGGGCGCGGTTACCACGTCGACTACGCGATCGCTGATGTGCCGGCGTTCGTCCAGCCCGGCGGGCCGATCGATGACGAGGCCCGGCGGCGAGGGCAGACCATCTATGCCCCCGATCAGCGCACGCCGTTGCATCCGCCGATCCTCAGCGAGCAGGCTGCCAGCCTGCTTCCGGATGCGGAGAGACCGGCCTTCGTATGGCGTTTCGATCTGGATGCCCGCGGCGAGGTGAGTCACCTGGACCTGGTCCGAGCCCGGGTCCGCAGTCGCCGCCAACTGGACTACCAGCAGGTACAGGCGGCGGCGGAGGCCCCGGCCGATCATCCGGAGCTGGCCGAGCTGGCTGGGCTGCTGCACGAGATCGGTTCGCGCAGGCAGGCTCTCGAGCTGGAACGCGGTGGGGCCAATCTGCCGCTGCCGGAGCAGCAGGTGGTCGCGGACGCCAGCGGTTTCACCCTCTCACTGCGGGCGAACCTGCCCAGCGAGGACTGGAATGCACAACTGTCTCTGATGACGGGGATGGCCGCTGCCGAGCTGATGCTGAAGGCTGGGATTGGGGTGCTGCGTACCATGCCCGAGCCGGAATCCGGAGCGCTGCAACGGTTTCGGCAGCAGGCCCGGGCTGGGGGCGTTTCCTGGCCGGCCGATCAGCCTTATGGAACCTTCCTGCGGCAGCTTGCGTCGGATCGGCCTGAGCAGCTGGCCCTCCTTTACGCGGCGGGTGCGCTGTTCCGTGGCGCCGGCTACACGCCGTTCGACGGCTCGCCACCGGCGCAGACCCGGCATGCCGCAGTGGCGTCCGCCTACGCCCACGTCACCGCTCCGCTGAGGCGTCTGGTCGACCGGTTCGGGCTGCTCTGCGCCTACGCCGCGCATCAGGGCCGGCCGGTGGAGCCATGGGTTGTGCAGGCCCTGCCGTCGCTGCCGCAGATCATGGCCGGATCAGATCACCTGGCCGGCGAGGTGGAGCGGCAGTGCCTGGACGCGGTGGAGGTTGCGGTGCTGGCTGGGCGCTCCGGTGAACTGTTCGACGCCGTAGTGGTCTCGGTGGACCGCAACGGCGGTGGTGGCCGGGTGCAGTTGATGGATCCACCGGTGCTGGCGCGCTGTGCCGGGCCCTTGATCGCGGGTACCCCGGTCCGGGTGCGGCTGGATCCGGTCGCCCCAGACGCGGCGGCCGTGCAGTTCCACCTGCAGGAGGGGGCCGGCGCGCGGGCCGGGAGGATCAATCAGCTCTGATGGCGCTCGAGGGCCGGACGCACTCTGTTTGCTCCTCCCCGCCGGAGCGGCGCCCCGGCAAGGCCCCGCTCCGAGATAGGCTGACCCGGCGGACGAGCCGGACAGGCGGCCGCGGCACGCTCGGCTGACGCCGGGCGGGTCGAGGAAAGTCCGGACTCCACAGGGCAGGGTGGTGGGTAACGCCCACCCGGGGTGACCCGCGGGACAGTGCCACAGAGAACAGACCGCCGCCGGGCGAGCTTCGGCTCGGCCAGCGGTAAGGGTGAAACGGTGGTGTAAGAGACCACCAGCGTGCCGGGTGACCGGTGCGGCTCGGTAAACCCCACCCGGAGCAAGGCCAGACAGGGTGCGTTCGAGGGCTGCCCGCCCGAGCACCCGGGTAGGCCGCATGAGGACGGCGGCGACGTCGTCCCTAGATGGATGGTCGCCACCGGCCCGCCAGGGCCGGTACAGGATCCGGCTTATCGTCCGGCTCGTCCGCCGCTCTCTTCGCCATGCAGCGGGGGCGCGCTGATCACGACGAAAGCTGGGCTAGGCGGCCCTGTTCGGGCGCTGATCATGCAAGAAACAGCAAGATCAGCTCGGGAGAAGTTGGCAGGGTGGGCCGGGTGCGAGAGTTGCGGGCTGACTGCCGCCGGTGTGCTGGTCTGTGCTGCGTGGCTCCGGCGTTCTCGGCGTCCAGCGATTTCGCCATCGGCAAACCGGCGCAGACGCCATGTCTGCATCTGTCCACCAGCTTTCGCTGCGGCATTCACGATCGGCTCCGGCCCAGCGGGTTCGCCGGCTGCGCGGTGTACGACTGTTTCGGCGCGGGCCAGCAGGTCTGCCAGGTCACCTTCCCGGGCCAGGACTGGCGCACCGAGCCGGACATGCTCCGGGTGTTCCCGATCATGCGCGATCTGCACGAGCTGCTCTGGTACCTGGACGCGGCCCGGCAGCTCAGCTCGGGCCAGCTCCGGCAGGACCTGAAGCACCGGCAGACGCAGATCGAGCAGCTCACCGCTGGCCCTCCGGACGACCTGCTCGGCGCCGGCGTCGCCGGGCTGCGAGCCGGTGCGGCCGCGCTGTTGCGCCAGGTCAGTGCCCAGGTCCGGGCCGGTCACCCGCCAGCGCCGGACTACGCCGGTGCCGTCCTGATCGGGGCCGACCTGCGAGGTAAGGACCTGCGCCGGGCCGATCTGCGCAACGCCCAGCTGATCGGGGCCGACCTGCGCGGCGCCGATCTGAGACAGGCCGACCTGATCGGGGCCGACCTGCGCGGCACCCGGCTGGGCGGGGCGAACCTCGTCGGCACGCTGTTCGTCACCCAGGCGCAGCTCGAATCGGCCCGGGGTGATCGGCACACCCAGGTGGCCGGGGCACTGAGCCGGCCTGCTCATTGGAGCCCGAGCCCGAGCCCGGGCCCGCCGCACGGCAACGGGTGATGGTCGGCCGAACCGCTTGCGCGGGCTGCCCGCCCATGATGCCGTGAGCGGGTGACTCCAGACGAGCGGCGGGCGGCGGCGCTGGCCAACCAGCGAGCAGCGGCGTTCATCCGATTCCAGCTGATGGGCGATCACCAGGCCATGACCATCCTGCTCAGTGAGCTCGAACAAGATCAGGGGCAACTGGGATTCGTCACCGCTCTGGCCTCGATCGCGGGCTCGGCGGCCACCCGGTCCATGGGCCGGGACCAGGCCCTGGGCTATCTGCAGACGGTGGCCGAGCAGAGCGCGATCCTGGCCGCGGGCTGAATCGAGAACCTGCTCGGCGAGCTTCGTACGTATTTCCGCCCTCCTCACCGGCTCCGGTAGATGACACGTTCGGCTCATCACGATGGCGGGATCGGCTGATCCCTTTACCGCCCGTGAGCACGCCAACAGGATGATCAACGTCGCGATCGCAGAGGATCGGGGAGTTCGATGGTTGAGGGCCCGTTCAAGTTCGTGGACGCCGGTGGCGGCCGGACCGCCGGGCTTTACCTGCTCCGCTTCGACACCGACGGCTCGCTGCTCAGCCCGCGGACCCAGCAGATGGCGCTGGATGAGCTGACCGGTGCCGGCGACATCACCGACGTCTTCGTCTTCTCTCACGGCTGGAACAACGACTTCGGTGTCGCGGCTGGCAATTACGAGCGATTCATCGACGGGTTCGTCGACCAGGGCCAGTCCATGGGTTTGGCCGCCGATACCTGCAAGCCGCTGCTGATCGGTGTGGTCTGGCCGTCCACCAGCCTGCTGATGCCCTGGGAGGACGGCCCGCAGATCGCTGGAGCCGGGGATGCCCCCACCACCGGGCAGATGCAGTCGCTGGTCACCGAATCCATGCCGAAAGCCGCCCGCGCCCGGATCGGCGAACTACTGGAGGGGGCGGGCGGCCTGACCGAGGATCAGGCCCGCGAAGCGGCGCAGATCCTGATCGACCTGCAGGCTGGTCAGGACCCAGACGACGGGTCGGCGCGGCCGGGTGTGGACGACGTGATCGCAGCCTGGGCGGCTCTGGACGGGCAAGCAGCGCCCGAGCCCGCCGATCCCGACGCGTTCGGCATCATCCCGCCCACCGGCGCGCCTGGCCCAGGGCAGGCCGGGGCGGGCCATACCGGGACGCCGGGGGAGCCACAGGTAGCTGGCTTGCTGGGCAATCTGGATCCGCGGAATCTGCTCCGGATGGCCAGCCTCTGGAAGATGAAGGACCGGGCCGGCCAGGTCGGCGCCCACGGGGTCAGCCCGCTGCTGATCCAGATCCTGTCGCAGAGCAACGCGCGGGTGCATCTGCTCGGACACTCCTTCGGAGCCCGGGTGATGCTCTCGGGTTTGTGCTTCAAGCCCCTGCCGCGGCCGGTCCGCTCGGTGCTGCTGCTGCAGCCGGCCGTGAACCGGTGGTGCTTCGCCCCGGACGTGGTCGGCAAGGGCGTGCCGGGCGGGTATCACGACGCACCGAACCGGGTGCAGCTGCCGCTGCTGGCCACCATGTCCAGTCATGACCTGCCCCTGCACGAGGTGTTTCAGCTGGCCGTGCGAGGCAGCAGCCTGGGCGAGGTGCAGATCGCCGCTGTCGGCGACACCTTCCGCTACGGAGCGCTGGGCGGATACGGCCCGGAAGGGCTGGGGCCAGCCGGGACGGTGCAACCGATGAAACGTCCGGGCGACCCCTATGACCTGTTCGGGGCCGCGCGCACGATCGCGATCGATGGCAGCGGCCAGATCGACGGCAAGCCCGCGATCGGCGGCCACAGCGACGTCAGCAAGCCGGTGACCTGGTGGGCGCTGCGCTGCCTGGTCGCCACGCCCTGAGTGCTCAGCAGAAACCAGCGAAGGAGCGGGCCGATGGCAGAGCTGCTCAGCAGGCAATGGCATCTCGCCGTCCTGAAGGTACGGCTGGATGTCACTCAGCGCACCCCCGCCGTCGTCAGCGAGATGATCAGCTATGCGGGGGACCAGCCCCAGAGCCTGTGGACCCGCCGCGACGATCTCGAGCAGTTCGGCCTGGCCGAAAGCGCGGGGCCGCCTCATCAGCTGACCATGCCCCCAGCTCTGCGCGACCAGATTGCCAGCACCCTGCACGGCCCGCTGAACAGCCAGTCCTCGCTCTGGCTCCGGCTGGTGCCGCCGTACGGATACCTGGGTGCTGTGCCCTGGGAGGGCCAGCTCCTGCAGGTCACCCAGATTCCGCTGCTGAGGGTGCCCAACCGGCTGCCCCGGGCATCCGATCCAGGACGGCAGTGGAGCGTCGCCATCTGTGTCAGCACCCCGGCCGTAGCCGGGCAGCGCGACTCCTGGTCCGGCGCCTACCTCCAGAGCCTCGCGCATTCGCTGCGGCAGTCCACCCAGTGCGACATCGACGTCTTCGCCGACAGTGACACCGTGAACCAGCTGCGCGCGCTCGGGGTGAACGACTCCGCCTGGATGCACATCCACGAGCCGCGAACCGCAGCCAGTGCCAGCGTTTCCCGATCCAGCCGAAGGGACCCGGTGACGACGCGGCCACTGCAGCGGAATGGGCAGATCTGGGTGGACTGGATCATGCAAGGACTGGCCGGGCGGGCGATCCGCGCGCTGCACGTCGTGCTGGATGCCACCTGGGACGGTGACCGCGCGGTCCTGTCGGTCGGCACCGATCCGGCTCTCCCGGCCGATCCGGACACCTGCCGCTTCGTGACCGCGGCCGACGTTTCCCAGGTGGCGGACCTGCTCGGCGGAGCCACCCTGTCGTTCGGGTCGCCGCCCGGTGCCCGATCCGACACCGCAGTCCGGATGATCGCGGACAGTCTTGGCCAGCAGCGGCCGGGGGCCACCCTGTACTCCTCGATCAGCGCTGATCCAATGGGCTTGGCGCTGGCCGCGGCGCACGCTTTCATCGCGGGTCAGGGACCGCCTGAGGTACCGGCCCACCCCTCGTTGTTCGCCTATCTCCAACCCTCCACCGTGCGACCAGCTCTGCTGAACGCCTGGCCGTCACCATCCACATCGGGCCCGCGGCCGCAGACGGCGGAGGCCCCGCTCGAAGATCCGCTGCCCGATCGGGTCATCCCGCCTGGGTACGACCCGGAACCGGGGTCAGCCCTGGATCAGTACTACGCCGACGCGGACACCGTGCCCAGCTGGGCGGCGGCCGCTGAGCGTTACGTCGGCAGCCAGATCGCTCATCTGTCCCAGCCGGGCGACGCCCCCGGCTCGGTGCCGGACAAGAAGGCCTATGAGCAGGGAGCCACCGAAGCGCTGGCCGAGATCCAGAACATGATCGCGAAATATGCGAGGCCGTCATGAGTGTCAGCCGCACGGTGTTGTCCTTCGAGCTGGTCGGCACCCAGGTCACGCTGAAACTGGACCGGGCCACCGGTCCGGTGGCCGATCTGGGCATCAACACCAACATCGATCTGGCCACGCTGGCGCAGGGCAGCCTGCAGCAGCAGGGCGAGGCGATGATGAAGCTGCTGTGCGAGAGCCAGGCGGTCAGCGATGGGCTGGCCCTGCTACGTGGCCGGCCGCTGGGGTCGGAGCCGGCTCCGGTCTACTTCCGGATGCGCACCGAGTTGGCTGATGTGGTGGCCTGGGAACAGATCTACGACCAGGCGACCAACGGCTTCTTCGCCCTGGATCAGCGCCGCCCGATGGGCCGGATCGCGAACGAGGCGGGCGAACTGGCCCCCCGCGTGTTCGCCCCGCCGCTGCGGCTGGTGGCCGTGTTGTCGGCCGCTGGCCGCGACGCCCTTCCGCAGCTCGAGGTCCTGCTGGACGCCGTGAGCGCCGGGGCGGCCCTTCCGATCTTGCTGCATGTGATCTCCGGCAGTGCCACGGTGCGGGACCGGGCCACGGCCGCCGGAGCGACCGCCGAGCTGATCGCCCCCACCGCTCCGTCGCTGGCGCAGCAGATCACCGATTCCCGGCCGCATCTGCTGCATGTGCTCTGCCACGGCGGCAGCAACGCGGCTGGGCTGCGCACCCTCGCCTTCGCCAATGCCGCCGACTTCGACCGGGCCCAGATCGCGCCAGACGCCGGCGACACCGGTTCGGTGCGGATGGCACTACCGGACTTCATCTCCGCCCTGTTGCCGGCCAACCCGTGGCTGGTGGTCCTCGCCTCGTGTCAGTCGGCTCAGGCGGGGGCGGCCGGTCAGGGCCGGGAGGGGCTGGCCGCTGCCCACGAGATGGTCTCCAGCGGCCTGCCCGCGGTGATCGGAATGCGTCGCCTGGTGGACCTGACCGACACCGATGTGTTCTGCCAGGCGCTCTATCCCGAGGTGATCAAGCTGGTTCAGCTGGCGGCGCGGCCCGGCCCCGGTGGCCAGCCGGGCATCCGGCAGCTCGACTGGGCCCAGGTGATGACCGCACCCCGGGTGGTGATGGCGGCCGGGACACCGGATCAGGTGGACTCCTGGACTGACCCGGTGCTGTACGCCCAGGAGGACCCGCTGCTGGTGTTTCTGGCTCCTTCGCCGGCCCAGGGTGATCGCTTCGCTGAGCTGAGGGGCAGGCTTGATCAGCTCACTGGAGTGCTGGCCACCCAGGACCCGGCCACGGCGAACCCCGGCATGATCCAGGAGCTGAGGGAACGGATCGCCCAGGCGCAGGCCGATCTGGCCGGGCTGGCTGGCGCGCCGTTGCTGGTCGTCCCGCCGGTGGTAGCCGGCCCGCAGGGGTGAGATGCCGGATGAGCGCTGACGACCTCCCGGCCGAGATCGCGATCAACGCCTGGACCGGCTCGCAGGAGGCCACCGCCGCGCTGGACGCCCGCGCGCCGCTGTGGGGAACGCTGGGCCTGTTGCCCAGGTCTCAGCAGGTTCTCGACCTCGGCGAACCGGCGGACCAGAGAGACTGGTGCAGCCCTGCCGTCGGCTACGGGATCCTGCTGGCCGAGTCGGACGCGGCCCCAGCCGACAAGGCGCTGGCGCTGGACGCCGAACCCCCCGTCCGCGATCTGCTCCAGGCCCGGCCGGGCACGGTGATGCTGCGCTGGGACCCGAACCTGCCGCCCGGAACGGTCCGCCGCTACTTTCCTGACGGCAGCTCACAGCCGCCCGATCGGCTGTCCGGCTTCGGCACCGGGCTCGGCCAGATCCCCCGCTATGTGCTGATCATCGGCGGTCCTGAGTCCGTGCCCTGGCCGGTGCAGTACGAGCTGAGCAATCGCCGCGCGGTCGGCCGGTTGCCGCTGACCGGAGATGCGCTGGACCACTACATCACCGCTCTGATCAACGATTTCAAGGACAGCGAGATCGACGTCCAGGCGCCGCTGATGTGGACCGTCGACCTCGGTGACATCACCGCCCAGATGCGCGCGGTGATCGCCGGTCCGCTGGCCGCCCGGCTGACCGACAAGCGGCTGCCCCGGTTCACCCATCTGGTGGACGATCAGGCCACCGGTGCTGGCTTGCTGGCCGCGCTGGCCGCGCAGCAACCCGCGCTGGTGGTGACCTCCAGCCACGGGGTGGCCGAAGGCTCCGGTGAGCAGCTGCGGGCTGTGCTGGGCCAGCCGGTGGACGACGCCCGGCAGATGATCGATGTTGACGCCGTGGACGCCGCGATGCCGGGCGGGGCGATCTGGCATTCGCAGGCCTGTTGCTCGGCTGGCTCCGAGGGGCCCAGCAAGTACGCCGGTCTGCTGAACCAGGGCACCACCGCTCTGGCGGTGATCAATGAGGTGGCCAGCCTTGGCTCGACGGTCGCGCCCGCCGCGTTGCGGCTGCTCGGCCGGAAGAACCCGGTCCGAGCCGTGATCGGGCACGTGGAGCCGACCTTCGACCTCACCCTGCGGGTGGCGGACACCGGGCAGGGGCTGGGTGGGGACATCGTGAACGCGCTGTCCACCAACCTGTTCCTCGCCCGGCAGCCGCTGGGCCTGGCGTTCGCGGACTACCGGGCCGGAGTGGGTGAGCTGTACGCCCAGTACGCCACCGCGTTGCGGCAGCGGAACCAGACCGGCGACGACGCCGTGCTGCCCCGGCTGACCCGGCTGCAGCTGACCGCCATGGACCGGCAGAGCATGGTCATCCTGGGCGACCCGACGGTGACCCTGCCGCCCTTACCGGACCGGTGACCCCGCCCGTCCAGCCGGGCGTTAGTTTCCCGGCTGCGGGGCCACGCTGGCGGTGGAAGGGGCCAGCAGTTCGGTGGCCAGCACGGCCGCGCCGATGATGCCGGCGTCGTTTAGCAACTGGGCCGGAATGATCGGCGTGCGCAGCGACAGCAGCGGCAGATACTTGTCGCTCTTCTTACTGACTCCACCTCCGACTACGAAAAGATCCGGAGTGAAAAGCTTCTCGAGTGTCTCGAAGTAGCGCTGCAGCCGCTTGGCCCACTTCTCCCAGTTCAGATCTTCACGTTCGCGAGCACTGTCGGCGGCGCGGGACTCGGCGTCGTGACCGTCGATCTCCAAGTGTCCCAGTTCGGTGTTGGGCACCAGCTGGCCGTCCAGCAACAGGGCCGTGCCGATTCCGGTCCCCAGGGTCGCCATGATCACCACCCCCGGTACGCCTTTGGCCGCGCCGTAGCGGGCTTCGGCCACTCCGGCTGCGTCGGCGTCGTTGACCACGTGCACCGGCCGGCCAATCTGGGCGGTGAACAGCCGGTCGACGTCGGTGCCGATCCAGGATTGGTCCACGTTGGCCGCTGAGCGGGCGACGCCGCGCTGGATCACCGCCGGGAAGGTGACTCCGATCGGCTCGTCGCCGGTCTGGTTCTCGAACGACGAGACGATCTGGCTCACCACTGCGGCGATCGCCTGCGGGGTGGACGGTGACGGGGTCGGAATCCGGAGCCGCTCGTCCGCGAACTTCCCGACGGACAGGTCGACCGGGCAGCCCTTGATTCCCGAACCGCCGATGTCGATGCCGAATCCATGCGTTGCCGTCATGCCGCGCCTTCCTTCCGATCCAGGAGTGCCGAGGTCAGGGCAGGGTCAGGATCTCTGCTCCGCTCTCGGTGACCAGCAGGGTGTGTTCGAACTGAGCGCTGCGTCGCCGATCTTTGGTCACCACCGTCCAGCCGTCGTCCCACATCTGCCACTCGTGGGTGCCGAGGGTGAGCATCGGCTCGATGGTGAAGGTCATCCCGGGCTCGATCACGGTGGCGTAGTCCGGGGCGGCATCGTAATGCGGGACCACCAGTCCCGAGTGGAAGGCGGTGCCGATCCCGTGCCCGGTGAAGTCGCGGATCACGCCGTAACCGAACCGCTTGGCGTAGGCCTCGATCACCCGGCCAATCACGTTCAGCTGACGGCCCGGTTTGACCGCCTTGATCCCGCGCATCATCGCCTCATGGGTGCGTTCGACCAGCAGCCGCGACTCCTCATCGACATCACCGACCAGATAGGTGGCGTCGGTGTCGCCGTGCACGCCGATGCCGTCGATGGTGACGAAGGCGGTGATGTCGACGTTGACGACGTCTCCGTTGGCCAGTTCGGTGGAGTCGGGGATTCCGTGACAGACCACTTCATTCACGCTGGTGCACAACGACTTCGGGAAATGCTTGTAGCCCAGGGTGGATGGGTAGGCGTCGTGTGCCAGCATGAACTCGTGACCTATCCGGTCCAGTTCGTCGGTGGTCACTCCGGGGCGGATGTGGCTGGCCACCTCGGCCAGAGCCTGAGCCGCGATCCGGCCAGCCACCCGCATCCGCCGGATGATCTCGGGACTCTTCACCTCCGGCCCGGTGAAGGGAGCGGGCCGGTCCTGCCAGATGTACGCCGGTGCGGGCAGATCCCGCGGAACCGGGCGAACCGGGGAGACCACGCCGGGAACCAGCGGGCCCACCGCGGCGGCGCGTCCGGGCGCGGGCGAGATGGTCTGACTCATCCGATCAGTCTAGTGTCCGGCCGCCGGATTGGGACGGGGCTGGAACCTGGGATCAGGCGGGACGATCTTCGTCGATGGGCTTGCGCCCGGACGGCGGAGGGTTAGTGTCGTGATCATGAGCGAGGGCACGCAGTTCTTCTACAACACCGCGACGGGGCAGGTTGAGGAGCTGGCCAATCGGGGCCAGGCCCAGGATCTGCTCGGTCCCTATCCGACTTACGAGGCGGCGGCCAATGCGTTGGAGACGGCGCGCAAGCGGACGGAGGAGTGGGACGAGGAGGATCGCCGCTGGCGCGAGGGTGACGACGACTGATCAGGGAGACCGATCCTCTCGGGGGCTGCATCAGCGGCTCAGCTTGGGCAGCACCTCTCGGCCGAACACCTCAATCCACTCCTGTTGATTGCGGCCGACGTTGTGCAGGTAGATCCGGTCGAAGCCGAGGTCCACGAACTTCTGGATGTTCGCCCGGTGGATGTCCGGATCGCTGCTGATCACCATCCGGCCCTCGAAGTCCTCCGGCCGGACCAGAGTGGCCATCTGCTCGAAGTCGAACGGTGAGCGGATGTCGGCCTTACCGAACTTCATCCCGCCGTTGGGCCATTCGGTGACGGCGTTGGTCATCGCCTCCTCGTCGGTGGCGGCCCAGGACAGATGCAACTGAAGGATCTTGGGCATCGGATCCGGGTCCTTGCCGGCTTCCTTGGCTCCCTCGGCGAACTTGCCGAACAGCCCGCTGATCTTCTCCAGCGGTGCCCCGACGGTGATCATGCCGTCGGCGAACCTGCCGGTCTTCTTCGCGTTGATCGGCCCAGCGGTCGCGACCAGGATCGGCGGGGCCTGCTCCGGCATGGTCCACAGCCGGGTGCTCTCCAGCTTGAAGTACTTGCCGTCGTGCTTGACGTCCTTGCCGTCCAGTGATCCCTGGAACAGCTTGTTGATGATCTCGATCGCTTCCCACATCCGGAGCGACCGCTCGCCGGCCTCGGGCCAGTAGCCGGGCACCACGTGCTCGTTCAGCGCCTCGCCCGTCCCCAGCCCGAGCCAGGACCGGCCGGGATACATCGCTTCGGTGGTGGCCGCAGCCTGCGCCACGATCGCCGGGTGGAAGCGGAAGCTGGGGCAGGTCACACCCGGGCCCAGGTCGCCGCGGGTGCGCTCGCCGACCGCAGCCAGCACACTCCAGACAAATGAGGCGTTGCCCTGCCGCGGGATCCAGGGCTGGAAGTGGTCGGCGGCCATGCAGCCGCTGAAGCCGTGCTGCTCGGCCAGGGCGGTGTAGGCCACGGCGTCCTGCGGCGCGAACTGTTCCAGCATGGCCGCGTAGCCGACGGTGAGGTCACTCATGTCCCGACGTTACCCCGGCCGCGGTGCCCAGATCCCGCTACTGTGGCGCCCTCTTCGATGACGATGGAGGTCAAGTCATGGCTATCTCGGCGGATCTGAGCAAGGCGCTGGACAAGGCGTACGAGGACAAGTCGCTGGACGAGATTCTCAGCGCGCCGGTGTCGGCCCTGGCCGGGGTTACCGAGGCGGACGCCGAGAAGCTGTCCAGCGCGCTGGGGATCAAGACCGTGCGCGACCTGGGCAGCAACAAGCACTTCGCGGTCGCCGGCGTGCTGGTCGCACTGAGCCGCCACGCCAGCTGAGCGCCCGGCTTCCTCCGGGCGCCTTTCGCCATGGTCGCCGGTCCGGCCCGCTGAAGTGCGGTTCCCAGCCCACTTCGCCGGGCTGAGCCGGTGATCATGGAAGTGGGCCGGGCTACTCCTCGAACGAGTTCTCGGGCCCGGGAAAGACGCCTTGCTGGACCTCGTTCGCGTAGTCCTGCACCGCCTTCGTGAGCACGGCGTGCATGTCGGCGTAGCGCTTGGCGTGCCGGAGCGGCTTGCCGTTGTACAGCCCGGCGATGTCGGTCCACACCTGCACCTGCGCATCCGTTTCCGGGCCGGCGCCGATGCCGATGGTGGGAATGTCCAGCGTCTTGGTCACCTGCGCTGCCACCGCCGAGGGCACCATTTCCAGCACCACAGCGAACGCACCCGCTTCCTGTACTGCCAGCGCATCCTCGATCAGGCGGTCGGCGGCGGCTCCCCGGCCCTGAACCCGGTGGCCGCCCAGGGCGTGCTCGCTCTGCGGGGTGAAACCGAGGTGGCCCATCACCGGGATGCCCGCCTGAGAGACGGCCTGGATGGACGCCGCCACCGCCCGGCCGCCCTCGAACTTGACCGCGTGGGCCCCGCCCTCCTTCATCATCCGCACGGACGCCGACAGAGCCTGCTGGGGCCCAGCCTGGTAGCTGCCGAAAGGCAGATCAGCCACCACCAGCGCCCGCGACGCGGACCGGCTCACCGCCCGGACCAGGGGCAGCATCTCGTCCATGGTCACCGGGACGGTGGTCTGATAGCCATAGACGATGTTCGCCGCGGAGTCTCCGACCAGCAGCACCGGGATGCCGGCCTGATCGAAGATGCTGGCCGAGAACTGGTCGTAGGCGGTGAGCATGGCCCACTTCTGCCCGCGCTCCTTGAACTGGCGCAGATGGTGCACCCGGATCCGGCGAGGAGCGAGCGCGGCCACTGGCCCAACGGAATCGATCACGACAACCTCCTGGGAGTGCGGTCGCAGCGTTGCGGCCTGATCCATCCATGCAACACCCGGGGCCGCCCGGTCTGTGCACCGAACAAGCGCTGAGCTGAGTGCCGGGGATCACAATTCTGGTTTCACCGCCGCTGGCGTTCTGCCGATGACGCCTGATGCGTCACCATGTGAGGGGTCGTACTGCGCGATCAGGACGTAGTGAAGGGATCTCATGGACAGGCAGCAGGAGTTCGTCCTCCGGTCCATCGAGGAACGCGACATCCGGTTCGTCCGGTTGTGGTTCACCGACGTCCTCGGTTCGCTGAAATCGGTGGCGGTGGCTCCGGCTGAGCTGGAATCCGCGTTCTCCGAAGGCATCGGCTTCGACGGGTCGGCGATCGAGGGGCTGGCCCGGGTACACGAGGCGGACATGCTGGCCCGGCCCGACCCCAGCACGTTCCAGGTGCTGCCCTGGCGCGGCGATCACCAGGGCACGGCCCGGATGTTCTGCGACGTGATGACCCCGGACGGCGAACCCGCTCTGATGGACCCCCGCAACGTGCTGAAGCGAGCGCTGGCCAGGGCCGCCGAGCATGGGCTGACCTTCTACACCCACCCCGAGATCGAGTTCTATCTGATCAAGGATCAGCTGGTCCCCGGCTTCGAGCCGGACCCGGTGGACCAGGCCGGCTATTTCGACCACGTTCCGCGCGGCACCACCCACGACTTCCGCCGGGCAGCGATCGGGGTGCTGGAGTCGATGGGCATCTCGGTCGAGTTCAGCCACCACGAGGCCGGACCCGGGCAGAACGAGATCGATCTGCGCTATGCCGACGCACTCAGCATGGCCGACAACATCATGACCTTCCGGACCGTGATCAAGGAGGTCGCGCTGGAGCAGGGGCTGTTCGCCACCTTCATGCCCAAGCCGCTCAGCGCTCATCCTGGATCCGGTATGCACACCCATCTTTCCCTGTTCGAGGGTGACCGCAACGCCTTCCACGAGGCGGGCGCCGAGTTCCAGCTGAGCAAAACCGGCCGTCAGTTCATCGCCGGGCTACTGCAGCACGCGGCCGAGATCACCGCCGTGACCAACCAGTGGGTGAACTCGTACAAGCGGCTCTGGGGTGGCCACGAGGCCCCGGCCTACGTCTGCTGGGGGCACAACAACCGATCCGCGCTGATCCGGGTGCCGATGTACAAACCGGGCAAGGGCCAGTCGACCCGGGTGGAGTACCGAGCCCTGGACAGTGCCTGCAACCCCTACCTGGCTTTCGCGGTGATGCTGACCGCTGGGCTCAAGGGAATCGAGGACGGCTTGGATCTGCCGCCGGGCGCGGACGACAACGTCTGGTCGCTGACTGAGCACGAGCGCCGGGCGATGGGCATCACCCGGCTTCCGGAGAGCCTGTCCGACGCCTGCCGGATCATGGAGAACTCCGAGTTGGTGGCCGAGACGCTGGGCGAGGGCGTGTTCGACTTCTTCCTCCGGAACAAGCGCGAGGAATGGACCGAGTACCGGCGCCAGGTCACGCCTTTCGAGCTGAAACGATATCTGACCGCGCTGTAATGACCGTCATGCTGCAACCGGGAGCCTGAGATGCGGCTGGTCGTGATCGAACACGAGGGTGATGCCTCGCTGGACCTGATGGCCGCGCCACTGGGGACCGATCCATCAACCGAGGTCCGGGTGCTGCGGCCCTATCTGGGCGACCCGCTGCCGCCCGATCTCAGCGGAATCGGCGGGCTGATCGTGCTGGGCGGTGAGATGGGAGCGCTGGACGACGATGTGGCGCCCTGGCTGCCCAGCACCCGGCGGCTGCTGAGCCAGGCGGTGGCCGCTGCGGTCCCCGTTCTCGGTATCTGCCTGGGAG
>CAXUFS010000025.1:0-18333 GCA_964250315.1 uncultured Kineosporia sp. | reverse complement strand
ACAACTCCCGGTAACCGGTGAACTTGGCGTTGGCCGGGTCGAGCAGGCCGTCGAAGCCGCAGACGCCGCCAGCTCCGCCGAGGAGCGCGATCACCTGCTGCACGAGGTGCGCAAGGCGGCCAAGCGGGCGCGCTACGCCGGGGAGGCGGTGGAGCCCGTGATCGGCCCCCGAGCGGGCCGCATCGCGTCAGCGATGGAGGCAATTCAGGAGAACCTCGGCGATCATCAGGACACGGTGGTCGAGCGGAGCTGGCTGCGTGATCTCGGCGCGCGGGCGTTCCTGGGCGGGGAGAACGGTTTCACCTTCGGGGTGCTACACGGCCGGACCCTGCTGCGGGCACAACATGACGAGCACGAGTTCGCCCGGCTGTGGAAGCGGGCCCGCAGAGCAGTCCGCCGCTGGCCCGGGTAACCATCAGCCGGTCCGGGACAGGAACTCCAGCCCTACCTGAAGGAGACCAGCCGATGAGCCGATCCGCTAACCGGCCGGCCGGGCCACGACGGGTACTGGTCACGGGGGCGGCCTCGGGTCTGGGCCGCGCCATCGCCAGCCGATACGCCCAGGACGGATGCCTGGTGCTGCTGACGGACATCGACCAGGACGCTCTGACGATCGTGGAGAAGGACCTGAGCCGGATCTCCGGCGTCGTCTCCCGGCGCCTCGATGTGCGCGATGACGGCGACTGGGCACGGGCCCGGCAGTGGTGCGAGGACACCTGGGACGGACTGGATCTGCTGGTGAACAACGCCGGGGTGGCTGCTGGCGGCCGGATGGAGCTGGTGGCGATGGACGACTGGGACTGGATCATCGAACTCAACCTGAAGAGTGTGGTCCGCGGCTGCCGGACGTTCATTCCGTTGCTCAAACGCCAGGGGTACGGCCAGATCCTTAACACCGCGTCGCTGGCCGGGCTGGCCAACCTGCCCGCGATGGCGCCCTACAACGTGACCAAGGCTGCGGTGATCTCGCTGTCGCAGACTCTGCGCCATGAACTGGCTCCCTACGGCGTCGGCGTCTCGGTGCTGTGCCCGGCCTTCGTGTCCACCAACCTCGCGTCCAGCATGCGCAGCCCCGAGCCGGTGGCGATCGAACGAGCCGGCCGGTTGATCAGCCAGGCCCGGGTCAGCGCCGATGAGGTGGCCGAGAAGGTGTTCCAGGGCGTCGCGGCCGGCCGGTTCCTGATCCTCACGCACCGCGAAGGCGTGCTGCTCACAGCGGCGCTGAGGGTGGCGCCGGGGCTGGTGGAGCGCAGCGTGATCCGGCGCTGGAACGTCACCCGGCGCAGCTTCGAGCGCGAAGCCGCGCCGAGCTGAGCCCTGTCCCGTACCGCCGAATTGCCAGCTGTCGCTCGCCGGCTTCGATCCGGCCCGGCAATCCATTACCGCTTTCACGCCCGGCGGTCTGCCGATCCGGCCCCGCCCGGTACCACTGGCCGATGCTCTGGTACCCGGTCTGGCGATACCGGCGCCTTCGCGTCCAGGTTGCTCGGTTCGCAACATAAGGGCCGTTAGTGGACGAATCACCCACGGCCTTTCAGCAGACCAGATGAATCCTTCGCAGGATTGGTCAAATGCTGACGTTTCACCAGCGGCGAGCTGGCATTGAAGTTAACTTCTGGTGAAGCACTGCCGGTCATCATCCGCCATCCCTCACTGCCGAGAGGTCGACGTGAAGTTTCGCAGCACATTCATCCTGGGGATCGCCGCAGCCACCATCGCGGCGCTGGGTACGGCCGGGTCGGCTCACGCCGCGGCCACCATCACTGTCGCCGATTGGGAAATGAACGAACCGGCCGGCGCCACGGTGATGACCGACTCGGGCCCCAATGGAATCAACGGCTCGGTCGGCACCGGCCTGACCACGGGCGTCAGCTACCACAGTGCGGTCGGCTATCAGTGGTCATCGGTCAACCCCACCGCGCCGCCGCCCAAACCAGAGCGCCTGGTCACGGTCAACGACAGCCGGCTCAATCCAGGCACCGGCCAGTACGCCGTGACGATCAGGTACCGCAGCACACATAACTACGGAAATGTGCTGCAGAAGGGCCAGAACGCCAGCACTGGTGGCTACTGGAAGTTCGAGCAGCCCAATGGATTCATGACTTGCCTGTTCAAGGGCACCGCTGGCCAGCGGGCGATCAAGTGGCCCACCGCGATCAATGACGGCGAATGGCACGTCGTCCGCTGTGAGATCAATTCCACCGGCCTGACCATGACGGTGGACTCGACCGTCAAGGTACTCAAGGGTGCGATCGGCAGTATCTCCAACACGTCACCGCTGACCATCGGCGGCAAGGGCTCATGTGACCAGGTCAATGTCACTTGCGACTACTTCGCGGGCGGCCTTGACTACGTGAAGATCGAAAAAGGTTAGCCCGGCGCGCGAAGTACCGATCTGACCTGTCCAGTGGGTCAGATCGGCACTTCGCGGCCCGGCCAGGGCGATCAGCTGGCCGCCAGCACCAGCAGTGCGACGTCATCGCGGTCGGAGGAGAACGAGCCGACCGCCTTGAGCACCGCGTCAGCCACGGTGTCGGCCAACAGACCGGCCGGCTGCGGCTGCGCGCCCACACTCGGCCTGAGCAACGCCACACTGAGACCGGCCTCGGGAGCGCTTTCGATCAGGGCCGGTTCTCCGGGCCGGGGCAGCGGATGCCTGGCCCGGTTCACGATCCCGTTGACATCGATCCCGGCCAGCACGGCGGCCAGGCGCTCTTCGCCAAACTCCTCGTCGCCGCGCCGGGCCTCGGTGACGCCGTCGGTGTAGGCGAGCAGGACATCGCCCGCAGCCAGCTCGATCCGGGTCTCGGTGACCTCGATGAATGGCATCAGGCCCAGCGCCGTCCCCGGACTGCCCACCGCCTGAACCTGGCCGTTGCGCCGACGAACCAGGGGCTGGGGATGGCCCCCCAGGGTTATCAGCACCGCAACGGTGTCCTGATCCGGCGCCGGCGAGAACACGTGTCCATAGACGACGGTGCAGAAGCGCTCATCATCGTCCTGATCGATCAAGGCCCGATTCAGGTGTTCCAGCACCTGATGAGGCGAGAAGCCCTGTGCACTGAGAGTTCTGACGGTGTACCGGGCCAGCGAGGTGACCACCGCCGCGTGCACTCCCTTACCGGAGACGTCACCCAGCACGAACGCGGACCGGCCTCGACCGGCCGGATGGACGTCGTAGAAGTCCCCGCCCACACCGCCGCCTCGAGCGGAGGGAACCGACCGCGCAGCCAGGCAGATCCGATCGATCTCCGGCAGGTGAGCCGGCCGCAGCGTCTGGCGCAAGGTCTCGGACAGCCGGGTTTGCTCCTCCAGCAACTGCCGCAACTGGCGCTCCGTGCGGTTGCGGTCGGTGACGTCTCGCAGCACCAGCGATCGGGCCACCTCGTGCCCGGCCTGGTCGGTCACCGGCGTCAGCGACACAGCCAGATCTCTGGTGCCTGGAGCGGGTGAGGCAGCGCCCGAATCCAGGCCCGCCAATGCCCGTGGGTCCAATGAGACCTCGGTGAGGGACGAGGAGTCGTCCAGCGGCGGCGGGACGTCGAGCAGCGGGCGCAGATCAGGCAGGAGACTGCTGGCCGCCCGGCCGATCAGGGCGGCTGGTTCCAGCCCGATCAGCCGCCCGGCGGCCGCATTGGCGTCGGCGATCCGGCCGTAGGCGTCCAGCACCAGCACGCCGTCGGTCATCTGCTCGATCACGATCCCGCGGGCCACCGGCGTGACGTCGAGCAGTTTGAGCCGGAAGAAACCCCAGACCATGGTGACGGCGGTGATGCCGAATACCAGCGGGGTCGGGTCAAAGGTGTCGTCGCCCAACTTGATGTTCCAGATCACGTTGGTGACGAACGGGAGAAGCGAGGCGGCCATCAGGACGGCGCCCTGGCGGCGGTAGGCGGGGGCGATCCGGGCCAGCTTGGCCAGCAGCACCGAGACCGCACCGAGCATCAGCGCGTAGGTGTAGATGGCGTGCGCCCAGAACAGCATCCCCGGGGCAGGTATTGGGGCCCCAAGGATGGTGTGGACCGGAGGGCGGTAGTCGTGGATCAGCGACCTGGTCGGCGGGAAGGCGAGCAGGCCGAGCACCAGCACCGGCTCGATCACCATCAGGGCCATCACCTTGCGCGGCAGCCGGCCCCGCCCGGTGTACTCGTAGACATAGGCCCATAGGCCCGGCGGCAGCAGTACGATGCCGGCGAATTTCAGAGCCGACCACCACTGCGCGGCAGCGACGGTGGTGCTGCTCAGCTCGATGGCGTAGCACAGGGACCAGATCTTCAGCGCGACCAGCATCAGCACCAGAGGACGGCTGGCCACGCCACGGTGATTGGCCCAGACGAACCCGGCGAGCCCGAGGTAGCCGACGCCAGCGGCGATGAACGTGCCGATCAGCCACGTCGATGCCATGCCGCGCCTCCCCACCTCGGAGCCAGAGGTGTGCTCTCCCAGGCAACGGCCCAAGAGCATTAGGACGCTATCTTCCCACTTCCGGGCGTGATCAGGCGGTTTGTTGTCAGCGTTGCGTTGACAACTGATCAGCTGGCAGTGATGCGGGACGGCGCTCCGGGCCGCCCGAAGTGGTACCCCTGCGCGAAATCGACGCCCAGCTCCCGCAATCGGCGGGCCTGACGGCCTGTCTCCACTCCCTCAGCGATCACCTGCATCCCGTTGGCATGAGCCAGATCGGTGATCGCTGCGACAATGGCGTCACTGCGCGGGTTATCCCCGATCGAAGTCATGAATGATCTGTCGATCTTCATGAAGTTCAGATCGAAGTTCTGCAGGTAGGCCATGGCCGAGTAACCGGTGCCGAAATCGTCGATTCCGACCTCGATCCCGTTGGCCATCAGCTGGCGCAGGGCAGCTTCGACCGACGGAAGAGAGCCGATGAAGCTCTGCTCGGTCAGTTCGATCTTGAGACGGCCACGACCCAGTTCGCCCTGCTTGACCGCCTCGATCAGCCGCCGGATCACCCGGGGATGCTCCATCGACCGGGGGGACAGGTTGATCGCGAGCCAGGGCAGATCACCCGGGTCGCCGGTCTGCCGGGCGGCGTGCCGGCTGTGCGAGCTCCACTGAGCCAGCTGGGCGATCGCGGCTTCGATCACCCAGCAGTCGACCTCCACCACCAGACCGGTCTGCTCGGCGATATCCATGAACAGGTCGGGCGGGATCAGGCGCCCACCGGCGCGGCTGCCGGGTGCGCGGGGGCGGCCACCACGGCCCTCGACGTTACCGCTGTCCTTGACGTCGTCGCTGTCGTCGCTGTCGTCGCTGTCATCGCTGTCATCGCTGTCGTACAGCCGGACCAGCGCCTCGGCTCCGGCCAGCCGCCCATTGGCGAAGTCGATCACCGGCTGGTACTCCATCACGAGACGGCCCTCCTGCAGGGCCTGGCGCAGCCGGCGTTCGGCCCGGGCTCGGACCTGGGACCGGGCCCGGAGTTCGTCGTCGAAGATCACGAACCGGTCCCGGCCGGTGTCCTTGGCCCGGTAGAGCGCGATGTCGGCCTCGCGCAGCAGGTCGTGGCTGGTCACCGCCCGGCGCGCGGAGAGCGCGATCCCGGCGCTGACCGGGCAGATCAGCAACTCCCCAGTGCCGGGCAGCAGATAGGGGGCCCGCAAGGCATCGACGACGGCGATCGCGAGTCGGCGGATGTCGTCCTTGCTCATGGACGGCGGCGGAACGACGACGAACTCGTCCCCACCCATCCGTGCGGTGACCGAGCCGTCCGGCACCAGTCCAGCCAGGCGGCGAGCGACCTCGATCAGCAATCGGTCCCCGACCTGGTGGCCCAGGCTGTCATTGACCACCTTGAACCGGTCCAGGTCCAGCAGCATCAGCGTGACAGCCGGATTCGGCCGGGCCAGCAGCTCGCTCATCCGGCGGTCGTAGGCCAGCCGGTTGCCCAGCCCGGTGACTGGATCGGTGACCGAGAGCTGCTCCAGCATCGCCCGGTCCTGCACCTGTGAGGTCACATCGATCGTCGCCCCGTAGACGACGGAGGCAGCGCCGTCCTGACTCACCGCTGACCAGGACTGCACGTGCCGTATCTCACCACCCGAGCCGATCAGCCGGAAGGTCTCCATCTTCTCGCCGGGACCGGAATGTCCGTCGAGCGCGTTCAGATCGAGCAGCTTCGCACGTCCCAGGTCCGCGGGGTGCACGAATGCGTGCCAGCCGTCCAGAGTGGGCGAGAAGGTGTCCGGGCTGAGCCCGAGCAGCCGGTACATCTCCCCCGACCAGATCAGCTGATGCTGGTCCGGCTTCCATTGCCAGGTGGCCAGCCCGGCCAGTTCCTGAGCAGCGCGCTGGGCGGTCAGCCCGCTGCGCAGTTGTGCGGCATCGTGCTCGAAGGCGGTGACGTCGACCACCCCGCCCCAGGCGCCGAGTAACTGACCCTCTTCGGTCCGGCGTACCTCGCTCCAGGCATAGGCCGTGCGCTGAGGTCTTGCTGGGCCCGGTGAATCACTCTGGGTATCCAGTGCCCTGAGCCGGACGGCGCCGGCCACGCCCCGCCCGCTGATGACCGCCCGGATGGCAACCTCCAGGCGTTCCAGATCAGCGGGGACCACCACCTGGCGGATCAGATCCAGAGTGAGTGGCTGTCCGGCCGGTACTCCGAGCAGTTTGGTCACCGGCGAGGACCAGGTGCATTGGCCGGTGCGTGCGTCCCACTGCCACAGGCCCATGCTGTCCGGAGCGGGCATGGCGGGCGGGAGCGGAGTGCCGGACTGGATCCCCGCACGGTGCAGGCGGGAGGCGCCCGGCTGCTGGGCCGGCTGATGGGCCGGCTGATGGGCCGGCTGATGGCCCGGCTTGCGCGGCGCCTGCAGCGGCTCGTGGTCCCGGAGCGGTGCCGGCAGTGGGCGGAGCGGCAGTAAGGGCGGGACCATGGTGAGATCCTGCGGACGGGTCACGTCCATCACCCACTCACCCGGCTGCGGGGCCCCTGAGCCCGCACCGAACCAGCCGCCGAAACCGTTCTGGCTCTGTGCTGGCTCCACTGCCCGGCTCTGCGGCCCCAAAGCGCTTACCGGCTGGGCGGATCTAGGCCGAAGCTGAGCTATCCGGCCCGCCGCGGTAGCCGCCAGCGCCAGCACTGAGCTGGCTCCAGGCTGCGCGAACCGGCCCTCCTGGCCGGACACCAGCACCAGCAGGGCGAACATCTCGCGGCCAGGGCCGGTGCTCGCGTCGTCCGGCGAGTCGTTCAGCTCGTGGACGACCGGTACGGCCAGCGCGCTGGCCGGGGAGCCACAGCAACTGGTGCTGGAACCGGAGCCGCTGAACTGGACGATGCCGCTGCCCCAGGCGGCCCCGCTGATGGTGCCAGTGGTGTCGACGGTCGTTCCGAGCTGAACCGTGTCGTCGCCCAGAGCCCGGGTCCAGATCAAGCGGCCGTCCAGCGGCTCGGCCAGCCGGGCCGGAGTGTCCAGCAGGGTGGCCGCCCGTTCGACCAGGACGTCGAGGACGTCATCCGGGTCCGGACCGGCGTCGGCGATGGCCGCGCGGATCCGGATCAGCTCGTCGCTACCAGGCCCGGGCCCGGCCTGCTGGCTGGTATGACCCAGCAGCGCCACCGTCGTCCTCCTCGCTGCGGACCAGGTCGCCATCTGAGAATTGGCGACTCAAAGTGTCGTAACGATTCTGGAGAGTAGTCAACGGCGGGGACGCCCGGCAGCCGGTTCCTTCAAACGGCGGCCGGGCCCGGGGCGGAAGGTGCCCGGCTGGAGCCCTGGTGCGGCTGGTCAGACTGTTGCGCTGAGCTGACCCAGCTCCTGTTCGGTCAGGACCAGATCCGCGGCCTTGACCGAATCCAGGATGGTCTCCGGGCGCGACGCTCCGGGAATCGGGATCAGCACCGGGGACAGGCTCAGCATCCAGGCCAGCACAACCTGCTGGGGGCTGACGCCGTGGCTCTCAGCGACACCGGCGAAGGCGCTGTATTTTTCCCCCAGCTCCCCGGCCTGACCGGCTCCGTTCAGCGGGCTCCAGGGCAGGAAGGCGATACCCATGGCGGTGCACAGGTCGAGTTCGCCGCGACTGGACTGGAACTGGGGCGAGAACTCGTTCTGCACGCTGGCCAGGCGGCCGCCGAGGATGTCCTGGGCCCGCCGGATCTGCTCGGTATCGGTGTTCGAGATGCCAGCCATCTGGATCTTGCCCTGGTCGAGCAGGTCCTTGAGCGCACCGACGGACTCATCGAACGGCACCTTCGGATCAGGCCGATGGAACTGGTAGAGGCCGATCGTCTCCACACCCAACCGTTGCAGCGACGCCTCGGCAGCCCGCTTGAGGTGCTCAGGGCGGCCATCGGTCTGCCAGGAGGAGTCCGGCCGGGTGTGGCCGCCCTTCGTCGCGACCAGCACGTGCGCGGTGTCACCGGGGTAGCTCTTCAGTGCCTCGGCGATCAGCATCTCGTTGTGCCCCTCGTCGTCCGGGCCTCCCCGGCTGTAGGCGTCGGCGGTGTCGATCAGGGTGACCCCGGCGTCCAGAGCGGCATGGATGGTGGAGATCGCGCGCTCCCGGTCCGGGCGGCCCTGCACCGACATCTGCATCGCCCCCAAGCCGATAGCCGACACCTTTACATCACCGATGCTGCGCTGCTGCATGCTGCTCCGCCCTCCTGGTCATCAAGATCTCGATACGGCCATCCTCCCCCGCCCGCGAGCTGGACGCTCTTCGAGGCGCTGGAACAGGGGGCTCCAGGAGGGCCGGATTCCGCTTTGGAGGTTGCCCCGGGCAGCCCCTATGCTGGCGGGGTCCTCGACGGGAGGTCTACCTCCTGCTCGTGTGTCCGGTGGCCCCCATCGTCTAGCGGCCTAGGACACCGCCCTTTCACGGCGGTAGCACGGGTTCGAATCCCGTTGGGGGTACCGAACTGGTTAGGTCGCGAACACCGGCTCTGAGTCGTGGGTTTCGGGATTGCGGCAGCCGCCATGTCGGGACGATGTGCTCACCGCCATCGCTGGGGTCAGACAGTCGGCGCTGACCATTTCTGAGCTACGGTTCCGTTGCAGTCGAACAGCTGCAGCTGCCGGCCGTCCTGGGTGCTCGCACTCGGGTCGTCGAGGCAGCGGCCTGAGACCGGGTTGCGGTAGCCGCCGTTGAACACCTGCCAGATCTGGTTGCCGTGCCCGTGGCACGGCCACAGGATCGTCTTGGTGAAGTTGGCCGTGCCGGCACCGGTGGCATCAAGGCAGCCGCCCAGTGCCCGAAGCGTGCCGTCCGGGTAGGCAGTGAAGACCTGGGCCTTCGTCCGGTTGCAGCTCCAGAGCTGAACTGGGGTGCCGGGCCCGCTGCTGGCCCCCTTCACGTCCAGGCACTTGCCCGCGATCCCCGAGGCGACGGTGCCGGATGAGGGCGACGGGGCGGTAGTCGACGGAGCCGGAGTTGACGGCGCCGGAGCCGGGGTCGATGGCGCCGGAGCCGGGGTCGATGGAGCCGGAGCCGGGGTCGATGGAGCCGGGGTCGGCTCGACTGGGCTGGTGCTGTTGCGCGGCAGCGCCGCGACCAGAGCGGCGAGCGCACCGGCCTGGGTGGTGCCGGTGTGACCGGCGAACGGCCCGCTCCAGGCGGTGCCGTGCTCGCCCGCAGCGTTGGTGTCGTTCTTGATGATTGACTCGGCGTTCGAGGTCAGGAAGGCGTCGTACTCGGTGGTGTTCAGCCTCGCCGCGAGGATGCCCAGGTAGCGGATGAAAATACCCTTGAACGCATCGAAGTCACCGTTGCAGCCCGGCTCGCAGCCTTCCACCAACACACCGTTCCTAGCCTTGGACTTCACGGTGGCGGTGGCAATGGCGTGCGCCTTCTCGAGCAGGGAGGGGTCGTTGTTCGCCTTGCTCAGTTCGATCAGGCCTTGTAATGGAACGCCCTGGTTGTAGGACAAGGAAGCATTGTTGTACGAGCAGTCGGAGACGCGGCGGCTGTCCTTCACCTGGTTTTCCGGCTTGATCAGGTTGCCGTCGCCAGTGAACCATTTCCATTCGTCATTGGCCCAGCCGAGGTATTTGGTATCGCCCGGGATCCGGTTGTGCAGACCGGCCGTCGCCGCGAGGAAGAGACTGTTCGCGATCGCGGCCTTCCATTCCTTCTTCGTGCTCCAATAGACGCCGCCGCCGCACTTGGAGTCCCAGTACGTGTGCATGTAATCGGCCGTCGTCTTGGACATGTTCAGGTAATCCTTGTTGCCTGTAATGTCGTAGGCCTGCAGCCACACCAGCGACCACCAGCCGGTGTCGTCGATGTATTCGTTGGTGAAATTCTTGTTCTTGGCGAACGCCTGGGTGATCGCATACTCGTACTGCTTGTCGCCGGTGACCTGCTGGTAGGTCATCACGGTGCTGAGGTTGACGGCGCCGGTCCACCAGCCGGAGATACGGCCGGTGCTGGCGTCGTAGTCTTCCTTCATCAGCACGGCGATGCTGTTGGCGGCAGCTGTGCTGATGGCCTGAGCGGGAACGGTTTCGGCGGTCTTGACGGCCGAAGCGGCACTGGCCCCACCCATCATCAGCCCGAGACCGAGGACCGCGGTGGCCGACACGGCGAGATAGCGGCGCAGGGCCGGCCTGCGGCTGCGTGGTGGCAGTGTCATCAGATCTCCGGACGGGAACGCGAACGGTGGTACTGCGATGGCGATTGAAGCCCTGTTGCTGCCCAGGCGGTGCGAGTGCATCCGATATCGGATACGTGCGTCAAGATGCCAAGGTCTCGCAGTATCAGCGTTGTCGCTGTCTTGAGCTGCGCATCACACTGTGAATAGGTACCGGTCTTTTCGGCGCCATGAGGACGTCGCCCAACGCGGACCCTGGCCCTGATATGTGATCCGGCGCAGCAACGGGGCGTGCGTATCCGGGCAACATCGCCATGGTCACGGATCTGCGAACGGGCTAACGACCGACCTATTGGGCCACCGAAACCTGGCATCGGTGAACGACCCGAAGGCACGGAAGACCAGCTGCCCCAACGATGTGGCCGGCTGCAATATCGCCTCGAGGGGCTGACTGTGTCCGGCGGGCTCGACGGGCAACTGCGGCCGCGAGCCGCGAGCCGTGACAAGGCCTAACGCGAAGCCGACATCCTCGAAGAGCCAAGTGCTTATTACGAGTTCCGCCAACCTGAACCTGACCCTTATCTATGGTTCTCTGCACCAACCGTTTACCGCACGTCGCCTTGGAATACTATTCGCGAGTATCTTGCTTTAGTTGGCCTTCGGCGTTCTAATCCCTGCTACCTCGGCCCAGGCGGCTTGGGCCCCCTCCCGCACCTATTCCGGTTGCAATGGCAAGGACCCGCACTCGGCCGGATGCGACAAGGACCCGAACGTCAGCACCATCACCTACGTCCACCCGTCTGACCGCTGGGATGACGCCCAACTCCATTATTCACCCGGCTGTCATGCGTTCTGGGTCCGCGTTCATGCATATACCAATGGTGTCAGCTCGAGCGGTGCATGTAATGGCGGCAGTTCGGCCGGCTGCGGGTGCAGGAATACTCCCCTTCAGCCGGTTGGCAATCTTATACATCGCATTACAAGGATACTTATCAAGGTAGCTGCCCCAGCGGTGACGTTACCGTGTGGATCGTAATGGACACTGGCGGCACTGGTTATCGGGCGCAGGTTTGCCGGACTGAGAGTGGTAGCAATCATAACTACGACGCCTGCACGAGTTGGTATACCCGTACTCAGGCCGGCGAAACGAGCCAGGCAATCACTACGGTTGAATCTCGGCCACTTACAGGCTTGGCGACGGCTTCTACGACGCGTTCAGACGGTTGGCAGGCGAGGCAGCCACAGCACACGCAGCTGCCAGACGTGCCCGCGGGCGGCCCCCGCGACCGGACCTGATCGGCGGGCCAACGGCGTGGCTCGACCAGACGCAGCGCCGCTACCACAGCACTCCGCGGTGCCAGTCAGGCTCGAAGTTGCAGCTCAGGACCCGTTCTTGATACAGCGGTGTCCTGTCCGTCCGGTTGCGGTCCGCGCCTCCGCTACACTTACCGGCGCACCCTTGACGCGACGTGAGTGTCCACGTCCTGCCAAGTTGGGTGGACGCATTGGCCGGCTTCGGTTCGTGCGCAGCAAGGCCCTGTAGCGCAGTTGGTTAGCGCGCCGCCCTGTCAAGGCGGAGGTCGCGGGTTCAAGTCCCGTCAGGGTCGCGGCGGCCCAGTGCTCGCACTGGGACCGTTTCTGGCCAGGTAGCTCAGTTGGTACGAGCGTCCGACTGAAAATCGGAAGGTCGGCGGTTCGACCCCGCCCCTGGCCACCCCCGAACAGCATCAATGCAGTCAGCACCCCATTCTGAATCCCAGGCCACCTGAGCTGTTCACCGTCGCTCGCTCCGGGCCAGGACGACTGCACACCATGGCCCGTCCGCGTGGCGGTGATTGGCTGGCGGACGAGCTGCAGGGCCCTTCGATCGCAGGCATGGACGTGCTGGTGAACCTGCTGAGCGATGCTGAGGTAGGAGACCTCGCGTTCACCGACCGGCTGCGCTCCGGGTGCCGGTGGTCAAATCTGGTGGTGAAAGGGCGTGCGCATATGTGGACACTGGTCGGGTGAGCGACCAGGAAACCGCGCAGGCGATCCAGCCGAAGGCGGCCTCGCCCGAGCAGGAGGAGGCGCAGGCGGAGCAGGCGGTGATGGACGGCTTGTTCGGGCCGGTGGGACGGTCCGACCCGCAGACTGTGCTGAAGAACGCCCAGATTCCTGGCGTGAACTACGCGTTCGTTCGTGAGGCACTGCATGACAGACGCCTTGTCGCACCGAGAGTCCCGGACTCTGAGGACCTGATCATTCAGCTGCTGGCCCGGTTCATGCCCCGGCTTCCACCCGAACGCCACGCCCTGGTGCGCCGCCGGTTCTCCGGACTGTTCAGCGCCCGCCGGGTCACCGCCTATCAGACGGTGATCAGTGACCGGTGCGAGGAGCTGCTGTCGCAGCTGGAGCCCCGCAACGGCGGCGACCTGGCCCGCGAGTTCGCTGAACCGCTGCCCTTCACCGTGATCGCCAACGTGCTCGGAGTCGAACCGGAACGTCAGGAGTGGCTTCGGACCTCGATGGCGACGCTCGGACGCGGATTCGCCGGACAGCGCACGCGCCCACTGGTCGTAGCAGCCAACGCCGCCACGGCCGAGATGCTCGCCTACTTCGGCCAGCTGCTGCAGCGACGCGCCAGTGATCCCCGCGGCGACCTGGCCTCCACCCTGGCCGCCGGCGATGACGACCCTGGCCTGCGGCACGACATGATCGCCAACTGCGTCTTCTTCATCCTGGCCGGTCACGCGACCACCACTACCCTGCTCTGCGCCGGACTGGACCTGCTGATGACCCGTCCGGCCCTGCTCGCTCGGCTTCGGGACGATCCCACCGGATGGGACTCCTGCATCGAGGAAATGCTGCGGTACGTCTCACCCATCACTCTGACCGGTGTGCGCGCCGAGGTCGACGTGGCCGTGGCCGGTCATCACATCCCGGCTGGCAGCCAACGGATCCTCGCCTACTCGGCAGCCAACCGGGACCCGGACGCCTTCCCTGACCCGGACACCTTCGACCCGGACCGAAACCCCAACCCGCACCTGGCGTTCTCCGCCGGAGCCACCTTCTGTCTGGGCGCCCCCCTGGCCCGGATGCACGCCCGGATCGCCTTGCCGATGCTGCTGAACCGTCTGCCCGAACTACAACTGGCCGGCCCACCCCGATACCGCGGAAGCACCCCGCTAAGACAGGTCGAGTCCCTGTCCGCCACCTGGTAGCACGAGCCGGTCATGTGAACGGGAACCGAGGAGGAAAGCAACTACTTGACCCTGGAGAAGAGTTCCGGGTCAGCAAGGACGAGCACCCCCAGCTACATGAACCGGACCCTGTTGAGAGCCCAGCGCAGGGCGTGAATCCATGGCTAGGCTGCGGAAGCATGGGGACATTGGACAGCCTGGCCGAGGTCGATCAGCTCTACGTGAAGCAGCGATTCACCATGCTGGTCAACACCTATGACATATCCATGCTCGGACCGGACCGCCGTACTCCTGGCCAGCCGATCTGCTTCGTCAAGCAGAAGCGGATGAAGATCCGTGAAGAGATCAACTTTTTCGTCGATGAGTCGCAGCGCGAGCTGGTGCTGCGGATCAAGAAGCGGAACATCCTCGAATTTCACGGCGCCGCCGACGTGCTGCTGCCGGACGGCACCGTGATCGGGCAACTCAAGAAAGACTTCGGCAGTTCGCTCCTGCGCTCCACCTGGCAGATCCTCGATCCAGCTGGCCACGTCGTCGCGACGGCGCGGGAGAAGAGCGTGCCGGTCGCCATTCTGCGGCGGGTCTGGGGAGCCATCCCCTACGTCGGAGACGTGCCGTTCTTCATCCCCTTCCATTTCGAGATCCGCGTGGGCAGTAGCCAAGTCGGCGAATACACCCGCCCAGCCACCGGCATCACTGACCGCTACATCCTGGACCTGACCGGCGACACCCAGCGGGTGATCGACCGGCGGGTGGCGATGGCCTTCACCATCGCGCTGGACGCCTTGCAGGATCGCTAGTGTCGTTTCGCTAAAGTCTCTGGGCCTTGCGGTGCGGGACATAGTGGCCTGCGAGCTGCTCCTGTGGGATTGCGCGATGGGGACCGTGAGCGGCTGACGGTGTGGACCCGGTCGTCGACGGTGCAGGCCGGTTGGCGCAGCGAGCTCGGATCGTGCTGCTGGCCGCGGACGGGGTGAGCCACACCGGAACCGCGGAGCGGCTGGACGTGAGCCCGGCAGACGGTGATCACGCCGCCGAAGCGGCTGGGAGTGACTCACTGGTCAAGCCGGTTGCTGGCCGCCAAGTTGAAGATCGACCACGCCACCGTCGCGCGGGCGTGGAAGGACTAAGGCGTGCAGCCGTGGCGGTCACACCATCAATCAGCGACGAACAGGGAGGCAGCAGATGGGAAGGATCATCGTGACAGAGCACATGACGCTCGACGGCGTGGTCGAGGACAATGGCGGCGTCGAGGGCTTTGAGCGCGGCGGCTGGCAATTCCAGTTCGACTCCGGCGAGGACGGCGGGGCATTCAAGCTGCAGGAGATGCGCAACTCGACAGCGCTTCTCCTCGGCCGGGTTACCTACGACCTATTCGCGCGGTTTTGGCCGTCGGCGCAGGGCGAGCTCGCCGACCTGCTCAACGCCCTACCCAAATACGTCGTCTCGTCGACGCTTGAAAACCCTGGGTGGAATACACACGTGCTCGACGGCGATCCGGTCGAGCGAATCGCGGAACTTTCGCGCAGGGTGCAGGGCGACATCGTCGTCCACGGCAGCTTCCAGCTCGCACAGACACTGATCGACAACGACCTCGTCGACGAGCTGCGCCTGATGGTGTTTCCGGTCGTGCTCGGCGACGGCAAGCGGCTGTTCGGGCCGACGCGCGAGAGCAAGCGCCTCCAGCTTGCCGAATCGAGACAGCTCGGCCCCGACGGCGTACTCCTCGTCACCTACCTGCCCGCAACCAACGGCGAACCCAAGATCGAGGCAACACACCGGCAAAGCTAGTGTCGTGTCGCTGGAGTCTCTGGGCGTTGCGGTGCGGGACATAGTGCATGCGAGCTGCTCCTTGGGGATTGCGCGATGGGGACCGTGAGCGGCTGACGGTGCGGACAGGGCGATCAGCCCCGGCCAGCAACATCGCCATCTCCGGCGCCCCGGCGACCGCTCATAGCCGGATTGGGCCGAGCTCGGCACGCCATCGCTCTACATTGCTCAAGTGAGCCTGCGTGTGATCGTGGCCGAGGACTCTCTGCTGGTCAGGGAGGGCATCCAGCGACTGCTCGCCCTCACCAGCGACCTGGAGGTGGTGGCCGCCTGCACCGACCTTCCAGAACTGCTGGACGCCGTCGCCGCCCACCATCCCGACGTGGTGGTCACCGACGTCCGGATGCCACCCACCGGTTCGGACGAGGGCATCCAGGCGGCCGCCCGGCTGCGCCGTTCGGACCCGCAGGTGGGTGTGGTGGTGCTCTCGCAGTATGCCGAACCTGCCTACGCCAGAACCCTTCTGGACGGCGGAAGCGCCGGGCGGGCGTACCTGCTCAAGCATCGGGTGAGCGAGCCGGGACAGCTGGCTGCAGCCGTGCGCACAGTCGCGGCCGGCGGCTCGGTGATCGACCCGGCCGTGGTCGAGGTGCTGGTCGCGTCGTCGATCCGGGATCAGCATTCGCCGCTGACGTCGCTGACCGCGCGGGAGCGGGATGTGCTCGATCAGATCGCTCAGGGCAAGAGCAACGCCGCCGTGGCCGAAGCGCTGTTCTTGACCGAGCGGGCGGTGGAGAAGCACATCAACGCACTCTTCGCCAAGCTGGGGCTGAGCGCCGAACCCGATATCAACCGCCGGGTGACCGCCGTCCTGATGTACCTGAACGCGCGCGGCTGACTCCGGGCGCACCATGGACATGAGCCTGATCAGGCGACAATCAGGTCGCGCAGCCCGGCTGGGGTGAGATTGTCCTTGCGGATGTAGCCGGCCGCGCCACAGGAGTGTGCGTCCTGCGGCAGGTCCGGCTCGGCATAGGTGGACACCAGCACCACCTGCACATCCGGGTGCGCGCGGACGATCTGGCGGGTCGCTTCGATCCCACTGATCCCGGGCAGGTTGATGTCCATCAGCACCAAGCCCGGGGCCAGCGCATCGACCTGAGCGACGCCGTCCTCGCCGCTGCGGGCCTCCCCCACCACCTGCCAGCCACGGATCATTCCCACCAGAGTGCGCGCCACCATCCGGAATGGCGCCTGGTCGTCCACGATCAGCACTCCCACGCCGCCAGCCCCATTCATCCGGGTCACTTTGTCACGCTTCGAGACGGTATCTGGCCACCGATCCGGGTGCCGCGGCCGGGAGCGGAGTCGACCACCAGTTCGCCCCCGATCGCGCCCAGCCGGTCGGTCATGTTCACGAACCCGTGCCCGGGCACCACGCTGGCGTCGAACCCAGCACCATCGTCGGCCACCTCGAACTCCAGCAGATCTCCCGCGACCCAGACCCGTACCGACAGCTTGGCTTCCGGTCCGGCGTGCTTGCCCGCGTTCTGGATCGCCTCCAGGCAGCAGAAGTAGGCCGCGGTCTCCGCCTCCGGCGGGAATCGGCCCGGCAGTTCAACGTCCAGCCGGCACGGCAGGGGCGAACGGTTGGCCGCCGCCCGCAACGCCTCGCCCAGTCCGCGGTCGCGCAGTAGCGGCGGATAGATGCCATGTGCCAGCTCCCGAAGCTCCCCGATCGTGGTCTGCACATCGGCCCGCAGTTCCTGCAGCATGAGCCCGACCTGCCCGGGATCCTGGGCCAGCACGGCCTCGGCCAGGCCCAGTTTGACCGCCAGCGCGACCAGGTGCTGCTGGGCGCCGTCGTGCAGGTTGCGTTCGATGGCTTGGCGGGAGGTGTCGGACGCGGTGACGATTCGCAGCCGGGAGGCCTGCAGCTCGGCGTTGCGGTGTTCCAGCTGCTCCAGCGATGCCTGCAGGGCGGAGTCCAGCCGGACGTTGTGCAGGGCCAGTCCCAGCTGACGGGCCAGTTCGACCAGCAGCCGATCCTCGTCATCGGTGATCGGGGGCGCATCCGGCAGCCGGCGGACCACGATCAGCCCGAGCAGGTCACCCAGGTGGGCCACGGGCGCGACCCGCAGATCCCGGCCCGCCGCGTCCTGGGCGATACCGGGCAGCCAGACCGAGGCCCAGCTGTGGCCACCGATCCGGGCCCGGCCCACCACCACCCGTTCCCGCTCGCCCAGGCTGATCTGCCCGGCCGGGCGGTACGGCACCGACACCGTCCGGTTCAGCACGCCCTCGGTGCCGGTCCAGATCTCCGCACCGGCCCGGCCGATGGTGGCGCGCAGCGATTCGGCCAGCTGCAGCATCAGCTCGTCCATGGGCACGGCCCGGCTCATCCGGGCGCCGAAGGTGGTCAGGACCTCCTCGGCGGGCAGGTCCTGGCGCTGGACCAGCGCTTGCCCGATCTCGGTCAGCCGGCGGCGGGCAGGCAGGGCCAGCGCCGCCACGAGCACGGCCGCCAGCAGGCTGGACAGGAAGATGCCCCGCTCTGCGCCCTGCGGGGCGTGCCCGAGGCCGGCCACGATCACCAGATAGACGGCGGCCACCAGCAGGGCCAGGCCGGACACCACGATCGCTTCGATCAGGGTGCTCTCGGCCGCCCTCGGCCGCCGCACCACAGCCGCCAGCAGCTGGCTGACCGGCAGCAGCAGCACCGGTACCGCCAGCCCGAGCTGCAGGTCGGCCGGGGCGCCGGCCATCACGTGCAGGGCCGCTAGAACGGCGTCCACGGCCAGGGTCAGCACCGACGCCGCAGCCAGCCACTGC
>CAXUFS010000024.1:0-18599 GCA_964250315.1 uncultured Kineosporia sp. | reverse complement strand
GCGCGGGCCGGAGGCGGGCTTCGCCTGCTGGCGGGTCGGCGTGGCGGGCCGCGACGGCAAGCTGGTGCCGATCTTCGACCGCCCGTCGTCCGCCCGCCGCGCCGCCACCCGCACCGGCTGCCCGCGCCCCCGGCGCGCTCAGCAACGGCGGCTCGCTGGCGGTCCGGCTGGCCGCCGCGCTGCAGGCCGGGCTGGACGCCTTCGCGCCCTATCACGCGTTCGGCGCCTCGTTCCTGTCCGCCGCGATCCGCCCGGGCGCGAACGCGATCCCGTTCAGCGCCGCCTCGGCCCAGGCCCGGGAGATCAGCGTGTCGATCTTCCGGGAGGTGGTGGAGGAGGCCCGTCCAGCCGTCCCCGCGCAGGTATGGCGCCGATCCGAGCCGGCCACAGCCGCCCGCGATCTGCGACGATCTGCCGGTGTCCGAACTCGATGACCAGGCCGGGCCCAGTGACCAGGCCGGGCCCAATGATCACGCTGGACCCAGGGACCAGGCCGGCCCCAGAGACCACGCCGGATCCGATGATCAGGCCGGTGGCATCGCGGTGACCGGGACCGGCCGGGCCAGCGGCGCGCCCGATCTGTTCGTGGCTCGTTTCGCCGCCCAGGCCAGCCGGCTGCGACCGTCCGAGGCGATGGACGCCGCCTCCGCCGCACTGACCCGGATGCGGGACGTCGCGGCCGGTCTGGGAGCGTCACCGCAGTCCCTGACCACGCCGAACGTCTCGCTGCGCCAGGACTACGACCAGCAGGGCCGTCCCCACGGTTTTGTCGCCGAGATCGCGCTGGTGGTCCGGACCGAGCAGGTGGCCGGAGCTGGAACGCTCCTCACTCAGTGCATCGAAGCTGGTGGCGAGCAGGCCCGCCTGGACGGCACCTCGTTCGAACATGCCGACCCCTCGGCCCTGCTCGCCGCCGCCCGGGCGGCCGCCTTCGCTGACGCCCTGGCCCGGGCGATCCAGCTGGCCCAGCTGGCCGGCCGGCCATTGGGACCAGTGCTGGTGGTGGACGAGAGCAGCGGCCCGGTTTCGCCGTTCCCCGGCCCGGAGATGCTCCGGTTCTCCCGGGCCACCGCGGCTGACACCTCCCTCGAACCAGGTTCGCTGGAAGCCTCGGTGACTTTGACCGTGCGCTGGTCCTGGGGTTGATCGCTGCCAGCCGTCCGGCTCGGTGCCAGGATGAGCGGCATGAGGTATGGCCCCATGTTCGGCCCCGACATCACGTTCCTCGGCGTCGAGCGGTGTGATCTGAGTGACCCCGCGTCGTTCGCCGAGGCCGACGTGGTGATCGTCGGCGCACCCTTCGACGGCGGGACGTCGCACCGCCCCGGCGCCCGGTTCGGCCCAATGGCGATCCGGGCCACGGACTACCTGCCGCATGACGGATCCCGGCCTTCGCTGGCGCTACGGGTGGATGGCCTGCAGGACCTGAAGGTGCTGGACGCCGGCGACGTCGAGATGTACTCCGGCGACGTCGAAAGTTCCATCCAGGCCATCGAAAGCGCCGTGTACACCATCACCGCGTCCGGTGCGGTGCCGGTGATCCTGGGCGGCGATCACACCGTGGCGCTGCCGGACGCCACCGGCGTGGCCCGGCACTTCGGCTTCGGCCGGGTGTCGATGCTGCACTTCGACGCGCACGCCGACACCGGTGAGATCGAATTCGGTCACCTGCATGGCCACGGCCAGCCGATGCGTCAGCTGATCAACTCCGGCGCCATCCGCGGCGACCGGTTCGTCCAGATCGGGCTGCGCGGATACTGGCCACCGCCAGATGTTCTGGACTGGATGGCTGGGCAGCACATGCGCTCGTTCGAGATGTCCGAGATCGTGGCCCGGGGGCTCGACGAGGTGATGGCCGAGGCGTTCACGATCGCACTGGACGACTGCGACGGCGTATATCTGTCGGTGGACGTCGATGTCTGCGACCCAGGCCACGCTCCGGGCACCGGAACTCCTGAGCCGGGCGGCCTTTCAGCTCGGGAGCTGCTGGACTGCGTACGCCGGATCTGCGTGGAGCTACCCGTGCTCGGGGTGGAGGTGGTGGAGGTGTCACCGCCCTACGACCATGCGGAGATCACCGCTGCGCTAGGCAATCGAGTTGTGCTGGAGGCACTTTCCGGTATGGCGGCGCGGAAGAAGGGCGTGCCCTACCGGCCGGCCCGGCCGCTGCTCGAAGATCGCTGACCGTCCTGGCGCCCGGCTTCAGGTCCAGTACAACGACCGGGCCCGAGGAAGGTGCTGCTGAAGGAGTCCTTCGAGACCTGAACGCAACGCGCGCATGGTCTCCGGCTGGTAGACGTGCTTCACCGCGCCGAACTTGCCGCGCTTCTCCCGCCGGACCTGCTCATCCATCTCCAGCTTGGTCTGTGGGTACCAGCCGAGCAGGGTCTGCTTGCTGCCGGGGGTGAACCGGTGGGTGATGCATTCCACGGTCAGGTCGATCCCGGGGATGCCGCCGAGCGCGGCGGCGGCCTGAACCAGCAGGTCCTCGTACTCCGCCCGCCATCCTTCGACGGGCATGATCGGCGCGATCACCAGCCCGACGGGGTAACCGGCCAGCGCCAGCTGGCGGGCGGCGCCGAGCCGGGCCGGCACCGGTGCGGTCCCGCCCTCGAACCGTTGCGCGACCCTGGCGGCGTTCACCGAGATCCGGACCCGGGTGCGCCCCCGGTGATCAGCGGCCAGCAGTGGCCCGGCGTCGTCGTACTTGGTGGTGAAGCGCAGCTGTACCGGGCCGGCCCAGTCGTGGCGCCCGAAGTGGGTGATCGCGGCCGACAGGGAACCGGTGACGTGCTCGATCCCGAGCGGATCGGTGTAGCAGGACGCCTCGAAGGTGGTGCCCTCGCCGTCCCGGGTGGCGCTGCCGGTGGTGACCCGGCCCTGGCCGACCGCTGTGTCCAGGCCGGCCAGGATCTCCTCCAGGTTGGCGTAGACCCGGGTGATCGGCGGCCCGGTCAGGGAGCCGGCCAGATAGCAGTACTGGCAGTGCGCCGGGCAGCCCTGGGCCAGGTCGAACCGCCAGTCGGCGCTGGGCGGGATGGGCTGCAACCGCCGCTGGCCCGGCGGCGCCACCGTCACGGCCAGGGTGCGCTTGGCCGCGGCATAGCTGGCGCGCTCGCTCGCTTCCCGGATCGGCGGCAACCGATCGCCCTTGAGCAGGTCGATCTCCGGCACGCCCAGCGCCTCACACCGGGCCGCGATCGCCCGCCCGTGCTGGAAGGCCAGCGCGGAGCGGGTGATCAGAACGCGGGCGGGAAGCCACCTTCGCGGGGCACGGGCGGTATGCATGACTGCGGGTGCAACAACGCGGTCCCCGGGTTGAGTCCGGCTCGGGGGCCCTGGCTCGCGTGCCACTGGTCACGTGCGGAATGGCATGCTGAGCAGCTGTGACTCCGCAGCCCGGGCCCGACTGGCCCGCTCAGGCTCAGCAGCCGGGCCCCGAGCAGGCGCCCGGCGATCCGCAGACGCCAGGACCCGCCGCGCCGAGCGTGTCCCAGGCGGTGCCACCCACCTGCGCGACCCGGACCCGGCTCTACCGGGGCGGCAGCCTGCTCTCCGAGGGTTTTCCAGCGGAGGAGATCAAGGGCCTGCTCGAGGATGATCCCAGCTCGGTGGTATGGCTCGATCTGCTCGATCCGGGTCCGGCGGACATGCAGATCGTGGTGGAGGAGTTCGGCCTGCATCCGCTGGCGGTCGAGGATGCGATCCAGCCGCACGAGCGGCCCAAGCTGGACCGGTACCGCACACACCTGTTCGCCAACATGTATGCCGTCGGGCTGGACGAACACGGCGATATGACCAGCGGCGAGATAGGTTGCTTCGTCACCGGCCGGGCCTTGATCACCGTGCGGAAGAGTGAGTTCGACATCGATGCGCTGATCGCGCGCTGGGACCTGAACGCGGATCTGGTACACGCTCAGAACGAGGTGAGCGTCCTGGTGTATGGGCTGCTGGATGCGGTGGTGGATGGTCACTATCAGGTGGTCGAGGCCCTCGAGGATGACGTGGATGAGCTTCAGACCCATCTGTTCCAGCCGCGCCCGGATCTCGATGTCCGCCGCCGGGCCTACGAGCTGGGTCTGCGGCTGGCGAATCTGCGCCGGCTGGTGGCGCCGATGCAGGACGTCGTGGGCCGCTTGGCCCGCAGCGACAGCCAGCTGATGGACGACGGGCTCGCGCCCTACTACCAGGACGTTCACGACCATGTGCTGCGGGCGGCGGAGACCATCGACGCCACCCGCGACCGGGTGAACCGAATCCAGGAGGTGAGCCTGAACGAGCAGGGCGCCCAGCTGAACGAGATCACCAAGCGGCTGGCGGCGTGGGCGGCCATCATCGCTGTGCCGACGGCGGTCACCGGGTTCTACGGTCAGAACGTGCCCTATCCCGGGTTCGGGCATCGCGGCGGGTTCGTGGCCAGCTGCCTGGTGATCGTGGTGCTGGGCGGCGGGGTGTTCGCGCTTCTGCGACGCAACCGATGGCTGTAGGTCAACCGCCCTCGATCCGCTCGACCACCCGCCGATAGGTCTGCTCCGCCGCGCCGTCCCTGGTGACGACCGCGGGTGGCTGCCCTGCTCCTGGCCACCGCGAGCTGCGCCCCAGGACACGGGTGTGCAGCATCTGATCGTGAGCCTGACCGGAGTCCGGGACTCACCAGTCACCAGCCACTTCGCAGGGGGATAGCGAACTAGCACCCCTTTTCTTCCTAAGTGTCCGGTGTGAGGATGTACGCGCGTTGCCCCGGCCTGGCTGTAACGAGGCGGCCCGCCAGGCAATGCGCGGGAGGCCCGTGTGCGCACCACAACGTCGACAGTCCTGATCGCCGCCGTAGCATCGGCCCTGGTGATACCGATGGCGGGTGCGGCCACCGCCACCTCCAGCGGGGTAGCAGCCGCGACGAAGACCAGCCGGCCGGCTTATCTCAACCCGAAGCTGCCGGTCGCCGCCCGGGTCAGGGACCTGCTCGGCCGGATGACGCTGGAGGAAAAAGTCGGCCAGATGACCCAGGCCGAACGCGCCAGTATCGATACCGATACCGGGCTGATCACCAGCTTGAACCTGGGCTCGATCCTCTCCGGCGGTGGTTCGGTGCCGACGCCGAACACTCCTGTGGCCTGGGCCGACATGGTCGACCGGTATCAGGCAGCCGCGCTGCAGACCCGGCTTCACATCCCCATGATCTACGGCATCGACGCCGTCCACGGGCATGGAAACGTCTACGGCGCAACGATCTTCCCGCACAACATTGGGCTTGGTGCCACCCGTGACCCGAAGCTGGTCGCGAGGGTCTACCACACCACCGCCACCGAGGTCCGCGCGACCGGCATCCCCTGGGACTTCGCGCCCTGTGTGTGCGTGACCCGGGATGCCCGCTGGGGCCGCTCCTACGAGAGCTTCGGCGAGGATCCGAAACTGGTCACCCAGATGACGACGGCCATCGACGGGTTGCAGGGTACGCAGCTCAGCGACCTGAAACGCCGGGACCACGTGCTCGCGACCACCAAGCACTACGCCGGCGATGGCGACACCAGGTACGGCACCGGGACCGGCGACTACACGATCGACCAGGGCATCACCGTCACGAACCGGGCCGACTTCGCCCGGATCGACCTGGCGCCCTACGTCGCGGCCGTGCGCAAGCACCACACCGGCAGCATCATGCCGTCGTACTCCAGCGTCGACTGGACCGAGGACGGCGTGGGAAACCCGATCAACATGCACGCCAACCGTGAGCTGATCCAGTCGGTACTCAAGGACAAGATCGGCTTCGACGGCTTCGTGATCAGTGACTACAACGGGATCGACCACATCCCGGGCGACTTCGCGACCCAGGTCCGCACCGGCGTCAACGCGGGCATCGACATGTTCATGCAGCCGCAGAACTTCGCCGATTTCGAGACCACGCTGCTGGCCGAGGTCCGGGCCGGACGCATCAGTGGCAGCCGCATCGATGACGCGGTCAGCCGGATCCTGACCAAGAAGTTCCAGCTCGGCCTGTTCGAGCACCCCTACGCGGACCGGACGAACCTTGCGTCGGTCGGGTCGGCGGCGCACCGTGCGGTGGCCCGCCAGGCAGCGGCAGAGTCCCAGGTGCTGCTCAAGAACCGGGGCCAGGTACTGCCACTGAAGCGCAATGCGCACATCTACGTGGCCGGGCGCAGTGCGGACAACCTCGGTAACCAGATGGGCGGATGGACGCTCACCTGGCAGGGCTTCTCCGGAAATGCGGGGCAGCAGCCGGGCACGACCATCCTGGCCGGCATCCGTCAGGTCGCACCGCATGCGAGCGTGACCTACAGCCAGGACGCCTCGGCACCGACGGCGGGTAGTGATGTGGGCGTCGTGGTCGTGGGCGAGACACCGTACGCCGAGGGCTTCGGCGACGTCGGCGGACCGCAGTGGGCGTACGACCCGGCCGACAACAACGTGCCGCGTGAGGCGAAGTCGCTGGACTTGCAGCCAGGCGATCAAGCCGTCGTGGACAAGGTCTGCGCCGCGATCGCCCGATGCGTCGTACTGGTCGTCTCCGGGCGTCCGCAGGTCATCGGCGCGGACCGGCTGGCCACGATCGATGGGCTGGTGGCGTCCTGGCTGCCGGGGAGTGAGGGCGAAGGTGTGGCCGACGTGCTGTTCGGCCGGCGTCCGTTCACCGGCAAGCTCCCGGTGACCTGGCCGGCGACGGCGGCCCAGGAGCCGATCAACGTGGGTGACGCCGATTACCATCCGGCCTTCCCCTACGGATACGGCCTGCGCACCAGATAGCCAGTTCGGCGAGTGCCTGGATCTGACCCACGTGCGAGGGCGGATCCAGGCACTCGAAGTCGGCCTCCAAGACTGACACCATCGTCCGCACCGTCAGCGTCCCTGCACCGATCGCGAAGGTGGGGCCATATCTCAGCGGCCTCGCCACGAGTGCTGAGTGGGACCCGAACACGGAATCGGGCCGGCGCCTGGACGACGGACCGCTTCAGACCCGCCTGTTCCAGCCGGGCCCGGATCTCGATATCGGCCCGCGACCGGGCGAACCGGGTTCGGGCATCGCAGCGGCTCCAGGCCCTGGGCCCATCGCCAGTGCGCCGAACCTGTCGGCGGTTCTGATTAGGGTGGCCGGAAACGGTCCGGGCACGGCAAAATCGAGCCGAGGGTGATGACGTGCTGATTCAGCTGCTGAGACGAAACCTGCCGCCCTACCGGGCGCAGGTATGGGTGGTCGTCGTCCTCCAGACCGTGCAGACCCTGGCCATGCTGTACCTGCCCACGCTCAACGCCGACATCATCGACAAAGGTGTGGTCAAGGGGGACAGCGCCTACATCGTCCGCACCGGCGGCGTGATGCTGCTGGTGACTCTGCTGCAGGTGGCCTGTGCGGTGGTCGCCGTGCGGTTCGGCGCCCGGGTCGCGATGTCAGTGGGGCGGGACGTCCGCAAGGCGTTGTTCCAGCGGGTGCAGGGCTTCTCGGCCCGCGAGGTGGGCGCGTTCGGAGCGCCATCGCTGATCACCCGCAGCACGAACGATGTGCAGCAGGTGCAGATGCTGACCCTGCTCACCTTCACCCTGATGGTGGCCGCACCGATCATGTGTGTGGGCGGCATCGTGATGGCCATCCATGTGGATCCGCCGCTGTCGGCGCTGCTGCTGGTGATCGTGCCGGTCCTGGTGCTGCTGATCGGAATCATCATCGTGTTCATGCGTCCGCTGTTCCGGCAGATGCAATCCCGGCTGGACGAGCTGAACCGGGTGCTGCGCGAACAGATCACCGGCATCCGGGTGATCCGGGCGTTCGTGCGGGACGAGTCCGAACGACGCCGGTTCGGCCGGGCCAACCAGGCCTCGATGGACGTCGGCCTGGCCGCGGGCCGGTTGATGGCCCTGATGCCGCCCACGGTGATGCTGGTGATCAACGTGTCCAGCGTGGCGGTGATCTGGTTCGGTGCGCACCGGGTGGACAGCGGCGGGATGCAGATCGGCGGCCTGACCGCGTTCCTGTCCTATCTGATGCAGATCCTGCTGGCCGTGATGATGGCCACCTTCATGTTCGTGATGCTGCCCCGGGCCGAGGTCTGCGCCGAGCGCATCGAGGAGGTGATGAGCACCGAATCGACCGTTCGCCTCGCCGAGCACCCGGTCGAGTCGGTCACCGCCCGCGGCCTGCTCGAGCTGCGGGACGTCGGCTTCCACTATCCCGGGGCCCAGGCGCCGGTGCTCCGCGACATCTCGTTCCGCGCCTCCGCGGGGCAGGTCACCGCGGTGATCGGCAGCACCGGCAGTGGCAAGACCACGTTGGTCAACCTGATCGCCCGGCTGATGGATGCGACGTCCGGGCAGATCGTGGTGGACGGCACCGACATTCGCGAACTGTCCGGCCCGGCGCTGGTCAAGGCGATCGGCCTGGTGCCGCAGCGGGCTTACCTGTTCTCCGGCACGATCGCCTCGAACCTGCGCTACGGCAACCAGAACGCCACCGACGAGCAGTTGTGGGACGCGCTCACCGTGGCTCAGGCCCGGGACTTCGTGCAGCGGCTGCCCGAGGGCCTGGATGCGCCGATCTCGCAGGGCGGCAGCAACGTGTCCGGCGGCCAGCGGCAGCGGCTCGCGATCGCCCGGGCTCTGGTGCACCGGCCCGACATCTACGTGTTCGACGACGCGTTCTCGGCGCTGGACTACGCCACCGACGCCCGGCTGCGGGCCGCGCTGGCCGGGCGGATCCAGGATGCCACCGTGCTGATCGTGGCCCAGCGGGTCAGCACCATCCGCGGCGCCGACCGGATCATCGTGCTGGAGGACGGCGCGATCGCCGGGGTGGGCAGCCATCAGGAACTGATGGAATCCAGCCAGACCTATCGCGAGATCGTGCTGTCCCAGCTGAGCGAGGAAGAGGCGGCATGAGCACGACCGACCGGCGCAGCGGCGGTCGCCCGCAGAGCGGGCCGGAGATCCCCTCCGGCGCCGCAGCGGAGGCCGTCCGGCGTCCACCGGTCCCGCGCGGGCCGATGGGCATGATGATGGGCGCGGGGGCGGGCGCCAAGTCGATGGACTTCAAGGGTTCTGGCCTGCGTCTGCTCGGGCTGCTGCGACCGAACCGGATGCTGGTCGGCGTGATCGTGGTGGCCGGGCTGCTCGGGGTCACGCTGAACGTGCTCGGTCCCCGGCTGCTCGGCCACGCCACCGACATCGTGGTCGCCGGGGTGGTGGGCCGGAACGTCCCGGCCGGAGTGACCCAGGAGCAGGCCATCGCCGGGTTACGGGGCCGCGGCCAGGAGGGGCTGGCCGATCTGCTCTCCTCGATCGACTTCCGGCCCGGGCTCGGCATCGATTTCAGCGCTCTGCGGGCGGTGCTGCTCTGGGTACTGCTGATCTACGTCGTCGCCTCCCTGTTCACCCTGGTGCAGGGCCGGCTGATCGCGCTGGTGGTGCAGCGCACCGTCTTCGATCTGCGTGGGCAGGTGGAGGCCAAGCTGTCCCGGCTGCCGCTGGGTTACTTCGATCGGCAGCCGCGTGGCGAGGTGCTGAGCCGGGTCACCAACGACATCGACAACGTGCAGCAGACCCTGCAGCAGACCATGAGCCAGCTGGTCACGTCCGTCCTCACCATCATCGGGGTGCTGTCGATGATGTTCTGGATCTCCTGGCTGCTGGCGCTGATCGCGCTGGTCACGGTGCCATTGTCGATCCTGAGTGCGGCCTGGATCGGCAAGCGGGCTCAGCCCAACTTCGTCCGCCAGTGGGCCTCCACCGGGCAGCTGAACGCGCACATCGAAGAGATGTTCACCGGTCACTCGCTGGTCACCGTCTTCGGGCAGCAGCAGGAGGCGGAGCGGATCTTCGACCAGCACAACACCGCACTGTTCGAGGCCAGCGCCCGGGCACAGTTCATCTCCGGCACCATCCAGCCGGCTCTGACCTTCATCGGCAACCTGAACTATGTCGCGGTCGCGGTGGCCGGCGGCCTGCGGGTGGCTGCCGGTGCACTCTCGATCGGCGACGTGCAGGCGTTCATCCAGTACTCCCGCCAGTTCAGCCAGCCACTGACCCAGGTGGCCAGCATGGCCAATCTGATGCAGTCCGGAGTCGCTTCAGTGGAGCGGGTCTTCCAGCTGCTGGACGCCGACGAGCAGTCCCCCGATCCGGCGCGGGCGCAGCTCCCGCCGTCGCAGGGCCGGGTCGCGTTCGAGCACGTGGCCTTCCGATACCAGCCGGACAAGCCGCTGATCGACGACCTCTCCCTGGTCGCCGCGCCCGGCCAGACGGTGGCCATCGTGGGTCCCACCGGGGCGGGCAAGACCACCCTGGTCAACCTGATCATGCGTTTCTACGAGGTCACCGCGGGCCGGATCACCTTGGACGGGGCCGACATCGCGAGCATGGCCCGGGAGGATCTGCGCTCCCGGATCGGGATGGTGCTGCAAGACACCTGGCTGTTCGCCGGCACGATCGCGGACAACATCGGCTACGGGGTGGACGGCGCCAGCCGGGAGCAGGTCGAGGCGGCGGCCCGGGCCACGTATGTCGATCGCTTCGTCCGCGCCCTCCCAGATGGCTACGACACCGTGATCTCCGATGAGGGCGACAACATCAGTGCCGGGGAGCGGCAGCTGATCACCATCGCCCGGGCCTTCCTGGCCGAGCCGGCGATCTTGATCCTGGATGAGGCGACCAGCTCGGTCGACACCCGCACCGAGGTGCTGATCCAGCAGGCGATGAACGAACTTCGGACCGGGCGAACCAGTTTCGTGATCGCACACCGGCTGTCGACGATCCGGGATGCCGACCTGATCCTGGTGATGGAGGACGGCGCCATCGTCGAGCAGGGCAGCCACGAAGGGCTGCTGGCCGCAGACGGCGCCTACGCCCGGCTGTATGCCGCCCAGTTCGCCAGCTCCCTGGTTTCCGGCTAGCACTCAAGATCACCCGCTGGGCTCGCGCCCCGGGGCGCCCACTCCTGGAGCCGGTGCCGGGGGCTGTACCACCCCGGCCAAGCGGATCTTGGGGTGACTGAACGAGATCGCAGGTGCGGCGGCTATGAGACACTGCCCGAACCACTAGGCGACACAGCCAACGGAGCTTCTGGGGGTTTCCCTGACGACACACGATCTCGTGTCACCGCCGTTTGTCTCCGCCCGGATCCGGGTGGCCGGCATGGGCGTTCACCTCTACACCGCCAGCGGCACCGTGCTGGCGTTTTTGGTGATCATCGCGGCGGTTAACAACGAAGCCATCAAGGCGCTCTGGATCAGCCTGGTCGCTCTCGTCATCGACGGCACCGACGGCATGCTCGCCCGCCGGTTGCGGGTCAAGGAAACCATTCCGTCGTTCGACGGCGCCATGCTCGACAACATCGTCGACTACATCACCTACGTGTTCGCTCCGGTGGTGCTGCTGTGGACTGGCGGCTACCTGCCTGACGGCACCCTGGGCACCGTGGTCGCGGCGCTGCCTCTGCTGGCCAGCAGCTATCAGTTCTGCCGGGTCGACGCCAAGACTTCCGACCACTTCTTTCTCGGCTTCCCCAGCTACTGGAACGTGGTCGCGTTCTACGTCGTGATCATGGGCCTCAACCCGATGGCGACCAGCTGGATCTTCATACTCTGCTCGCTGCTGGTGTTCGTCCCGATCAAGTACCTTTACCCCTCGCGAACCAAGTTCTTCCGCACCGCCAGCCTGACTCTGACCGGTGCCTGGCTGGTGCTGTACGCGATCCTGCTGTTGCAGACGCCGCACCCCAACGGGTTCCTGATCGGGTTCTCGTTGCTGTACCTGCTCTACTACGTGGGCGCCAGCGTGTTCCTCACTGTCCGGCGTCCGCATCGGCCAGCGCTGGTCCCCGGCGCCGGGCGGCAGAGCGGCTGACCCATGCTGCTGGGGCTCACCTGCGCTCTGCTGGCGGCCCTGATGTACGGCGCCGCCGCGATCTTCCAGGCGATGGCCGCGCGTTCGGTCGACACGGTGAACGCGCTGGACCTGCGGCTGCTGTTCCGGCTGCTGCGCTCGCCGGTATTCGACCTGGCCCTGGCTCTGACCCTGGCCGGCTTCAGCCTGCACCTGGTGGCATTGCGGCTGCTGCCCTTGTTCCTGGCCCAGAGCGGGATCGCCGGAAGCCTGGCCGTGACCGCCGTGCTCTCGGTAATCGTTTTCCACGATCCTCTGACCAGGCTGGAGTGGTGGGCGGTCGCCGCTGTCTGCGTGGGCATCGGCGTGCTCAGCCTGTCGGCCGGACCGGCCGGGAGCGATCGAGCGACTTCCGGGCTGATCATCGCCATGGTGGCCGCGATCGTCTTGATGATCCTGGTCGCGGCCTGTTCGCACGGGTTGCCGGACACCATTGCTACCGGGGTGCTGGGCCTGATGGCCGGCGTCGGCTACACCGTGGTCGGTATCAGCGCCCGGATCCTGCCCGGCTTCGCCCCCGCCAGCCTGCTCGGCTCGCCGGCCACCTATCTGATGGTGATCGCCGGGGTGACCGCGTATCTGCTCTACTCGGTCAGCCTGCAACGCGGCCGGGTCACCGCGGCCACCGCGCCGATGATCGCGGCGCAGACTTTGGGCCCCTCGATCGCGGGCATCGTATTGCTCGGGGACACGATCCGTACCGGCTGGTGGCCGGAGACCATCCTCGGGTTTGGGCTGGCCGGCTTCGGCGCCGCGGTGCTGGTCGCCGCCGAGGAGGCGCACGCCTACGCCCGCGCGCAGTCCGGGAGCGTGCCCGCGGATAAGCGCGGCGATCAGACCGGCGATCAGACCGGCGATCAGACTGGCGATCAGCCCGCGGATCAGCCCGGCAGCAGTCCGCGGACGTAGGCAGCCTGACCGGCGTGCTGGGCGTCGTCGTCGATCACGCTGATCAGGCGGACCGCCAGTGTGACCGGCGGATTGAAGCGCTCGTCCACGATCTGGTTCAGGTCGTCCTCGGACAGGGTGGCCAGGTAGCCCAGGGTCTGCTCGTGCACTTCGTCGTAGTAGCCGGTCAGCAGCCGGCCTGAATCCACCCTGACCGAGGCCACCTGATCACTGTCGTGTCCGTAGCCGGTGTCCTCATCGTCCAGATCCAGGCCGAATCGCTGGACCCAGCCCTTGGCCGTCCACACCTGAGGCACACCGGCGACGTCCGCGACATGGTCGTCCTGCACCCGGGTCAGGTGCCAGATCAGCCAGGCGATCGAGTTGGCGTCCGGTCCTGGCCGGAATGACAGCTGCTGCCCGGTCAGCCCGTCGGTGACGGCATGCACGTTCTGCTTGGTACGGCTCAGTGCGTCGGTGAGCAGATCGATTGCAGGCTTGGCGGACATGGGCCCGAATGTAGACCCGGATTATCGATCGAGCAGCTTGCGCAGAGCGTCCGGCACCGGATGACCCCATCCGGCGCTGGCCGGGGGATCCGCCCGCAGGGCGCGATCCCAGGCACTGGCCCGGCTCACCCAGCCCAGCCGCAGCGCTGCCGCCAGTACCGGCCGGAGCCGGCGCCGGGGAGCCAGATCGCTGAACTCGTTCAGGTATACGTCCTTGATCCGTTCCGCGTCCGCCCTGGCCGCACCGGCCCGACCGGCCATCAGCAGCGGTACCAGCAGGGTGACGAACGGGTGCGCGATGCTCGCGTCACCGAAGTCGAGGAACACCGGCTGGCCAGCGGCGTCCGTGCTCACATTGCCGGGGTGCAGGTCGCCGTGCTGGATGGACGCCGGAACCGGCAGGGTGGCCAGCACGTCCAGATCGGCGGCCCAGGACGGCGTCAGCCCATGCAGCCGGGCGCGCTCCGCCTCGTTCAGGCCGTACAGGTTGGGCGATCGCTGCAGTAGGCCGGTCAGCACAGCCGGGAGCCGCTGCGGCCGCTCATCCGGCACGTCCGCCGCGATCAGCCCGGCAACCAGCGGTTCAGCCAGCCGCTGCAGCTGGGCGAATCGGGTCACCAGCTGCTCCCAGTTGCTTAGCCGCCAGCCGTCCTCGGGCCGGGTCTCCAGCGTGGGCCCGGCGTCGGCCAGCAGGAGCCAGCCCTGTTGCGGCTCGAACCCGAGGACGCCGGGCACGAACGACGGGGCGACCAGAGCCAGCCGGTGAGTCAGCTCGGCCTCGTAGTGGCTGGCCGGTCCGGTGACCTTCAGGAAGGCGACCCGGGCGGGGCCCTCCATCCGCCAGGTTCGCGACCATGGCCGATCCCGGAGCAATTCAGAGCTGACGCCAGAAGCGACGCCGGAGCCAGAACCGGCGCGCAGCAGCTCGTGGGCCCAGGTCAGGGCCTCCTGGTCCGACGCCGTCATGATTTGGTCAGCGTTCGAAGTGCTGGTAGTCCGGGTCCGGGAAATCGCCGCCCCAGCGGAACCCGGCCGCACTGAACGTGGCCTGAATCGGATCGCCCTTGCGGATCAGCCCCGGATCCGGTGTGGACCGGTTGCGGTACCCGGCGCCGGATGGCGGCAGCACCCGCTGACCGAACAGGTACGGGTTCTCCACCGGATTGACGTCGATGGCCCGCCCGTAGGCGTGGCTGGACCATCGTGGCGGTCCAGCCGATACCGCATGAGGGCAGTTGAACGCTGCGGTGTTGTCCGCTGCCATCGAGGCGTGGTCGCTCGCCCCCGCAAACCGATGAACCGGAATCACACTCCGAAGCGGAAACTTTCGCTGGTACATAGTGGCGAACACGGCCCGGGCCCGGCGCACCACAACCCGGTTCAGGACAAGTACGCCGCTGTGCACAGCGCCGTCAAAACCCCAGTAGCGCAATGAGATTGCTCGCAAATCAGCTGGGCCGACCGGACAGCCGGGGTGCCAGGACGCCCCCAATCCCTTGCCGGTCGCCGCGGCCACGCGCCAGCGGAACGGTGGAATCACCGCAGGCCGTCCCGGCATCGGGGTGGCCTGCGGCGCCTTGTGGCCGATCGGGTCCGAGGTCCGGGCCGGGGAGTGGGTTGAGGACGGTGTCATCGCTATCTCGGGTGACACCGCCGGGGGCGGCGTCACACCGGCGGCCGGAGTTCGGACGGAGTCCGGTTCGAGATCATGACCGCACCCTCCGACGATCAGCGAGACCAGGATCAGCCCGGCCGCCGTCCTGATCACGAACGCCTCCAACCCGCTGTCGCCGATGACGGATTGTGCCAAGGTTATACGCTGAGTAGTGAGTGAGTAGTGAGGGCGAGCTGTACCCGGCGCGCTGACCCTGGGACAATGCCGGGTGTGATCCGGGTGACCCGCGCGCACACCGCCGACCTGGAGCCGGCCGTATTGGATCAGGCCCGGGCCCTGCTGGACCAGGCATTCGCGGGGACGTTCAGCGATCACGACTGGGAGCACTCTCTCGGCGGCCTGCACGCGCTGGCCTGGGACGAACACGAACAGCTGACTGGCCACGCCAGCGTCGTGCAGCGGCGCATGGTGCACCAGGGGCGAGCACTGCGCTGCGGATATGTCGAGGGGGTAGCGGTGGCGGCCGGACGCCGGCGCCAGGGCGTGGGAGCGGCGCTGCTGGTTTCGCTGGAGCAGGTGATCCGGCGGGCCTATGACTTCGGCGGCCTGGCCGCCAGCGAGGACGGCGCCCGGCTGTACGCCAGGCGGGGCTGGCTGCCCTGGACCGGATCCGCCTGGGCACTCACGCCGTCCGGCCGCCGCCGGACCCGGGACGAGGATGGCTGGATCTACGTGCTGCCCGGCGTCGTTCCGCTCGACCCGACCGGTGAACTCACCTGCGACTGGCGCGACGGTGACCTCTGGTGACGGCGGCGCTGGCCGGACGTCGCTAGTGTCGTGCCGAACGCAGTGACCAACGGTGATCCGGGAGCGATGGAGGAACAAGCGATGTTCGTTCAGGTGGTCAGTGGCCGTACCAGCCAGCCCGATCAGATCCGGGCCGCGGTCGATGCGTGGGTCCGCGACCTCGCGCCCGGCGCCGACGGCTGGCTCGGCCTGACCCATGGCGTGACCGGCGACGGCCGATACATCGCAGCGGTCAGGTTCGAGTCACAGCTGCAGGCGCAGCGCAGCGCCCAGCGACCCGAGCAGGTCGCCTGGTGGGACCAGACGTCACGGCTTCTCGATGGAGAGCCCGACATCTCCGACAGTGTGTGGGTGGTACCCGACATCATCGGTGACCCTGGGCGAGCGGGTTTCGTTCAGTTCATGCAGGGCACCGGCTCGGACCCGGACCGGGCCAGAGAACTGTTCGAGAGTCAGGACTCCGGCGCGTTCGCCGCTTTCCGCCCCGACATCCTGGGCAGCCTGGCGATCGCTCATGAGAGTGGCCGGTGGACGATGGCGCTCTGGTTCACGTCGGAGGCTGACGCGCGGGAGGGGGAGAAGAAGGAGCCCACGCCGGAGATCGCCGCCGAGATGGAGAAGATGAATGAGATCAGCGACGGCAGCGTCCCGGAGTTCTTCGACCTGAGCACGCCCTGGATGTGCGCGCCTGCCTGAGCAGCTGCTGGCGATCAGCGGCCGGTGAGCACGCTCAGCCGGCCAGCCACGTCCTCCCGGCCGGTCCCGCGCGCCTCCTCGATCGCCCGATCGATCACGGCCGGTGGAACCGCTGCTCCGCCCGGCCCCTGCAGGGTGAGCACTAAGGCGTCCCAGTCGTGCTCCAGCAGCTGGGTCAGCACCAGTAGTGCCGCGGCATCGGGATCGCCGGGACGCCGGGCGATTTCCTGGTTGAGTAGCGCATGTCCCTGCTCGCGATCGCCGGTCAGCGCCATCACCGCACCGTGCACGGCCAGGTCGACCTGGGCGTCACCAGGCAGTGAGGCCATCAGCTGGCGGGCTCGCTGCGGCTCGTTCTGCCAGAGCAGCGCGACCACCTGCTGCTCCGGCGACATCCCAGCCGTGCCCCCGGCCGGTCGCTGGCCGGCCGGAGTCCGCAGAGCCAGCCCATTGCTGATCACGAACAGCACCATGAACAGAGCCACGAACGGCTGTCCGTAGATGTAGGCCAGGACGGCCGCGATCAGGCCGGCCAGCACTGAGATCACCGTGGCCCGGCGCTGCCGGACCGCGGGGGCTCCCGGCAGGAACTCGCGCATCGCCTGGCCCCCGTCCAGCGGCAGCACCGGGAGCAGGTTGAGCAGGCTCCAGCCGATGCAGGTGAAGACGCCGATCCGCAACGCTGACCACTGCCAGCTGCTGTCCTGCAGACCGTCGCCGACGGTTCGGGCGATCGCGATCAGGATCGCCCCCATCACCAGGCCGACGCCCGGCCCGGCCACCGAGATGCCGATCGATCGGGCCCGGGACAGCGGCCTGGGCGGTACGTAGGTGGTGACGCCACCGAAGCCGGCCAGCGCGATCTCGGGCTCAGCTCCGGCCGCCCGGGCGGCGGCCGCATGGCCCAGCTCGTGCGCCAGCACGGCGACCGGGGTGATCAGCAACCACAGCACCATGTCGCGCAGGCCGACACCGGGGTAGTAGCCGATGATCGCCATGATCACGACGAAGGAGAGGTCCAGATGTACCGGGAAACCCAGCACGCGTCCTCGCAGCAGCGGCCGGCCCCCGCTCACGTCATCAGCCACGACGTTCATTGTCCCTGGTTCGGCTGAGCGTTTCCTGATCAGGCCGGCGCCGGCCCCCGTTCGGACTGGATAACAGGGTTCCGGTGGTCCGATCAGGTGATCCGGTGACCGCCGGAGTAGACGGTGAAGCGGTTGTCCCGGGAGAACCCGATCAGCGTCATCCCGGCCTCTTCGGCCAGTTCCGCGGCCAGGGAGGACGGCGCCGACACCGCGGCCAGGATCGGCGCGCCGGCCAGCCAGGCCTTCTGCACCAGTTCGAACGAAGCCCGTCCGCTGACCTGGATGACGTGGCCGGTCAGCGGCACCAGCTCACGGGTGAAGGCCCAGCCCACCACTTTGTCGACGGCGTTGTGCCGGCCCACGTCTTCGCGCAGGCAGAGCAACCGTCCGCCGCGGTCGAACAGGGCCGCCGCATGCAGGCCGCCGGTGCGCTCGAACACCCTCTGGGCCCGGCGCATGGCTGGTGGCAGACCGGTGATCAGTGCCGCGTCCACACTGGCCCGGTCGTCGGCCAGGTCGTAGCGGGAACGAGCGCGGACGGCGTCCACCGTCGCCGTCCCGCACACTCCGCAGGCGCTGGTGACATGCCGGTGCTTGGACGGATCCGGTCCTGGCAGATGCGGGCGCAGCTCCACCGTGACCGCGTTGTGATCGGCCTCAGCGCTTTGGCGGGAGCCGTCCGGTGCGGTCAGCCGCGAGGTGTTCGAGCAGTGCGCCGCACTCGCGACATCTTCTGGCGTCGAGATGACACCTTCAGAGATCAGGAAGCCGAGCGCGAGTTCCAGATCATGGCCGGGAGTGCGCATGGTGGTGGCGTAGGGCTCCTGGTTGATCAGAATCTGCAGCGGCTCCTCGGTGGCCAGGGTGTCGAGGCCGGTGCTGCGCCCGGCCGAGCCGCTGGGCTGGGCGAGGTCGACCCGCTGAACCGGTCGCCGGACCGTGCTGTGTGTCACCCGGGCAGTGTCACCCGGTCCGGCTGGCCTGACCAGTAGGCCGGCCACACTTCAGGTCATGGACTACGACGCCGTCGTGTTGGCTGGGGGCGCCGGTCGCCGGTTGGGCGGCGTGGACAAGGCCGGCCTGCTCGTGGGTGGCCGGTCGATGCTGGAT
>CAXUFS010000023.1:14446-18682 GCA_964250315.1 uncultured Kineosporia sp. | reverse complement strand
GCGGGCGATCGAGGCCCGCACGGGGCCTGACTTTTCGGGAGGGGCCACGCCGGGGAGCCGGCCCTGGCCACGCCCCGCCGCTTGAACGGGCCCGGGGCGGCCCGGCTGAGGGCGGTGCCGGGCATCCAGCCGGGTGCGAGCTGGCTGGCCTGACCGTCCCCGGGCTCGACGTCGTCCCCTCGCGGGTGCCTGCGAGCGTGCAGCGCGTGCTCGACCGCCTCGCCCACACGCCCGTCGTCGTCTACGACGCCACCTGGACGCTGGTCCTGGCCAACGCGCCCTACGACGCGCTGATGGGCGATACGACGAGCTGGCGCGGCCAGGAGCGCAATGCCATCTGGCGTCACCTGAACCGCCGGCCCACCCGCGTCGTCCACACCGGCCGGGAGTTCGCTCAGCACGTGGCTCTGCTCGTCGCCGACCTACGCCTGACTACCGCCCGCTACCCCGCCGACCGGAGCCTGGGGCGCTGATCAATGACCTCGGCGACTCGGCGCCGGGCTTCACTGAACTCTGGCAATCTCCCGCCCCGCCCCCTCCTGCGGACATGTCGCGGCGCAAGATCGTCGACCACCCAGCGGTCGGGCGCATCGCGCTCGACTGCGACACGCTCATCGTCGCCGGAGATGACCTGCGCATCACCGTCTACACGGCCGAACCCGGTGCGGACGACGCGCAGCGGCTGGCGCTCACGCTCGTTCTAGGCACCCAGGCCCTCGTCGAATAGATGGCTGATCAGCGGCGGCTGCCGCCCTCGGCCTCAGCCAGCTGCGACTTCCACTGCCGGAAGCCCTCCTCGGACCGTCCCATCCGCCAGTAGCCGGAGATCGACACCTGCTCGCGGCTGATTTGCCGCTCGGTGAACAGGTGGGGCCGGATGCCGTGCATCACCTGCTCAGCCTCGCCGTGCACGAAGGCATGGACCCGTCCGGGCAGCCAGGACATGGCCCGGACCGCGTCCAGCAAGGCGTTGCCAGAGCCGGCGCCGTCCTCACGATGAACGAAGGTAACCTCGGCGCCGGCCGCAAGCGGCAGCGCTGGTTCGTACGCAGCGGAGTCGACCAGCACCACCACCCGGGCCACCGCCGTCTGCGGCAGGTCACTGAGCGCCGCGGTGATGGCGGGCAGCGCGGACTCGTCCCCACCCCGCAGCTGCCCGGCGGGGGGGGGGTCGGGGCGGTCGGCCCCCCGGGGCCGGTTGGCCAGCAGCTGACCCCGGGGGGGGGCCGGGCCCGCCCATGGTCCAGCCACGCCCTCATCGCCATGAACAACGAAGTCGATGGCCAGGCGGCCCTGCTCGACATCTGGAAAGAGGGCGGTGTAGGTGCGGACCGAGGGCATGTCCTGCGCCGGAATCAGGCCGCGCAGTGATCGGATGTCGAGCGGCTCGGGGTAGTCGACTCCGTCCTTGGGGAAGACCAGCTTCAGGTACCGATCAGTGAAGGAACTCTGTGTAAAGGCCGACAGATCAGCGCTGCTGAACCAAACCCGGCGCAGGACCGGCGTGACCATTTCCGTGCCGGTAACAGTCAGGTGCGTGCTCACGACTCTCCTCAGTTCCCGAACCGGTTCTGCCATCTCGCTGCACTAGGCTTGCATGCTGGCTGAACCGTGATGGCCAAGTCGGCCGGGGCAGACGCGGACCGACCGGAGACTCTGCCAAAGGACGAATGATGGGCGCTGGCCATGGTCATGGCCGGAGAGCCGCCGGTGCGCGGCTGGATTCCGGCGCTGGAGTGCGAGTGGCGCCAGTGGTCAGTGCCGTGCTCTGGGCTTTGGTCATCCTGATCGTCATCATCACCGCCACAGGCGTTCTCACTCTGTGGCCCCGCCACGTCGCGCCATTGAAATCAGCTCTGTTGCAAGGGACCAAGACCTACCCTGCTGCCGTCGTGTCGGCTCGTTCGCACACCTGTGAAGGGACGTCCGAGGACCGCCTGCCGGATGGCAGCCTTCCTGCCCAGGTCACCTGCCTCACTGTGAAGGTACGTCTGGCCAGCGGCCCGGACACCGGCCAGGTGGTTTCGGTCGAGGTCGGCACCCAGCTGTACGAGTCGGGACTGCGGCCCGGCACCAAGGTCGTCGTAGACCGGATCCCGGCCGACGCCCTGGACGAAACCGGCCAGCCGGTGACCACCAGCTCAGCCCAGGCCAGCTCCTACGCCTTCGTGGACTTCTCCCGGACCCTGCCGCTGGAACTGCTGCTGGCCGTCTTCGTCCTTCTCGTGGTCGGCGTCGCCCGATTGCGGGGGGTCGCGGCGCTGGCTGGCCTGGCCCTGGGTTACCTCACGGTGGTCAAGTTCATGCTTCCGGCCCTGCGGGCCGGTCATGATCCGGTTCTGGTCGCCCTGGCCGGGAGTGTCGGCATCATGCTGGTGATTCTGTATGCGGCTCACGGCATCTCGGCCAAGACCACGACCGCCCTGCTGGGCACCGTAGCTGGCCTGACCGCCACCGCCCTGCTGGCCAGCTGGGCGGTCGGCTCAGCCCACCTGACCGGCCTGACCGGCGACGACAGTCTCAGCCTGACCCAGCTGGTCGGACAGCACACCCTGATCGGCGTGATCACTTGCGGGCTCATCCTGGCCGGACTGGGGGTCCTGAACGACGTCACGGTCACTCAGGCCTCGGCCGTCTGGGAACTGCGCGAGCACGCGCCGCAGCTGAGCGTCTGGCGGCTATTCGGCTCGGCCATGCGAATCGGGCGGGATCACCTGGCCTCCACCGTCTACACCATCGCCTTCGCCTACGCCGGAGCGGCTCTGCCTGTGCTGCTGCTGATCGACCTCTACGATCAGCCCCTGGGTCAGGTGCTGACCAGTGAGGGCATCGCCGAAGAGATCGTCCGCACACTGGTGGCGGGAATCGGGCTGATTCTGAGCATTCCGCTGACCACGGCCTTCGCCACGGCGGTGGTGACCGCCCGCCAGCAGGGATCGCTGGATCGCCCGGCGATCTCGCCAGAGGCAGAGGTCAGCTTCCCCGCCGCTGATCGGTGGGCGTGACGTCAAGGCAGCAGCCGCCGGCCAGGCATCCGTGATGTTGGTGGTGGGTTGGTGGTGATGATGAGAACAGGCTCACCCCTCGCTACTTGTCATCTCGCTCGATCGCTGGTTCGCTAACTTGTTGAACAAGCAAGCACACCATGGATGGGGTTTCTGTTAGGAGTGTTGTGTCTGCTGTAGCGTGGATTCTCTCAGTGATCCTGGCGCTGGCGTTCACGGCGGCTGGAGCAGGCAAGCTGGCCCAGTCGCGCGAGAAACTGATCGCGAACCCGAACATGGCCTGGGCCGCCGATTTCAGTAACGGAATGGTCAAAGCCATTGGGAGCCTGGAGATCCTGGGCGCGATCGGCATCATTTTCCCCTGGCTGCTCGATATCGCCCGGGTCCTGACCCCGCTGGCTGCGGTGGGCTTCATCCTGTTGATGGTGGGCGCGATGGCGACCCATCTGCGGCGCGGGGAACGCCAGGTGCTGGCCGTCAATGGCGTGTTGCTGATCATGGCAGCGATTGTGGCCGTGGTCAGGTTCGGCCAGCTCTGAGCCGGGGCACGACGAAGGACGCGGAACTGCCTGGCTGACGGTGACTTAGGCGGGCGCTGGGCGGACAATCGGCACAACGAGTCGATATCCGCTCCAGCGGAAGGCCAGGTCTCGATCCGATGCGCCAGACCCACCGGCTGATCGCCGCGGCCGCCGTGGTGGCGCTGCTGGGAATCACCGGCTGCGCCGGGGATTCCGGAGCCGGCCCGGCGCCAAGCCCGCCCAGGACCGGGGCAACCACCACCCGCAGCACTGAACTCACGGTGACATCGACGACCAGGCTGTCGGATCGGATGCTCGACTTGATCGTGTCGTCCCCGGCGGCGGGGCAGCGTGTCCCGGTCCGGATCTTGTTGCCGGCCCGCTATCCACCGGCCAGCGGAACGTTGCCGGTCGTTCTGCTGCTGCATGGCTGCTGTGACGATTACCGCAGCTGGACCCGTTCCACCGACGTGGTCGCTCTGTCCGCCCACACCCAAGCCCTGGTTGTGATGCCGGACGGCGGCCGGGTGGGCTTCTACAGCAATTGGCTGAAGGGCCCGCGCTGGGAGGACTTTCATCTCATCGAACTGGCCGCCCTGCTCACTCGCGACTATCACGCCTCGGATCGGTGGGCGGTGGCCGGTGTCTCGATGGGCGGACTCGGCGCGCTCGGCTACGCCGCGCGGCATCCGGATCGATTCGCGGCGGCA
>CAXUFS010000023.1:0-14436 GCA_964250315.1 uncultured Kineosporia sp. | reverse complement strand
CGGGCCATCACGACCGTGTGAATCGCGAGGACGGCCGGTTCGATTCGCGGCGGCAGCGGCGTTCAGCGGGGTCGCGGACACTCTGCTCGACGACAGCACTGCCCGCGGGTATCAGAACCTGCTGAGCGCCGAGGGCCAGGATCCGGCCGCATTGTGGGGAGACCCGGTCACCGGCGTCCAGGTGTGGAAGGCGCACAATCCCTACGATCTGGCCGCCAAGCTGCGCGGCACCAAGCTCTACATCTCAGCCGGGAGCGGGCGTCCCGGCCCCGGCGACAACAACCCGGAGGGCGCCAGAATCGAACAGTCTCTGAGAGTGGAGAACGATGCGCTGGCCAGGCGGCTGAAGTCGCTCGGCGTCCCGGCCACCATCCACTTCTACGATCCGGGGGTCCATGACTGGCCCTACTGGCAGCGGGAGCTGCACCGGGCCTGGCCACTGCTGACCGCGGCCATCGGAGCCGGTACCTGACTCTGGCTCAGGCCTCGTCCTTCAGGTACTGCTCGGACAGTTCCGGCGGCGCGCACGACAACCAGCCGTCCACGATCGTCTCTCGCAGGACGTCGCCGGTAACGGCCTGCAGCTCCACCAGCACCGCGGCGAAGCCGTCGAAGTGCGGGATGGTGAACAGCGCTTCTGGATGGGCGGCCAGTACCGCCTCTTTCTCACCAAGATCGGCCACGCTGACGGCGAGAATGTCTCCTCCGGGTGGGGTCTGCGCGCCGAAGCGCTTGATGTCGGCCTTGCTGAACGGCCGTTCCCAGGCGAACACGTTGCCGGTGACCGACCAGGCCCGGTGCCGGTAACGGGTGCCTGCGGTCACCTCGGGCAGACCCATCGCGATCTGCTCGGCGTCCTCGATAGTTGCCATCCGCACACGGTAATGCCGGGGATAGCCAGGCTGACCGCTACGGTGAGCGGGCCGCGTCATGACCCCTCAGGGAAGGACCAGCCCATGAGCCAGGAGCCGCTCGAGCGAGCTCAGAAGGCGATCGACGACGCCAAGCAGGCCGCCGAGAACGCACCTCTGGCTCCCTTCTCCGAGGACGACGAGGACAGCGACGCTCAGGCGCCGCAGGATGCCCAGCCCGCGCCGGACGACCCGGCCAGCTGATCCTGCCAGCAGCCGGCGACTCAGGCCCTGCCGTCTGCGGGCAGCGGCCGGTCACTGCCCGAAGATCCACCTAGGTCAGGCTCACTGCGCCGAAGCAGCCAGCCAGACGGCGGTGTCGGCCGGCAGCGCGCCGTCCAGCAGCGGCCCGCTGGCCAGCAGCACCTCACCGGCGCCCGTCAGCGGCACTGGATCGCCGGAGATGTTCACCACGCAGCGTTCCCCCGGCCCGCGGTCGAAATCGAGCACGCCCGCAGCGGAGGGGCGCCAGGCGAAGTCGTCGGAGCGAAGGCCGGGCAGCGCCCGCCGCAGCCGCAGCGCCGCTCGGTGCAGGCTGAGCACCGAGGCGGGATCGGCCCGCTGAGCCTCGACCGTCAGCCCGGCCCAGGACGCTGGCTGCGGCAACCAGGTCCGCACGCCGTCGGGCGAGAAGCCGAACGGCGGCCGATTCCCGTTCCACGGCAGCGGAACCCGGCAGCCATCCCGGCCACGCATCTGACCTCCGCTGCGCTTGAAGACTGGATCCTGAAGCATCTCGTCGGGCAGATCGTCCACCTGCGGCAGGCCCAGTTCCTCACCCTGATAGATGTAGGCGCCGCCGGGCAGGGCGAGGGTGAGCAGCGTCGCGGCCCGCGCCCGCTTGGTGCCCAGCACGGGGTCCGAGACCTCACCCTGGCCGTCGGAGAAATGCGCCGATGAGGTGGTTCGGCGGCCGTAGCGGGTGACCAGCCGTACCTCGTCATGGCTGGACAGCACCCAGGTCGCGGGCACTGCGGAAGGCTTCAACGCCTCCAGGGTTTCGTCGATGACGGCGCGCAGCGCGGCGGCGTCCCAGGCCGACTTCATGAACGGGAAGTTGAAGGCGGTGTGCATCTCGTCCGGGCGCAGGTACATGCCCAGCCGTTCCGAGCTGCTGACCACCGCTTCGGCGATGAACGTCCGGTCCCCGTCGTAGCTGTCCGCAATCCCCCGCCAGCGACGGAACACGTCGTGCACCTCGTCCACATCCCAGTGCGGGTTGCCGATCCACTCCAGGGTCAGGAACCGCAGATCGCCGCCGTAGTCGGCGTCCGGCAGGCCGTCAGCCTTGCCCAGCGCCGGGGCAGCGTCGATCCGCAAGCCGTCCACGCCCTGGTCGAACCAGAACTTCAGGATCTGGTCGAATGCCGACAGCACCGCCTCGCTCTTCCAGTTCAGGTCCGGCTGCTCGGGGGCAAACATGTGCATGTACCACTGCCCGGGACGGCCGTCCGCCTCGATCACCCTGGCCCAGGCCGGGCCGCCGAAGCAGCTGATCCAGTTGTTCGGGGGCTGGTTTCCGTCCGGCCCCCGGCCATCGCGGAAGATGTACCGCTCCCGCTCCGGCGAGCCCGGCCCGGCGGCCAGCGCGGCCTGGAACCAGGGGTGCTGATCGGAGGTGTGGTTCGGGACCAGGTCGACGATCACTTTCAGGCCCAGGGCATGTGCTTCGCGCAGCAGCGCGCTGGCCTCCTCGAGACTGCCGAACATGGGGTGGATGCTGGTGAAGTCGCTGACGTCGTAGCCGCCGTCAGCCATCGGCGAGGGGTACCAAGGAGCCATCCAGATTCCGTCCACGCCAAGGTCTTGGAGGTAGGGCAGGGCGGCCCTGACCCCTTCCAGATCGCCCTCCCCATCGCCGTTGCTGTCGGCGAAGCTGCGCGGGTAGATCTCGTAGACCACCGCATGACGCCACCACGGGACCCGCCCCGAGCCGGCATCGACCGGCTCGCGGGCGGCCGAGAATGGTGCCGGCCCTGCCTGCGGATCGGTCATCAGAGCTCCCTTCAGCTGCGGGCATGGACGAGGGTGCGAAGCCAAAATGCTAGCGGCAGCCCGGTTTATGTGGCCTATCCCGGCGGCTGGTGCGATCGTCGTCCTGTGGAGATTCGGCAGCTCAGTGGACCCGCGCCCGGCCCGGTTGACCTGGCCGGTGTGAAGGCAGCGCTGGCCGCGGACGACAGCTTGATCTGGGTGGATCTTCCCTGTGCGGATCCTGAGACCGCGCACGTGCTCACCGACGTCTTCCAGTTCGATCATCGAGCCGTCGCCGACTGTCTGCGCCGCAACCCGGTGGCCAAGCTGCACATGTACAGCGACCACGCGTTCCTGGTGCTGCACGTTCCGGATCCGGGCGAGCACGGGCACGTGCATTCGATCGAGCTCAAGCTGTTCGTCGGCCACAACTACGTGGTCACCGTGCACGGCCCGATCAGTCCCACCGTGGACCCGGCGGTTGCGCTGGTGGAAACCCAGGCGGTGGCCCGGCGGATCGACGTCGGGCGCTGGCATCCGGGCAACGTCGATGAGCTGATCCACGCGATCCTGACCGGGATGAACCGGCGGATGAATGTGCATCTGTCGCAGCTGCGCTACGTGACCTGGGATCTGGAACGCCGGGTCACCTCCGGCGAGATCGGCAACCCGGAAGACTTCCTGGAGGAGATGTTCGGGGTGCGGCTAGGGCTGCAGGCGATCACCACGATGGCAGCCCTGGACCGCGAGGTGTATTCGCGGATGAGCATGTTGCGCAACGTCAGCGACTCCGAGCATGCGCTGATGTCGGATTCGGTGGACCAGTTCGAGCGAGTGATGGCTTCGGCTGAGGTCCAGCGGGAGTATCTACAGGGCGTGATCGACTTCTATCAGACCAGGATCAACACCAAGATGACCCTCGCGGCCGAACGGCTGGCCGTGATCGCTGCGGTCACCCTGCCGATCACGGCCGTTTCATCGGTGCTGGGCATGAACGTGATCGTCAGCGATCACACCCACTGGGAGATCCTGATCTTCCTCCTGATCGTGATGGCCAGCATGTCGGCCTGGGTGCTGGTCTGGGCCCGGCGTCAGGGCTGGTGGTAGCGGCCAGCGCCGGTGCCAATCAGGTCAGCGGCTGACAGCCGGACGCGCGGCACTACCATCCGGACATGAACGATTCGGTCGCGCCGGGGCAGGAGCGCACCCGGGCGGTGGCGGCCGTCTTCGATCGGGTGGCCGCCAGCTATGACCAGGTCGGCATCGCCTGGTTCACGCCGATCGCCAAGGGGCTGGTCAGCCACCTGAATCCGCTGCCCGGAGAGCGAATCCTGGATGCCGGCTGCGGACGGGGAGCAGTGCTTCTGCCCCTGGCCGAAGCGGTGGGGCCGACCGGCCACGTGACCGGGATCGACGTGGCCAAGGGCATGATCGATGCTCTTCGGGCCGACGTCACCGCCCATGGCCTGACCCAGGTGGATCTCGCGGTGATGGATGCGACCGCACCGGACCTGACCCCCGGCTCCTTTCACGCGATCGCGTCGTCCTTGGTTCTGTTCTTCCTCCCGGATCCGATAACAGCACTGCGCAGCTGGCACGAACTGCTCAGACCTGGTGGCCGAGTAGCGATCTCGACCTTCGGGCCCAGAGACGAGATCGTCAGGGCGGTGGACGACGTCTTCGCCCCCTTTTTGCCGCCGCAGCTGCTGGATGCCCGGACCAGTGGCGCCTCCGGCCCATTCGCCAGCGACCAAGGAGTTGAACACCTGTTTCAGGAAGCCGGTTTTCACGACGTCCGAACGACCAGCCGAATGTTCACGGCGGTCTTCCGGGACGCCGGACAGTGGCGCGAGTGGAGCTGGTCCCATGGCCAGCGAGCGATGTGGGAGGCGGTCCCGGCGGAGCGCCACGATGAGGTGCTGGCCCGGGCTACGGAACTTCTCCGCCCGGCTCGCAACGCTGCGGGCCAGATCGCCCTGAGCCAGAGCGTGCGGTACACACTGGGCTCGGCCTGAGCCGCGCTCAGCCCTGGATCGCCGTCCGGGACCGGTCAGCCGGCCAGCGTGAGCAGGTCTCCGTCCACCCCGGCCCCGATCAGTTCGGCGGTGATTTGGCTGGCGGTCAGCGGCCGTGAGATGTGGAAGCCCTGAGCCAGGTCGCAGCCGAGTTCGCGAAGCAGATTGAGCGCGTGCAGGTCCTCCACTCCCTCGGCCACCACCCGCAGGCCCAGGCTGTCGCCCAAGGACAGGATGCTGCGGACCAGCACTGAACTGGCCGCGGCCTGATCGCCGGGCAGCAGTCCCATCACGAACGACTTGTCGATCTTCACCTCGCTGACCGGCAATTTCTGCAGGTAGGCCAGGCTGGAGTAGCCGGTGCCGAAATCGTCGAGCGAGATGGTCACGCCGATGTCGGCCAGCCGCTGCAGGATCGGCACACTGCGGGCAGGGTCGCCCATCAGGATGCTTTCGGTGATCTCCAGCACCAGCCGGTCGGCCGGTAACCCCGCCTCGGCCAGGGCAGCGGCGATCTCTTCGGCCAGGTTCGAGTTGGTCATGGTGTGTGCGGACATGTTCACCGCGACCACCAGGTCCAGGCCTTGGTCCCGCCACTGGCGGCACTGGCGCAGGGCCTGGCGCAACACCTGCCGGGTGAGTTCCTCGACCAGCCCGCTGGATTCGGCCAGCGGGATGAAGTGGTCCGGGCTGAGCAGGCCCTGCACCGGGTGCCGCCAGCGAACCAGCGCCTCCACGCTGACGATCCGGTTGGTGTGCAGGTCCAGCTGCGGCTGGTACGACACCTCGAGCTCGTCCCGGTCCAGGGCCAGGTGCAGGTCGGCCAGCAGCCGCAGCCGCTCGGCCCGGCCGCGGTCCAGGTCGTGGCTGTAGACGACGATCGAGTCGGCCCCGCCCTTGGCGGCGTACATCGCGGTGTCGGCGTGCCGCAGCAGGTCCGGGCCGGTCTGGCCGGGCGCCGCGATCGCGATGCCGATACTGGCCCGGGTGCTCAGCACGGCTTCGGGCAGGGTGACCGGCCGGGCCAGCACGGCGCGGATGTTCTCGGCGATCCGCAGGGCCCGGTTGTGCGGAGCATCAGGGAGCAGGACGGCGAACTCGTCGCCGCCGAGCCGGGCCACGGTGGCTCCGGCGGGAGCGCAGGAGCTGATCCGGGTGCCGACCACCTGCAGCAGGGCATCCCCGACATGGTGGCCGAGCGCGTCGTTGACCTCTTTGAACTTGTCCAGGTCGAGCAGCAGGACGGCGGGGCCGCCCTGTCCCGCGCGCGCTGAGGTGTCTTCGTCCAGCAGGCTGCCATCAATCCGCTCGGTGAGCAGGAACCGGTTGGCCAGCCCGGTGAGCGCGTCGTGGGTGGCGTCGTGGCGGAGCTGTTCCACCAGCTGGGTTCCACGCAGGGCGACCACCAGATGACCGGCCAGGGTCTTGAGCAGGGTCAGGTCCTCGGCGGTGAAGGTGGCGGTGTCGCCGAGCCGGTCGGTGACCACGAGCAACCCGCTGATCCGGGAATGCGGCAGCGGCACGATCATGGCCTCGCGCAGTCCCCGGCCCTCCAGCCAGCGGCGCATGTGCTGCTCCTTGCTGGTCCGCGAGATCACCACGGCTTCGTCGTTCTCCCGCACCCGGGAGAACAGCCAGTCGGTGTCCCGTGGCTGCGTGGCGACGCTGAACCCGTCGTCCTCGTCGATCCCCAGCTGGAGCTCGTGCTCACCCCGGTCGACATAGAGCAACACGTTGCTGGCATGCAGCATCCGGCGCGTACGCGCGAGCAGGGCTTCGGCCAGTTCGTCCATGGCGGCGGCGCCCACGCCCTGCTGGACGAAATCGTGCATGACCGCGAGGGATCGGTGACGCCGGCGCAGGATCAGATAGCCGCGGTAGAGCAATGCGCCGCTTACGCCGAGCGCTCCGGTCAGGATGATCCCCGCCGCACCCTCATCGAGCAGGCCGACCACGGTGATCGCAGCGACCGCACTCAGCGCGCCCAGCACACAACCGGGAATGAAGACGCTGGCGGCCTGCCGCAGGCCGATCCCGCCCTGGTGCCACGAGATCACCAGGATCACCAGCGAACTCATCAGCAGATCCACCACGAAGACCACCAGCAGGCAGCTCAGCATGGTGGGCACGGTCAGCCTGGCTCCCCCGCCGAGCAAGGCGTGCAGGCACAACCCGGCCAGCGCCGCCTCGAACATGTAGGAGCTCAGGTTGTACACCAGTTTGAGCGGCGTGAAACGTTGCCAGACAAATACCAGCAGCGCCCCGATCACCCGGGCCAGGATCAGCCAGCGGACGTCGCAGAACAGCAGGCCCAGCAGCAGCGCCACCCCGGACAATGAGAAGGAGGTCGCCTGATGGCTGAATTCCACGTGTACGAGCGCGATCTCGGCCAGTGCGAAGGCCGCGACGAAGCAACCCAGCACCACCAGCATGGGTGCGGCCGGAGGCATCAGCAGGATCCGGCCGGCCGGGACGACCAGCATCGCCGCAACGCTGGCCGCCCACAGCAGGATCGCCAGCAAGCCGGTGGCCACGCTCGCCGTTCGCGGGTTCGCGGTCATCACAGCCAGCCGTAGCCGGTCCAGCGAGCACCGGTCCATCGGGCGCCCGACCAGCGGGCCGAGTCCCAGGCCAGATCCGACCAGCGGGCTCCGCTCCAGCGCGCACCGCTCCAGGCCGAGTTGGTCCAGCGGGCCGAGCTCCAGCCGTCACCGGTCCAGCGGGCACCGTTCCAGAGTCCGCCCGTCCAGCTCGTCCCCGCCACCGATGCCTGCCGCCAGGCCGACGGCACCCAGGGCTGTCCCTGAACATCCACTTCGCCCTGCAGCATGAGCTGGCTGTCCGGATCGATCAGGTGGCTGGTTCCCCGGGCGGCGTCGAGCGAACCCAGTCCATTGGCGGGCGTGAACGACTGCGTGGTCCAGCCCGCCAGTCCCAGCTTGGCCTGGGCGGCGATCGACCAGGCCGCGACCACGGCACCGTCAGCGTTCAGTTCACCAGCCCCAGCATCCAGCGGGCTGGCACCCAGGATCGGCGTGGCCGAGCTGACCAGAGCAGCCTTCACCTGGTCGGGAGTAAGACCCGGAGCCGCCTGCAGCAACAGCGCGACCGTTCCGGTCACCACCGCGGCGGCCTGCGAGCTGCCGCTGCCCCGGAACAGCCGCTTGGTCGTGTCCCCGGCGATCATGCCCTGCGGGTTGTTGGCATCGACGAACGAGCCGGGGTCTCGCAGCGAGGCGATCGACGTGCCCGGCGCCACCAGGTCGACGTGCCGGGACACCGATCCCCGGCTGCTGAACGACGCCACCTTGGGGTTCTTCCAGCCATTCACACTGCCGCCCGGATCCGATGCCCCGACCGCGATGACATACGGGTCGATCGCCGGGTCGGTGAGCCGAGCGGCGGAAGGTCCGTCGTTGCCCCCGGACACGACCACGACAATGCCGTGCCGCCAAGCGTTTTCGACGGCGGCGGCCAGCGGATCGGTCTGATAGGACTGTCCCGAATCCGTACCGTAGGACAGGTTGACCACCCTGACCTGCATGCCATTGTCGTTGCGGTGCTGCACAATCCAGTCCAGCCCGGCGATCACCTGGCTCACGTCAGTGCTGCCGTCGACTGTGCCGACCTTCACCGCAAGCAACTTCGCGTCCGGCGCGACGCCGAGCTGCTGAGTGGGCGTGGGTTTCGGCTCGCCGTCCTTGTCGGTCGTCACCGCATCGCGGGCGGCGATGATGCCAGCCAGATGGGTCCCGTGGCCGAAGTTGTCATCACCGGCGAGCCCGGAGTTGTTGGCGTCGAAGGAAAGATCCGGTCCGCTGACAACCTTGCCGGTTCCGTTCAGGCCGGGCACGCCGGTGTCGACGCCGGTGTCGAGCAGGGCGACGGTCACGCCCTGGCCGGTGATGGCCCGGCCCGCGGCATCATTGTCCTTCCAGACCGATCGCGCGCCGATGGCGGTGGTGACGGTGACCAGCGAGCCGGGATCCTTGGCCGGGTCGTTCTTTCCCGAGGTGCTGTCCTTGGCGGTCTCATCCGCCTTTTCGTCGCCCCAGTTCTTCAGGGGCAGGGTTAGAAGGGCCGGGACGGAGACCTTGGCTGCGGGCTTGGCCGCAGCATGAGCCGAGACCGGGACGCCGAGCACGGCGCCAGTGAGCAGCAGCGAAGCGGCCGTTACGGCGATTGGCCGCCTGGTCACCATCCTGGACATCCGGCCTCCTGCTGGCTTGGGTGCGCACGACGCCGGCCCCGCGCCGGTCGGACGTGATCCGGTGCGGGATTGATCAAGGTTTCGACCAGGCATGCTCTGTTGACTCACAGTTATGAGCATGGCTCAAGCAGTTACGGCGCTGCGCCTGCCGATGGAGTGTGGATCAGGCTTGGGTCATTCGGGTGAGGACCCCAGCACCTTGGCGGTGCGAATCCGGTCAGTCCGGTTCACATCAGTCACGAGCTGATCCACGGCTAGGAGTAGGCATCCGCCGATCGGCGCAACGCCGCGCTCCGGCCCTACCTCGCCGGCCCACCCTCGACCCAGCGCGGCGCCGATGGCGATGAATCCAGGGTGACTGCGAGAGTCTTAGTCAGCAAAGCAGTACAGAGCAGATCGCCGACGAGGAGACACGCCATGCCTGAGACCATCCCGTGCCTGTGGTTCGACGGACAGGCCGAGGACGCGGCCCACCATTACATCGGTATCTTCCCCAACTCGAAGATTCTGGATGTGAGCCGCTACGGCTCCCAGGCACCCGGCCTGGAGGGCTCGGTGATGACTGTCTTGTTCAGCCTGGACGGCCAGAAGTACCTCGGCCTCAACGGCGGCGATCAGTTCAGCTTCAGTGAGGCCATCTCTTTCCAGATCATGGTCACCGGACAGGAGGAGACCGACCACTACTGGAACGCCCTGACCGATGGCGGCCAGGAGAGCCAGTGCGGCTGGTTGAAGGACAAGTACGGGCTGTCCTGGCAGGTGGTTCCAGCAGAGCTGATCTCATTGATGAGCGACCCGGACCCGGAACGGGCCGCCCGGGCCACCCAGGCCATGATGAAGATGAAGAAGATCGATGTGGCTGAGCTCCAGCGGGCGGCGGACGAGGTGCCCTCGTCGGCCTGACCGGCCGGGCGATGGCACCATCGAAGCATGGCTGATGTGTCGCAACGGACCGTGTCGCTCGAGCGCCTTGAAGAAGGCGTCTACCTGGCCCGCAATGCCCGGGGCGACGAATTGCGGTTCGGCAGTCTGGCGACCGACGCCTTCACCCCGGTCGAATTGCTGCTGGCCGCGATCGCCGGGTGCACCGCTGTCGACATCGACGTCGTCACCGGTCGCCGGTCGGCCGCCGACAAGTTCGCCGCTCAGGTGGACGCCGACTACGTCCGGGACGAGACCGGCAACGTCTTGCGCAACATCCGGCTGACCTTCGACGTGATCTTTCCCAGGGGTGAGGCCGGGGACGCAGCCCGGGACATCCTTCCCAAGGTGGCGGCCAAGGCGCACGACCGCACCTGCACGGTCTCCCGGACCATTGAGGCCGGAACACCGATCACGCTGGTGCTCGGTCAGCCCTAGGCACCCGCATGTTCGCAGGGGCCGAACCTGTCCCTCCCGCTAAGTCCGATGCGGGCCGGAACACAGCGAAACGCCCAGCGAGCCACGATCTAACTGCCCGCAGCCGGGCCAGCTCAGGTCGCAGCCGGCCGGCAGAGCGGCAGGCGGCGCCGAGAACACCGCAGCATCGGGGTACGGCGGTGCTCAGCTTTCGCAGACGTCGATCAGCACCTTGCCGACCGCGCCGTTCTGTACGGCGTCTTGAGCAGCGGCGGTCTCGGCCAGCCGGAAATGCCGGAGCAGCAGCCCGGTCTGCTCCCCTACGTCCAGGGCACCGCCGGCGACGGCATCCTGGACGGCGGCGATACCCGCGGCCTGAGCGGCCGGCGGCATCGAGTAGAGCAGCACGAACTGCCACCGGGCGTTCGGCCCCATCAGTGGCCGGACCGGCAGGCTGACCGGCTGGCCATCGTCGTCCGCGTAGACCGCCACTGCACCATTGGCCCCGATCACGGCCACGTCGAGGCCGGCGTTCCGCGCGGCCGCCACCTCGACGATGGTGTCCACGCCGTCCGGCGCCAGGCTGCGAATGGTCCCGGCGGCGTCCTGGGCCCGGTAGTTGACCACGTGATGCGCTCCGGCGGCCAGCGCGAGCTTGGCCTTGTCTTCCCCGCTGATCGTGCTGATCACGCGCGCCCCGGCCCAGCGGGCCAGCTGGATCGCCGCATGCCCGACTGCCCCGGCGCCGCCAGCGACCAGCACCGTCCGGCCGTACAGGGCGCCCGGCGAAAGCTGGCTCGGGCCACCCTCATTCACGGTCAGGCAGCGATGCGCGGTCCGGGCCGGAACACCGAGCGAGGCGCCCAGATCGAAGGAGGCCCGGTCATCCAGCGGCACCGCATTCCCGGCCGGGACCACGGCGAACTCCTGGGCCGTCCCGCCCAGCGGGCCACTGCGCGCCCCCTCCCAGATCCAGACCCGCTCACCCTGACGCCCGGCGTCCACCTCGTCGCCGACAGCGTCGATCACGCCGGATCCGTCCTGATTGGGCACCTGCCCGGAACCGGGCCCAGCCGAGGAGGTCTGGCCGCTGCGCGACTTCCAGTCAGTCGGATTCACCGCCGAGCGGACGACCCGGACCCGGACCTGACCCGGACCCGGCTCCGGCACTTCCCGGTCCACCAGGCGCAGCACGCTGGAGTCGCCGGTCTGGGAGTACTGGATCGCCTTCATGCCCTCAGCTTCCACCAGCCCAGGCGACCCCTCAACAGCAAGTCAGTACGCCGGTTTCAGGCCTGGGTAAGGCTGGACCCGGCGTTCCCCGGCAACCGGGCCGACTCGATCACGGCCGGCAGCGCCAGTAGCGCCAGCAGCATGAAGGCAACGTGGTAGGCAGCCACCGGACCGGCCAGGCCGAGCAGATCACCGATCGGCTGACCGACCCGGACAGCCAGAGCGCCCGCCGCGACGCCCATTCCGAGGGTCAGCTGGAACAGCATGCTGGCCAGGGCATTGGCAGCGGCGGTCTGTTCCGGCGGGACGTCGGCGAAGGTGATGGTGTTGTAGGCGGTGAAGCTGATCGAACGGAACACCCCGCTGAGCACCAGCACTCCCGCGATCAGCCCGATCGGCGTGGCCGGGCCGACCAGGCCGATCGCCACCAGCACAGCCACGGTCAGGCTGCCGTTGATCACCAGCACTCGCCGGAAACCCAACCTGCGGATCAGCCCGGTGGTGGCGGGCTTGATGCCCAGGTTGCCGATGAAGATGGTCAGCGTGATCAATCCAGCGGTGGCCGGTGACCAGCCGAATCCCTCCTGCAGCATCAGCGGCACCAGGAACGGGACGGCGCTGATCGCCACCCGGAACACCGAGCCGCCGCTCTGCGCGACCCGGAAGGTGCGGATGGCCAGCACCCGCAGGTCGAGCAGCGGCGCACTCGTCCCTCGCCGATCTCGGCGCCGATCCCCTCGCTGACCGCGGCGCAGATGCCGGACGGCGAGCAGCCCGAGCCCGGCCGCCAGCCCCAGCGCCACGCTCAGGACGAGCGGGCTGGGCGCGGCCGCTCCGGCGTTCTCCAGCCCGATCATCAGGCTGGCCAGCGCGCCGCCGATGAGCACGAAGCCAAGCCAGTCCAGCCGCCCCGGATCCGGCGCCCCCACCGCGGGGATGAAGCGCAGCGCCAGTGGCAGCGCGGCCACTCCCAGCGGCACGTTGAGAAAGAAGATCCAGCGCCAGGACGCATGCTCGACGATCAGCCCGCCGGCGAGCGGAGCCACGATCGGCGCGATCAGTGCAGGCCAGGTGAGATAGGCGATCGCGGAGATCACTTCAGCCTTGGGGGTGACCCGCAGCACCACCAGCCGGCCCACCGGTACCATCAGCGCGCCACCGGCCCCCTGCAGCACGCGCAGCACGGTCAGCTCGGCCAGGCTGGTGCTCAGTGCGCACAGCAGTGATGCCAGAGTGAACAGCACGATGGCGGAGGCGAAAACCCGGCGGGCGCCGTACCGGTCGGCCAGCCAGCCGCTGACCGGAATCAGCACGGCCACCGTGAGCAGGTAGGCCGTGGCCACCACGTTGACGTCGATGGCGTCCACGCGCAACGACCGGCCGATGGCGGGGGCAGCCGTGGCGATGATGGTGCCGTCCAGGTTCTCCATGAAGAACGCGGCCGCCACCAGCAGCGCGGTGCTGCGCCCGGGCCTCGCCTGCATGACCTCCAAAGTGGCATAACCAGGTGGCAGTACTGATCGGCGGTAGAACTGATGGGTGAGAAGCCGGCCCGTGATCATGCACCTCGATCTGGACGCCTTCTTCTCCGCCGTCGAGCAACTGCACAAGCCGTCCCTGCGCGGAAAGCCGGTCATCGTCGGCGGGATCGGGCGGCGGGGTGTGGTCTCGACAGCGTCGTATGAGGCGCGGGCATTCGGGGTCGGTTCGGCGATGCCGATCGGCGAGGCCCGGCGGCGCTGCCCGAACGCGGCCTACCTGTTCCCCCGTTTCCCGGCCTATCGCGCAGCATCTCAGATGGTCATGGACCTGCTCACCGGCCTCTCCCCGCTGGTGGAGCAGGTCTCGATCGACGAGGCGTATGTTGATCTTTCCCCGCAGCATCCGGCCATCGACGTCAGCCAGGCGACTGAGCTGGCGCAGAGCCTGAGGGCCCGGGTCCGGGAGACCACCGGGCTGACCCTCTCCGTCGGGGTCTCCACCAGCAAGCTGATGTCCAAGATCGCCTCGGAGCTGAACAAGCCGGACGGTCTGCGGGTGATCCCACCGGGCCAGGAGGCAGCCACCCTCGAACCGATGCCGGTGCGGCGCCTGCCGGGAGTCGGGCCCGCGACCGCGGACCGGTTGCACAAGTACGGCGTGCACCTGATCGGTGAGCTGGCCGCCATGCCGCTGGCCGAAGTGGAGAACATCCTCGGCCGGGCCCATGGCGGCGCCATGCACGCCTTCGCTCAGGGCGCCGACGACCGGGAACTGGAACCTGAACGGGACACCAAGTCGATCTCAGCCGAAACCACCTTCGATACCGACCTGACCGATCACCGGCACCTCGAGGAGCTGGCCCGCCGGATGGCGGTCCGGGTCACCGCCCGGCTGGCCACCGACGGCATCTCCGGCCGGACAGTGACGATCAAGATCCGCCGGCACGACTTCACCACCCTGACTCGCTCGTTCACCTTCGACCAGCCGACCGACTCGGCGGCCAAGATCGCCTCGACCGCTGCGCAACTGCTCTCCGCGGTCGACACCACCGAAGGGATCCGGCTGCTCGGGGTCGGAGTCTCCGGGTTGACCGAATACGCCCAGCCGGATCTGCTGGCTGGCCTGGAACCCGAGCCCGGCGGACAGCCCGGAGGCCAGCCCGGAAGTGAGCCGGAGTCTGAGGATCCCCTCCAGCCAAGTGCTTTCGTGCCACCAGCGTGGACCCCGGGGCAGGACGTCGAGCATGGACGGTCCGGCTCGGGCTGGGTGCAGG
>CAXUFS010000022.1:12907-18834 GCA_964250315.1 uncultured Kineosporia sp. | reverse complement strand
GACATGGGCCGGGTCGGGTGGGTGGTCGGCGACGACTGGACACACCCGGTGGACCAGGTCGGGTTCCACTTCGAGCGGATCGGGTCCACGGCGCCGGTCAGCGACAACGACAGGTGGGTGATCTACTCCCGCTGGTACGTGTCGATGATCCGGAAAGACGCAGCCGGGAACGACATCATCACCGCCGCGTCCTACCCGGATGGCATCATCCGGGCGTCGCAGGTGGTGCCGGACCTGCTGGGGAGGCTCCTCCCCCGGTTCGACGGCGCGGGCGCGTCGCTGGATTTCACGTCCGACCCGGGGGTGACGCAGTTCGCGTACACCGACGGCGCCGACGCCTGGCAGGTACTCGACGACCTGATGACCATCAACCCGGCGATGGGCTGGGAAGCGGGCGCCCGCAACAGCACCGGTAAATACTCGTTTACCTGGCGGGCGTGGGGCACCGACGTCCGGTACGAGGCCAGCCTGTACCGGGGTGACCAGTTCAACACCACAGGCACAGCGGGGGAGCTGTACAACCAGGTGCTGGTCCGGTGGCGGGACTCCCGCCGCACGAAAACGCTTCTCGTGCAGCAGCCTTCAGACATCCTCACCGACGCGTCCGTGACCCGCACGGCGTACCTCGACATCAGCGAGGACATCGGCGACGCCGCGTCCGCCGCGACCGCTGGCGCCGGGTTCCTCGCCGACCATGGGATGCCACAGAACGCAGGCACCATCACCGTCACCGGCCGCGTGTTCGACCGGTACACCGGCATCTGGGTCAACCCGTGGGAGATTGAGCCCGGCTACAACATCCGCCTCGGCGGCGTCGCCGGCTACAAGGACATCCTCAACACCACCCGCGACGGGGCGACCGTGTTCCCGATCACCGAAATGCAGTACTCGACTGCAGCGGGATCAGCCGAACTCACACTCGACGCGTTCTCCTACTCACAGTCAGCGGCCATCGTGAAACGCAACCGGAAGGTGAGGTATTCGCCGGTATGAGGCCATGGGGTGTGCTGGCGCGCCAGCCCGGCGGGTCCGTGCTGGATGGGCTCAACGAGCAGGCTGCGGCAGCGCTGAGCGAGTGGCTGGAGCAGTACGAAGGGGTCACCGCCGCGACCGTCTACCAAGCCGTCGTCGAGGACGGGACCGTGCTGATCAACTCCTACGACGGGGACGGCGCCACGTTCACGTCACACCCCGCAGGGCCGCTGCCGCCACCGGCGCTGACGTAACCGCCCGCGAGATCCGGGTTCGGCTGGCACAATCGGTTCGGGGTCGAGGGTCCGATACGGACTCTTGGAGAGCGATCGTGGACACACCGATCGGTGGCGACCCCGCTGCTGGCGCTGATGACGTGCCCGCCGAGGTGCCCGACTACATCGACCCGGCCAGCGTTTCGCTCGCGCCGACCCCTCTCGATGAGGACACCAGCGAACCGGTCACCCCGGAGGAACTAGCCCACCTTGACGCCCTGCTCGCCGGGGATGACGAGTGACGACGTTCAAGCAGGCGCTGGCGTGGTTCGCGCGCGAGGGCAAACTCGAGTACAGGGAAGGCCGGAACAACCACAACAAGTACGCGCCGATCGCGCATCACGCCGACCACGAGCCGTGGTGCGCGACGTTCTGCTGCGCCGGGTGCCACGCCACCGGGCTGGTTCAGCCGCAGGGAGCTGACACGGCGTCGGCGGCGCTCAACGAGGTCGCCTACAAGCGGGCGGGCCGGCTCTCATCGACGCCCCGGGCGGGGACGTTCGGGTTCGTCTACTTCCCGAACATGAAGCCTCGGCCGAGGGTCGCGCACCAGGTCTACGTCTGGAAGGTCAGCGAGGACGGACGGTGGGCGTACACGATCGAGGGCAACAGCAACGACGTCGGCGCCCGTGAGGGCTACGAGGTGTGCTTCCGGAAGCGGCCCACGCACCGTGAGGCCGGCCGTGTGGGGCTCCGCTCGTACGGGATGCCCTACTACACGGCCCACGCGACCCCGCTGCCCGGCGCCCACCCGGTCCACCACGGCGGCGCGCACGTCGCGCACGTCGTGAAACCGGCCACCAAGCCTGCACCGAAACCCGCATCTCACCCTGTCCAGGAGGACGACGTGCTCACACCCGAAGACAAGCTGTGGATCAAGCAGGCGATCGCTGACGCCGTGGCCGGCTGGGTCGACGTCGCCGTCCCCCTCGGCGACTTCGCCGGAGACGCCCTGCCGCAGAAGAACGGCACCCCCCGGCCGTCGGCGACCTTCGGGCAGCTCCTGCAGTGGGGTGCCGGGCACGCCGCCTACGCCGACGTGCAAACCAAGCCGGCCGAACCGGCCGACCCGGCCGGCGAACAACCGGCGTAGCCGATGCCGTTCAGTGAGGTCGACGAGCAGAAGCCTGCTGAGATCGACCGGCAGTCGATGCTGCGCGGGTTCATCCTCATCCGCAGCATCGGCCTGTTCCTGCTCGGCGTCGCCCTCTGCTACGGCGGCCCGGCCCGGTTCTCCGCGGCCGGGTTCGCGTCCGCCCGCGCCGTGCCCGGGGGTGTCTACACGTGGGGTGTCACCGTCGCGGTCGCTGGCGCTGTGGCCCTTGTCGGCGTCGCCCGCGCCTGGCAGCGGCTTCTCGTCGTCTCCGGGATGTGGCTGCAAGGGCTGTGGGTCCTGTTCTTCATGATCTCCCTCACCAAGACAGCGCTCGCGTCCGACAAGGGCGCGCTGACCGGTCCCGTCGCGTACCTGATGATCGCGGCTGAGTGCCTGCTGTTCGCGGTCGGGTCGGCCAAGCTGCCATGAGCCCGACCGCACAGGCCGCCCCCGTTTGGCGCCGCTGGCGGCGCTGGCTGCCGGTCGAGGAAGTGAACCCGTTCGAGGTGTACCTGCTGTTCGCCGCCGAAATCCTGGGCTGGACGACGCTGTTCGGGATCGCCCGGCCCACATCAGTGCGGGAGGCGCTGCCGCCGATGCTGGTGCGGGTATGGGCGCTGACGATGGCGCTCGGCGGAGTCGCCTCCCTGCTCGGCCTGTTCTGGTGGGGTGCGGTCCGCAACGGGTACGACCTGAAACGGATCGGGCTCGTCGCCCTCGCGAGCGGCGCCCTCGTCTATGGCACCGCAGCCCTGCTGCTCGGCGCGCCGGGGATCGGCGTGGCCATCTGGAACCTGTGCTTCGCCGCCGCCTGTCTCAAGGCGATCCGGCAGATGGCGTCGAGGCTCCGGCGCCTGGCCGGCCAGACGACCGGAGGAGCGGCCAGCTAATGCCGACCGCAGCAGCCGTCACGTCCGGGTCGCCGCTCGTCCAGCTCATGATGACGCTGGGCATGGGCGGGATCTTCGGGACCGTCGTGAACGCGGTCCTGAACCGCCGCTCGGCCTCTGCGGAGGTCAGCAAGGTCACCGCCGACACCAACAAGGTCACCGCTGACACCGAAGCGGTGCGCGCGGAGACGATGCAGGTGCTCACCGGCAACGCCATGTCGCAGTTGGCGTCGATGCGGGAAGACCTTGACCGGGCGCGGGCGGAGAACGAGCTCCTCCGTGAGGAGATCACACGGCTTTCGGCGGCGGCCGACCGGCAGGCGGCGGCGACCCGGCGGGTGTCCGACGCGCTTGATCGGCAGGAGCGGACGATCCGCGACCTGCAGGACCGGGAACGCGGCTATCAGCGGCAGTTCGCGGAGCACTCGGCGTGGGAGATGCGCGCCTTCCAGATGCTCGGCGCGCACGGCATCCACATCGACCCGCCGCCCGATCCTCCAGAGTTCCCCGGCGTCGTCCCGGCGGCCGGGCATCCCATCCCGTCAGTTGCAGAGGAAGGCACCGCCCATGAATGATCCGCTGTTGTCCGCGCCGTGGTGGCGTGAAGTACTTGACCGGGCCGGCCGCAACGCCGTGCAGACGCTGATCCCGGTGTTCATCGCCGCGCAGGCCGGATCCCTGGCCGGGTTCCAGCCGGTGAACACGCTGTGGGTGCTCGGCATCGCTGCCGCCGTCACCGTGCTGAAGGCGATCGCCGGTATCAAGGCCGACGCGAGTGCCCCGCTGCCCGTCCGGCTACTAGACCGGGCCGCACCCGCCGCCGCCTCAACGCTCGTGACGTTCTTCACCGTTGGGCAGACCGTGGCGTCGACCGTCGACTGGAAGGCCGCTGCGGTCGCGACCGTGTCGGCGGCCGGGCTGGCGGTGGCGCAGGCGTTCATCAGTCCGGCGATCGTCGCGCATGACCCAGACCCGGTTGTGGCGATCGAGCCCGGCCCGGAGGAGTTCACCCCCGGACCGGACCCGGCGGAGTTCGCTGCGGGCGACGACCTGGGCTGGCCGATCCACGGAGCGTAGTAACCGGGGATGGCGTGATGGGCCGGCATAGGCGGGGACTGAACCGGCACTGGCTCGCGGTCGCGCTGGCGTCAGCGGCCGGCGCGACCGTGTGGGTGGCGGCCTACTGGTGGGCGCTCAAGCCGTACCTGTAACCCGCCGCGGGCGGCTGAAACGTTGTTTCCGCGGACTCGCGGCGGGTGCTGTCCCGCACCCAAGTCCTGATTCTGTGGTCCTGACTGCCCATTCTCAGATGATCTTAGAACGTGCTCCCTTGCAGGTCAGATGGGGTGGGCCCCCCGGGGCTCGAACCCGGAACCTACGGATTAAAAGTCCGCAGCTCTGCCGATTGAGCTAGAGGCCCCCGGGCGAGGATCGCCCACGAACAGCCTAGATCAGTCCGGCGCCGAGTTCGCCACCGTTGTCAGACAGTCCGGTTCCAGTTGCGCGCTCAGGAGGCGGACTGGTGCCGAGCGTCTGCGGCTGCCCCGCCAGAGGCGGAGCGAATTCTGGCGAACGCCGCCGGTCAACCGGCGCCAGCAATCACCACGGCAGACCTGCCAGAGTGGGGCCGGTGACTCAGAGCATCGAACTGCTGCTGGATGACTGGCTCGAGGCGGCCGTTCGCGCTGAATGGCAGGCTCTCCAGCAGGCGGATCTACCCAGCATGGCCAGGCACACGGGCGACAGCAACCGGCCGCACATCACCCTGGCGATCGCTCACGACGTCCCTGCCCCGGTCGAGGATGCGCTCAGCGTCGTCGCCGGGCGGGTGCCCATGCCGGTCCGGCTGGGTTCACCGATCTGCTTCGCGCGCCGGCCCGGGTACTTCATCCTGGTCCGGTCGGTGATTCCCACAGTGCCACTGCTGGATATCCACGCCGAGGTGGCCCAGCTGGTGGCCGGGCTGCCCGGCACCGGGTCATATCTCCAGCCCGGATCATGGACCCCGCACGTCACGCTGGCCAGCGACGTCCCCGGTGACCAGCTCTGGGCCGCCCTCGCGGTACTCAGCCCCATGCACGATCTCTTGGGTCACGCCCTGGCGGTTCGCCGATGGGACTCCAGCGCCAAACGAACGTGGCTGCTGGGCTGACTGCGCGGCGCGATCGAGAATGTCTTCACACACTCGGTTATGAGGGGCATACGAACAGCCACTCGTGGCAGGCTGTGCGCATGGCTGAGGGGGCTAGGACCGCCGTCGTTGTCGATGATGACCCCGACATCCGCCGTGTGCTCAAGGTCGCGCTGGAGATGGCGGGCTTCATCGTGAGCGAGGCGGCAACCGGAAGCGAAGGCCTGGCCAGCGTTCGTGCGCTCAATCCTGACCTGATCACTCTAGATCTGGTGCTGCCGGACCTCGGCGGCGTCGAGGTCTGCCGCCAGATCCGAGACCTCACTGACGCCTACGTCATCATGATCACGTCCAGCATCGACGAGACCGACCGGCTGGTCGGGCTGGCCACCGGCGCCGACGACTATGTCACCAAGCCGTTCAGTCCCCGTGAGGTCCAGGCCCGGGTGGCGGCGATGTTCCGTCGTCCACGGGAGGCGGCGGCAGCGACAGTTGTCCCCAGCGCCCTCGTCGCTTCTGGTCCGGCCCGGCCCTCATCGCCCGGACCCGGACCGGCCCAGCAG
>CAXUFS010000022.1:0-12897 GCA_964250315.1 uncultured Kineosporia sp. | reverse complement strand
CGGATACCGGATCCACGTCAATACGCCGACGACGGAGTGGCCCGATATGGGTTGCTCACCCTAGACGCCGAGGGCCGGATCGCCCAGTACGACGACCAGGAGCTACCGCTCACCAAGATCGAATTCGACCTGCTGGCCACCATGATGAGCCACCCCCGCCGAGCTTGGACCCGGGACCTGCTGCTGCAGAAGGTCTGGGGCGGCCACTGGAGCGACCATCACGTGGTGGAGGTGCACATCGGCAATCTGCGCCGGAAGCTGGCTCAGGTGGCCTCGGATCGCGAGATCATCCAAACCGTGCGAGGGATCGGCTATCGGCTCACTCCGCCGGGCTGAAACCCCTAGACGGGTGCCAAATTCAGGTCGGGCCGAAACGCTCAACCCGGACTGCCCCGCGATCGAGGCCCAGGGTGACCACCAGCTGAGAGGCGGTCTCAGCGAAACCCGCTGAGCCGCACACATATACGACAGTTCGCGGATCGGCCCGCGCGGCGGTGACCAATGGTGCGAGATCGGCGGCCTGGAGCCGGGACGGCGATCGGGTCGAATCGGCTGGCCCCTCCCGGGTGTAGATGACGGTCGATTCGTCGCCATAATCGTTGGCGAACAACAGGTCTCGCGGGCTGCGAGCGGACACCAGCAGCCGCAACGGCAGCGGACGGCCGATGTCACGCCAGTAACGCCGCATTGACATCAGCGGAACGACGCCAGAGCCTCCGCCGATCAGCAGGGCTGGAGTGTCGCCGCGCCAGATGAACCAGCCGCCGAACGGGCCGCGTACCTCGAACTGGTCACCCGGCCTGATCACGTCGTGCAGGTACGGCGATACATCGCCGTCCGCGATCCGATCCACGGACAGCTCGATCACCCCACCGGCGGCGGGTGCCGATCCCACACTGTAGGAACGCTGAGCCCGCGAACCGTCTGGCGCAGTCAGCCGGACGTCGTAGTGCTGCCCCGGAACATGCCGAGGAGTGTCCGGTGGCAGTTGAAGCCGGAAAGTCTTGGCATTGGCCGCCTCGCTCCAGATGTCCAGTACGGTGGCGGACTGCCATTCCCGGCGGGGCCCATTCGACGGCGGCCTGCGGTTGACCGGCCCCATGGTGGGCAGCGGTGGCAGACCGCTCAGGGATGGGAGCTGCGGCAGCTCCTCGGGCACGCTCAGTCGCCCTGGTAACGCTGCTCGAGCCAGGGATCACCGAGATCGTTGTAGCCCCGGAGCTCCCAGAAACCGGGCTCGTCGTGATCGAGCAGGCGGATGCCGCCGATCCACTTCGTGCTCTTCCAGAAATACAGATGCGGCACCAGCATCCGGACCGGCCCGCCGTGCTGAGGTGGCAATGGATCTCCTTCGAAATCCCAGACCAGCCAGGCCTTTCCACCCGTCACCTGCTCGAGCGGCAGGTTGGTGGTGTAGCCGGTATGGCTCCAGGCCACGATGTGGGTGGCCTCGGGCAGCACGCCAGCGACCGCGAACAGGTCGTCGGCCGACACCCCGCTGAACGAGGTGCCCAGCTTCGACCAGGTGGTCACGCAGTGGATGTCGCCCCGGTAGGTGGACGGCGGTAACCGGTGGATCTCATCCCAGGTCCAGGTCGTGGTGGTGGCGACCAGGCCGTCGATGCGGAACGTCCAGTCCTGCGGTTCGATCCTCGGGCTGACCTCGGCTGTGAGCACCGGGAAACTGGAGCCGGTGTCGTACTGGCCCGGCGGCAGCCGGGGATCCCGCTCCTTGCCGTGCCCGAAAATTGGAGTCATCGCCACGTCCTCTCGTCAGCGCGGCTGCAATTCCTATCGCCGCCGCCGGGGGCCGGGCTATCGGACCTCGAAACCTGACTCGCCAGTAGGGGCCTCGACGTGCGTCTCGACGTCGGTCACGCCGGCCTGCTCGGGTCCATGATTGGCCCAGGCCACCAGGCGGTCAACGGCGTCCTCGGAACCTTCGAAGACGGCCTCCACCCGGCCGTCGGGCAGATTGCGCACCCAGCCGGTCACGCCTTCGCGACCTGCCATCTGCTCGCAGTTGTCCCGGAAGAACACGCCCTGCACCTCGCCGGAGACCAGCACCCGCACCCGTTTCATCTGCCGAACACTACGTTGCCTGGCGACGATCGGCGGTTCAGCCCGCGATTGTGGGTGAAGACCGCACAATCCTGGGCTGAGCTGGCGATCATGGCGAACAAGGGGAGGAACCGGGTCAGCCGGTGTTGCGCAGGCCGGCCGCGATGCCGTTGATGGTGAGCAGCAGGGCCCGGCGCAGCTCCGGGTCGGGGTCATGATCCTCAGACCGGGCCGCCCGTGAGCGGGCCAGCAACGAGACCTGCAGAGCGTGCAGCGGGGCCAGGTAGGCGTCGCGCAGTTCCAGCGTGCGCCTCAGCACCGGTGCCGTTTCCAGCAGGTCCGACTGCCCGGTCACCCGCAGCACCTCGTCCACGGTGCGGGCATGCTCGGCCTGGATCACCTCGAACAGCCCGGCCGACTCGCTCGGCACCAGGGTCTGCACGTACCGCGCGGCGATCCCCATGTCGGTCTTGGCCAGCGTCATCTGAACGTTGGACAGGAAGGTCCGGAAGAAGTTCCAGGACCGGTACATCTGCTGCAGGTTCTCGCCGTGGCCCTGTTCGCGGGCAGCGGCCAGTCCGCTGCCGACCCCGAACCAGCCGGGCAGAATGATCCGGGACTGGGTCCAGCCGAACACCCACGGGATCGCCCGCAGATCCTCCAGGCCTCCACTGCCGCCGGGCCGCTTCGCCGGCCGGGAACCGATGTTCAGGTCGGCCAGCTCATCCACCGGAGTGGCTGAGATGAACAACGGCACCAGCTGGGGATCGGAGACCAGCTCGCGGTAGGCGACCTGGCCGGCGCTGGCCACCAGGTCCATCGCGGCGTCCCAGCTGTCCAGCACGTCCTGCGGCAGCAGCGACGTCCGGTGCAGTACCGAGGCCTCCAGCACCGCGGCCAGGGCCAGCTCCAGGTTCTCCCGGCCCAGTTGCGGCAAGGTGTACTTGTCCGAGATCACCTCGCCCTGCTCGGTGACCTTGATCGGGCCGTCCAGGCTGCCGTAGGGCTGGGCCAGGATCGCCTCACTGGTCGGGCCGCCGCCCCGGCCGACCGATCCGCCCCGGCCGTGGAACAGCCGCAGGATCACTCCGTGCTCGCTGGCCACATCTCGTAAGGCCCGCTGAGCGCGATGGATCTGCCACTGCGAGGCCGCGATTCCGGCGTCCTTCGAACTGTCCGAGTAGCCGAGCATGATCTCCTGAACGTCGCCCCGGGCGGCCAGCACCCGCCGATAGGCCGGATCCTCCAGCAGCGCCTGCAGCAGCGGCCCGGCCGCTTCGAGTTCGGCCACCGTCTCGAACAGCGGCGCGAAGCCGATCCGGGCCCAGGCGGGCGTGTCCGCGCTGCCGGGATCGACCAGCCCGGCCTCCCGGGCCAGCACCACCACCGCGAGCAGGTCGTCAATGTCCCTGGTCATCGAGACGATGTAGGTCTCGATCACATCCGGCCCGAACCGATCCAGCGCGATCCGGATGGTGGCGAACAGGTCGAGCACCGGACCGGCCGGTTCACCCAGTTCGCTGCTCAGGGCCCCGATCAGCGGCCGCCGCTGATCCAGCTCGGCCGACAGCAGCGCGATCCGGTCCGGCCGGTCCAGATCGGCGTAGGGCACCTCCAGGTCGCCGATCCGATCGAACAGCACGGCCAGCGCGGCATGGTGCTTGCCCGCGTGCTCGCGGACATCGAGAGTGGCCAGGCCCAGGCCCATCGCGGAGGCGGTGCGCAACAGCCGCAGCACCGGGCCGTCGGCGATCAGGTCGCCATCGTTGGCCTTGAGCGAGGAGCGGATCAGCTCCAGCTCGCCCAGCATCTCGGCGATGCCCAGGTAATCCCGGCCAGCTTCGTGCTGGGTGCCGCTGGCCAGCCGTTCCCTGGTCCTGGTCAGCCGGACCCGGATGAAGCTCAGCTTGAGCCGATAGGGCTCCTCGGAGTTGACCCGGTTGAAGTCCGAATAGGTGCGGGGCAGCGACGCGCGGTCCTGCTCCAGGCTTTCGACCAGCTCGTCGCTGACGCCTATCACCCGGGTGGACGACGACAGCTCCAGCACCAGCTCCTCGACCATGGAGATCAGTTCGCGCAGGCCGAAGTCGTGGTGGAGTTCGAGCACGTCCAGCGTCACCGGCGGGGTGACGTTCGGGTTGCCGTCCCGGTCGCCGCCCGCCCAGCTGCCGAACCGCAGCGGCCGTGCCGCCGATGGCAGCCGGATGCCGATCGTGGCCAGGCTGCGATCCAGTTCCTCCAGCAGATCCGGCAGCACCTGGGCGGCCAGGTTCTGCAGGTAGTAGATGGCGGTCCGGGCCTCGTCCGTGGGCTTGGGCCGTTCGATCCGCAGTTCGTCGGTCTGCCAGAGCAGGTCGACCAGTTCGGCGAGCCGCTGATGGGTCTTCTCGGCATCGATCGAACGCGATCGCGGGTCCTCCTCTGCATAGGTCAGGTCCGCGATCTTGCGCAACAGGTCCAGCACCGACCGGCGGCTGGCCTCGGTCGGATGCGCGGTGAAGACCGGCCGGTACTCCACCCGGGCCAGGATCGCGCTGATCTGTTCCCGGTCGATCGTGCCGTCGTCGATGGCCGCCCCGAGCTTGGCCGCGGTGGAGCGGAGCGGGGTACTGGGCTGAGCGCTCAGTTCCTCCCAGCGGTGCAGCTGCTCGGTGATGTTGGCCAGCTGGAAGTAGGCGGTGAAGGCGCGGGCCAGCACGATGGCGGTCGGGTGGTCGATTCCGGACAGCAGTTCGTGCAGGCCGGCGTCGCCGGGCTGACGGGCCAGCTGCCGGACCTGCTCCACCAGATCGAGCAGTTCCTTGCCTTCGTGCCTGGTCAAGGCCTCGCCGAGCAGGGTGCCGAGTTGCCGGACCGATGCTCGCAGGGCGGCGTGCTGCTCATTCGAGGACACCCCGCCGGCGAACGAGCCGACATCCGGAAGGTGCCCGTCGACGTCGTCCCGCTGCTCGGTGTCCAGGTCAGTCATGGGCGCCAGTGTGCCGCAGCCGTGTTTCGGCAGCGCTCACCCGGCGCCGGACCGGCGGCCTGGCCACTAGGTTGACGGGATGGGAAAGGTTCTGCCGTACGGGTCATGGCCCTCGCCGATCGATGCTTCCTCGCTGGTCACCGGCTCGTCCGCGCCCACCGACGTATGGGCCGGCAATGGCATCACCTGGTGGTCGCAGACCCGGCCCGACCAGGGCGGCCGGATCCAGCTGATCCGGCGCGAGCCGGACGGCGCTCTCAGCGATGTGCTGCCCGCCGATGGGAACGCCCGGACCCGGGTGCACGAGTACGGTGGCGCCGCCTGGTGGGTCCATGGCGGCGTGGTGTTCGCCACCTCCTGGGCCGATCAGCGGCTGTACCGGGTCGAGCCGGGTGCGGCTCCGGTCCCGATCACGCCTGAGCCGCGCTCCGCGTCCGCGCTGCGCTACGCGGACGGGCGGGTCACGCCCGACGGCCGGTTCGTTGTCTGCGTCCGGGAACGGCACGAGGGGCCAGACGCCAAGCAGGTTTTCAATGAGCTGGTCGCGTTTCCGGCTCAGCCGGGTCCGGACGGCGAGTTGACTGATCCGGTGGTGCTGTTCGGCAGCTCGGACTTCGTGGCCGCTCCCCGGCTCAGTACCGAGGGGCAGCTCGCCTGGCTGAGCTGGGATCACCCGGACATGCCGTGGACCTCGACCCGGCTGTGGATCGCCGATCTGGATCTGACCCACGACCGGCCGCATCTGCATCAGGCCCGGCTGATTGCTGGCGGCCTGGATCAGGCTCTGCTGCAACCGGAATGGGGTCCCGGCGGCGTCCTGTACGTGGTCAGTGACCGCAGCGACTGGTGGAACGTGTATCGGGTGGCCATTCCGGATCGGCCGGGCGACTTCGCCGAGCTGCAGCCGGTGTATCCGGTGGAGGCCGAGATCGGCCTGCCGGCCTGGGTGTTCGGGCAGAGCCAGTACGTCATCGACGACGCGGGCACGGTGTGGATGACCTGGTCGGCCGATGGGCAGGCCCAGCTGCTGGGCCTGCCTTCCGGGACCGGTCATCCACTGACCCATCTGGACCTTCCCTACGCGGGCCTGGACGCCCTGCGCGTGGATGGCGACCGGCTGCTCGCCATCGCGTCATCGGCGGACGCCGATCCGGTGGTGCTGCAATGGGATCTGCGCCAGATGGATCTGCCAGCCGCCATCCTGCGCCCCGCTCAGCCGCACACACTGCCCGCCGGTTCCATCTCCGTTCCGCGGCACATCACCTTCCCCAGCGCCGGCGGCCGGATCGCTCACGCCTGGCTCTACCGGCCGGTGAACCAGGACGCGCAGGCGCCGGACGGCGAACTGCCGCCGTTGCTGGTCACCGTGCACGGTGGCCCGACCGGCGCCGCACTGCCCACCTTCCGGCTCGCCCGCCAGTACTGGACCACCCGCGGCTTCGCGGTGGTGGACGTCGACTACGGCGGCAGTACCGGCTACGGCCGGGCCTATCGGGCCCTGCTGGATGACCGCTGGGGCATCGTGGACGTCGAAGATGTCTGCGCTGCAGCGAATTACCTGGTCGAACAGGGCATCGTGGATGGTGCCCGGCTGGCCATTCGCGGTGGCAGTGCCGGCGGTTACACCACGCTGGCTGCGCTGGCCGAGAAGGATGTCTTCACGGCCGGGGCCGATCTGTTCGGGGTCGCTGACCTGGGTGCACTGGCCCGGGACACGCACAAGTTCGAATCCCGTTATCTGGATGGCCTGATCGGGCCGTGGCCGCAGGCCGAAAACGTGTACCGCGATCGTTCGCCGCTGTCGCACATGGAGGGTTTCACCGAGCCGCTGATTGTCCTGCAGGGCGATGAGGACGCCGTGGTTCCACCGGAGCAGTCGCGCATGATCGTCCAGGCGCTGGCCGCCAAGGGCGTGCCGCACGTTTTCCTGCTGTTCGCCGGTGAACAGCACGGGTTCCGCCGGGCGGAGAACATCGTTCGCGCCCAGGAGGCCGAACTGAGCTTCTACGGAAGGGTTTACGGATTCAGCCCAGCGGGGGAGCTGCCCCCACTGGAGATCGAGTTCGGCGACCGGCTGCCACTCAGACGCTCCTGAGACGGCAAGGCTTGCCCCGGGCGGGTTCTCAGGTCGGCGATCCAGATTCCGTTCCATTCGACGGCATGGGCGATCCGGGCCAGATCGGCGAACGGAACAATGGCTCCAGCCGCGGTCTCCCGTTCCCGGCTGGCCGGGTCGCGGAGGCGGCCAGCCAGCTGGCGTTTCGCCCGGGCGATCTCCGCCCGGGCCTGACGTCCAGCGATCGCCAGCCCCCTCGCCGTGCGCCAGCTCTCGCTCACCCCGAAAAGCCGGGCCGCGGTGACCGGGTGCCCGAGGTCGAGAGAGGCCACCGCGAGCAGAGCGACGGTGTCCGGGAGGGTGAGTAGCTGGCCTGCGGCTGACATCAGCGGAGCCGCCGCGCGCAGCGCCTGACTGGCTCGCGCCGGATCGCTCAGACGCAGCTGCACCAGCCCGGCGATGTGCAGGACGTCGCCCCGCAGCGGGACCGAGTCACCGCGAGCCACCGCGTCCAGCGCCTCGCTCACCAGTCTTCGGGCCTGGTCCGGATCCTCTCGCTCGGTCGCGAGCAGCGCCAGGTTGGCGATCGCCAGCGCCTCGTTGCTGGTGGCCTGCTCAGAACGTGACCAGTTGCGGAAGGCGGCGAACAGCGGCTCGGCCAGTCCGGGCCGCCCGATCTCGTCCAGCAGTTCGCCCCGTTCGTTGCCCAGCCGGATCGTCAGCGCGGCGGCTCCGGTGGCCTGGGCGGCGTCCAGCGCCTGATCGACCAGGCGAAGCGCGTCACCTGGGCGGCCCTGGTGGCGGGCCACCACCGATCCGGCCGCCAGCGTCCGGGCGGTCAGACCCGGATCGTCGGCTGCCACGGCCGCAGCGTGAGCGTCGGCCAGCATCGGCCCGGCCCGGCTCAGATCACCGGACACCAGGGCGAGATTGCCGGCGCTGAGCAACAGATGGGCCCGGGCGGCCGGATCCAGCCGGGTCGCGTCGGTCATCCGGATCCACCGATCGGCCTGATCGATGCGCCCGGAGTAGAACCAGTGGTCCAGCAGCCCGGTCATCAGCCGGGCCAGCAGGGTGCCATCAGCTTGGCGAGCCGCGTGACTCAGGGCGGCCTCGAGGTTGGCCGACTCCTGACCGGGCCAGCCCCGGTATGCGGAGTCCGGGTGGCGCCCGACGTCTGGCGCCAGTTCCAATGCCCGGCCGGCGACATGCTAGGCGTGCGCCCGCTGCGCCGCGGCCGCCGCGCCATCCTGCTGGGCCAGCAGCTCCGCCGCGTATTCCCTGACCATGCCCAGCATGGAGAACCGGCCCGACCCGTCGGCCACCACCAGGCTGCGATCGACCAGGCGATCAAGGCCGTCCAGGACGAGCTGGCCCGCATAGGTGCCCCCGCGGCCCGGCCCGAGCACGGCTTCGGCATCGGTCAGCGTCCAGCCCCCACTGAACACCGAAAGTGCTGCGAACAGCTGGGTCTCGCCTTCGCTGAGCAACTGGACGCTGGACTCCAGGACCGCGCGCATGCTGCGCTGGCGTTCGGGCAGATCCGTGGCTCCGCCGGTGAGCAGCTCGAGCCGGGTGCCCACCCGGCGCAACATCTGGGCGGGTGGCAGCAGCCGGATCCGGGCCGCGGCGAGCTCGATCGCCAGCGGCAGGCCGTCCAGCATCCGGCACACCTGGGCTACCGCGGCACAGTTCTGCGACGTCACGGCGAACTCGGGCATCACCGATTGGGCCCGGGCGAGGAACAGCTGTACCGAGCCGGAGCTGAGCACATGGGCCGGGTCGTGGTCGCCAGCTGGATCCGGCAGGGAGAGCGGCCGCAGGTCCAGTAGCCGCTCACCCCGCAGACGCAGCGGTGCCCGGGACGTCGAGAGCACGCTCAGCTCGGGTGCTGCGTCGAGCAGCTGGACCAGCTCGGGCCCGGCCCCGGCATGGATCAGCGCCTCCAGGTTGTCCAGCACTACCACGCGAGGGCCCTGGCCCAGCGCAGCTGCGATCAATTCGATCAGTGGCTGGCCGGGCCAGCTCGGCGCCGCGTTGAGGGCCTGGCTCAGCCGGGGGAGCAGCTCGGCCGGATCGGCCGCCGACTCCAGTTGCAGGAACGGCACGCCGGCCCCGAGTTCCTGGACCAGGGCCGCCGTTGCTTCCAGAGCCAGTCTGGTCTTTCCGGCTCCGCCGGGACCGACCACGGTCAGCAGCCGGATCTGGCCCGAACTGAGCAGGGACATGACCTCGGCGATCTCGTCGTGGCGGCCGATCAGCTCGGTCCGGGGCCGGGGGCGGCCCTGAGCCGGAATGCGCGTTCCTGGGATCAGCCGTGCGGGCCGGGGTGCGGTGCTCAGCGACGCCTCCTGGCGCAGCACATCGGTGTGCAACTGCCGCAGCTCTGGGCCCGGATCGACGCCGAGCTCATCCGCCAGCCGGGCCGCCGCCTGCTGGTAGACCGCCAGCGACTCCGCCTGCTGGCCCGCGACGTAGAGCGCACGCATCAGCTGTCCGGTCAGTCGCTCGTCGAAGGGATGCTCCTGCACCAGCTGCCGCAGCTCGGGAATGATCGCGTCCTGATGGCCGAGAGCGGCGTCCACGTCCATCCGGTTCGCCAGGGTGCGCATCCGCTGAGCCTCCAGCCCAGCGCGCCGAGCCTCACCCACTTGCCCGGTCAGATCCGGCAGTGCCGGTCCTCGCCACAGCGCCAGGGCCGCTCGCCAGTGCCGGCTCGCGGCTTCCAGGTCGCCGCGGCCGATGGCCTGGTGCCCGGCCGAGACCAGCTGCTCGAAGCAGCCGGTGTCGGTCGCGGCCGGGGCGGCGTCCAGGAGATAGCCGTTCTGATGGGCGCGCAGCACGATCGGCGGCCCTGGATCAGCAGCTGAGCCGGGACCGGCGCCGGCCAGCGCCCGCCGCAGCCGGGACACGTACACCTGCACCGTGTTGGTCGCGCCGGCCGGTGGCCTGGAGTCCCACAGTTCGCCAATCAGCTCCGGCATCCGCAGGCCGACGCCGGGCTGCAGGGCCAGCAGGGCGAAGAGGGCTCGCGGCTGGCGGCCTCCAAGCGGCACCGGTCGCCCGCCGATGCGGACCTCGAGCGGTCCGAGCAGCCGGATCCGCGGGGGATCAGGCCCATCTCGCCCACCCGTCACACAACCCACAGTAATCAATCGGATACGGTTCAGCAGGGCATTCAGCCCGCGTTCATGATCGTGTCAGCGCGACCCGGCAGATTGGTCAGCGCGGGCCGATGGCCCTGCGACGGCGACCGCCCAGTGGTCCCGTCCCAGGGATCCGTGCCGTCGGCCCGCCCAGATTTCATCTACATCACAGTTCGTGGGCGGTCTTCAGGGGTCGATCAGCGCTGGGGGTTTGGAAGGATGGGACCCGTTCCCCATCGCATCCCCGACCCGGCCCTCCATTGACTCTGAAAGGCACGACCGGTTCCACCATGACCAACGAGCACCACGATCTGCCCAGCACCTCGACCGCCCCGGGCGCCGGATACGAAGGCTTCGATCCAGACCTGCCGGACAGCACGGAGAGCTCCAGGTTCCTGGGGCTCAGCCCGGTTCAGATCGGCGCCAGCGCTCTGGCTGCCGTCACGTCGGCGCTGGCCGCTTCCTTCTTCGGCGTCGCCGGCACTCTGATCGGGGCCGCGGTCGGATCGGTGGTCTCCACGGTGGCCGGGGCCATGTATGCCGAGAGCCTGCGACGCACCCGTGACCGGCTGCGGGCGGCTCCGACGGTGGTCGTCCAGAGGGTGCCGCGGGGCAGCGAGACCAAGCCGATGCAGCTGCCGCAGCCAGACACCATGACCGAGGTCATTCCGGCGCGCGCGCCGGAGACCCTCGTGCTGCCGGGCCAGGCCGATCACGGCGCTGCTGCTGATCCGGCCCGCTCCTGGGCTGCTCTGACTGATGCCCCTCAGCCTGGACGGCCGTGGTGGCGCCGTCCACTGGTGGCGCTGTCACTGGTCGGCGTCATCGGCTTCGTCATCGCCCTCGCCGTGATCACCGGAATCGAGGGCATCACCGGGCACACCGTCTCCGGCGGAAAGGGCACGTCGCTGTCCAAGCTCGGCCGGAGTTCGCCGCAATCGCCGGCTGCTCCAGCGGTGACTTCCTCACCTGGTCCGAGCGATTCGACGCCATCGCCCAGCCTCAGCAGCTCCGAGCCGCCGGCCCAGGCGCCGCAGCCGACCGGGACACCCGAGCCGACGCCCCAGCCGAGCAGCTCGTCGTCGCCGGCCAGTACGACGCCTCCACCGGCCACCTCCACTCCCGGTGCGGGCTCGACCGCCGGCCCCGGCTCGAGCCTGGCCCCGGCCGGCTGAGGTCAGCGCAATGCATTGAACGCCGGGCCTGCCGGATCGAGCGAATGCACCGGGTAGCCTGGCTGGGATGCGATCGGTCCGGGTGCGGGTTCTTGCCCTCGCCGCCGTGTTGATCATCGCCGTTGCCGCTGGGCTGATCATCACGACCCGCGGATCGTCGGACAACAACGGCTACCGCATCGACCTGGTCCAGATCAACGGCACCCGTGAAGCCGACGGCGTCCCGCTGATCCTGGACGGCGATCTCTACCTGCCCGATGGCGCCTCACGCGCTGATCCGGCTCCGGCGGTGCTGCTGGCTCACGGCTGGGGCGGCAGCAAGACCAGTGTGGCCGGGCAAGCGAGAATGCTGGCCCGGCGCGGGCTCGTCGTGCTGGCCTACTCGGCCCGCGGTTTCGGGCGCTCCGGCGGCAAGACTCACCTGGACTCCCCGGCCTACGAGGTCAAGGACGCCCAGCTGATGCTGAACTACCTGGGCCGCCGCCCGGAGGTCCGGCTCGATGCGGCCAGGGATCCACGGGTGGCCGTGGTCGGTGCCTCCTACGGCGGCGCACTGGCTCTGCTGCTGGCCGGTACCGACCATCGGGTGGACGCGGTCGTGCCGAGCATCACCTGGAACAACCTGTCTCAGGCCCTGTTTCCGCAGTTCGCCAGCACCGGGCGCCCGGCCAGCCCGGCAATGATCACTCCGATCGGAACTCCAGGGGTGTTCAAGCGGCAGTGGGCGGCGCTGCTGGCCCAAGCGGCCGCCGTGAGCGGGGGCCCAGACCCGAATCAGCCCCGCCCAGCCTTCACGACGCCGGTTCGGCCGTCCCCCCCGGCCTCACCATCGGCCACGGCCTCGCCGCCGGTTTCAGCCTCGCCGCCGGTTTCGGCACCGGGCTCAGCGGCCGGGGATCTGGGCCTTCAGTCCCTGGCCCAGGCCTGTGGCCGGCTGGATCCCCAGCTCTGCCTGGGCTATGTCGACGCCGCGACCACCGGCCGGCCCAGCGCCGGATTGCTCCGCCTGCTGACGGCGTCCAGCCCGTCCACGGTGGCGAGCCGGATCACCGCCCCGACACTGCTGATCCAGGGTGAAGCGGATTCGCTGTTCCCGCTGTCCGAAGCCGATGCGAACGCCCGGGCCATCGCCTCGGCCGGAACGCCGGTGCAGGTGGCCTGGACCGCGGGCGGCCACGACGGCGGCAGCGCCGACGTCAATTACGCCCAGGCGCTGACCGCGTCTTTCGTCAGCAAGATCCTTGACCCATCGGCGGATTCATCCAGCGCCGATGATTCCGGTTTCAGCGCCGAACGTCAGCGATGGCTGGTCAGCGCCCCGGATGCGGTGATCAGCAGCACGGAACTCGATCCGGTCACCCAGCGCCGCCGCGCCGGTTCCTATCCCGGGCTGCCGGGCGCGAGGACGGGAGAACCGGCCAGCCCCACCGGCCCGCTGGCCCTGCACTCATACCCACTGAGCGGCGATCAGCAGCTGGCTCTGTCCCCGCC
>CAXUFS010000021.1:4099-19235 GCA_964250315.1 uncultured Kineosporia sp. | reverse complement strand
GCACCCAGGTCTCGGAGCAGATCGCGCAAGGGGCTCGGTTCGTGGTGCTGTCCGACCGGGACGCCACCGCGGACCTGGCGCCGATTCCGTCGCTGTTGCTGACCAGCGCCGTCCACCATCACCTGATCCGGGAGAAGACCCGGACCCAGGTGGCGCTGATCGTGGAGGCCGGCGATGTCCGCGAGGTGCACCACATGGCGCTGCTGATCGGTTTCGGCGCCGCGGCGGTGAACCCGTATCTGGCCATGGAGAGCGCCGAGGACCTCGTCCGGCGCGAGGTGATCGCCGGGGTCACCCCGGAGAAGGCCGTCACCAACGTGATCAAGGCCCTGGGCAAGGGCGTGCTCAAGGTGATGAGCAAGATGGGCATCTCGACGGTGGCTTCCTACCGCGGCGCCCAGGTGTTCGAGGCGGTCGGGCTGGGCCAGGACCTGGTTGACGAGTTCTTCACCGGCGTGACGTCGCAACTGGGCGGTATCGGGCTGGACGTGATCGCGGCTGAGAACGCCGCCCGGCATGCGGTGGCCTACCCGGCCGACGGCTCGCACTCGCCGCACCGCCGGCTCGGCATCGGCGGTGAGTACCAATGGCGGCGGGAGGGCGAGCAGCACCTGTTCGACCCGGACACAGTGTTCCGGCTGCAGCACTCGACCCGCAGCCGCCGTTACGACATCTTCAAGGAGTACACCGGCAAAGTCGATGAGCAGGCCCGGCGGCTGATGACCCTGCGAGGCCTGTTCAACTTCAAAACGGGTGAAAGGCAACCGATTCCGGTTGAAGAGGTTCAGCCGGTGACCGAGATCGTGAAGCGGTTCTCGACCGGCGCCATGTCTTACGGCTCGATCTCGCTGGAGGCGCACCAGACCCTCGCGATCGCGATGAACCGGATCGGTGGCAAGTCGAACACCGGTGAGGGGGGCGAGGACACCGACCGGCTGATCGACCCGGAAAGGCGCAGCGCGATCAAGCAGGTCGCCTCCGGCCGGTTCGGCGTCACCAGCATGTACTTGACCAACGCCGACGATCTGCAGATCAAGATGGCCCAGGGAGCCAAGCCGGGCGAGGGGGGACAGCTGCCCGGGCCGAAGGTCTACCCGTGGATCGCCCGGACCCGGCACTCGACGCCGGGCGTCGGCCTGATCTCACCGCCGCCGCACCACGACATCTACTCGATCGAGGATCTGGCGCAGCTGATCCACGATCTGAAGAACTCCAACCCCTCGGCCCGGGTCCACGTCAAGCTGGTCGCTGAGGTCGGCGTGGGCACAGTCGCGGCCGGGGTGAGCAAGGCCCACGCCGACGTGGTGCTGATCTCCGGGCACGACGGCGGCACCGGCGCCGCGCCCCTGACATCGCTCAAGCACGCGGGCACGCCGTGGGAGCTCGGCCTGGCCGAGACCCAGCAGACCCTGCTGCTGAACGGGCTCCGGGACCGGATCGTGGTGCAGGCCGATGGCCAGCTGAAGACCGGCCGGGACGTCGTGGTGGCGGCCCTGCTCGGTGCCGAGGAGTTCGGGTTCGCCACCGCGCCCCTGGTGGTGTCCGGCTGCATCATGATGCGGGTCTGCCATCTGGACACGTGCCCGGTCGGGGTGGCTACCCAGAATCCGGAACTGCGGCAGCGGTTCAGCGGCCAGCCCGAATTCGTCCAGACGTTCTTCGAGTACATCGCCGAGGAGGTCCGGGAACATCTGGCGGCACTCGGGTTCCGCACTTTGGACGAGGCGATCGGCCAGGTCGGGATGCTGGACACGTCGGGCGCGATCGAGCACTGGAAGGCTTCGGGCCTGGACATCAGCCCGATCCTGGCCGTCCCGGAGAATCCCTTCGGCGGCGCCCTGCACAACACCACCGGGCAGGATCACGGCCTGGAGAAGGCGCTGGACCATTCGCTGATCGAGATGTCGGCCGATGCGCTCGAGCGGGGTGAGCCGGTCCGGATCGAACTGCCGGTGCGCAACGTCAACCGCACCGTGGGCACCATGCTCGGGCACGAGGTGACCAGACGCTTCGGCGAGGACGGCCTCCCCGGTGACACCATCGACATCACCCTGACCGGGTCGGCGGGCCAGTCCTTCGGCGCGTTCCTGCCCCGGGGTATCACGCTGCGGCTGCTGGGGGACGCCAACGACTACGTGGCCAAGGGCCTCTCCGGCGGCACCGTCGTGATCCGGCCGGACCGCCGCGCCGGGTTCCCGGCCGAGCAGAACATCATCGCGGGCAACACCATCGGCTACGGCGCGACCTCGGGAAACCTGTTCCTGCGCGGGCAGGTCGGGGAACGGTTCTGTGTCCGCAACTCCGGCGCCACCGTCGTCACCGAAGGTGTCGGCGATCACGGCTGCGAGTACATGACCGGCGGCACGGTGGTGGTGCTGGGCCGGACCGGCCGCAACTTCGCGGCCGGGATGTCGGGCGGGGTCGCCTACGTGCTCGATCTGCGCCCGCACCGGGTCAACACCGAACTGGTCGACCTGCTGCCACTGGACGACGAGAGCGCTGGTCAGCTGCACGACCTGATCTCCCGGCACCGGGAACTCACCGAATCCGTGGTCGCCGGGCGACTTCTGCAGGACTGGGGCGCGGGCCGGGCCAGATTCACCAAGGTGTTGCCGAGGGACTACGCCCGGGTGATGCAGGTCCGCGACGACGCTCAGGCGCAGGGCCTCGACCTCGACGGCGACGAGGTGTGGGCCCGGATCATGGAGGCAGCTCGTGGGTGATCCGAAGGGGTTCCTGACCAACCGGGACCGCGAACTGCCGACCCGCCGGCCGGTTCCGCTCCGGCTGATGGACTGGAAAGAGGTCTATCAGCCGACCGACGAGCAGATGCTTCAGCGGCAGGCCGGGCGCTGCATGGACTGCGGGATCCCGTTCTGCCACAACGGTTGCCCGCTGGGAAATCTGATCCCGGAGTGGAACGACCTGACCTGGCGCGGGGACTGGCAGGAGGCGATCGAGCGGCTCCACGCCACCAACAACTTCCCCGAGTTCACCGGCAAGCTGTGCCCGGCGCCGTGCGAGACCGCCTGCGTGCTGGGAATCAACCAGCCGCCGGTGACGATCAAGCAGGTCGAGGTCAGCACGATCGAGAAGGCGTGGGAGAACGGCTGGGTCGTTCCGCTGCCTCCCGACCGGCTGACCGGCAAGACCGTCGCGGTGATCGGTTCGGGACCATCCGGCCTGGCCACCGCCCAGCAGCTGACCCGGGCCGGTCATACCGTGGCGGTCTATGAGCGGGCCGATCGGATCGGGGGCCTGCTGCGGTACGGCATCCCCGAGTTCAAGATGGAGAAGCGGCACCTGGACCGGCGGCTGGCCCAGATGGAGGCCGAGGGCACTCGGTTGCGACCCGGCGTCAACGCCGGCACCGACCTGACCGGCCAGCAGTTGCGCGACCGGTACGACGCGGTCGTGCTCGCGATCGGCGCCACCGCGGCCCGCGAACTGCCCATCCCCGGGCGGGAATTCGGTGGGATCCTGCAGGCGATGGAGTATCTGCCGCCGTCCAACCGGGTCTCGCACGGCGACGACGTCCCGGATCAGCCCAGCTCCGCGGGCCTCGACGTGGTGATCATCGGCGGCGGTGATACCGGAGCCGACTGCCTGGGGACGGCGCTGCGCCAGGGCGCCCGCTCGGTCACCCAGCTCGAGATCATGCCCCGGCCCTCGGATGAGCGGCCCAGCAGCCAGCCCTGGCCCACGTATCCGATGACCTATCGGGTGTCTTCGGCCCACGAGGAGGGCGGAGACCGGGTCTACGCCGTCAGTACCCAGGAGTTCCTCGGGGACGAGAACGGGCGGGTCCGGGCCCTGCGGCTGATCGACGTCGAGTTCAAGGACGGCCGGTTCGCACCGGTTCCGGGCAGCGAACGTGACCTCCCAGCCCAATTGGTCCTGCTGGCAATGGGTTTCACCGGCCCGGAGCAAGGAGCGCTGATCCCGCAACTGGATGTGGCCTTGGATGCCCGGGGCAACATCGCCCGCGATCATCAGTACATGAGCAGCGTCCCGGGAGTGTTCGTCGCCGGTGACGCCGGGCGAGGCCAGTCGCTGATCGTGTGGGCCATCGCCGAAGGACGATCGTGTGCGGCGGCGGTGGATCAGTGGTTGTCCGGCTCGACCAGTCTGCCCGTCGCCATCCCTCCAACCGCGCGCCCGCTCACCGTTCCTTAGCGATCCGCTCGCAACCCGAACCGCACGCCATGAGCAGCACGCTCATCCAGTAGGGTCGGCCAAATGCGGCGCGCGAAAATGGTGTGCACCATGGGCCCATCGACATCGGGCCGGTTGGTGGAGTTCGTCGAGGCGGGGATGGACGTCGCCCGCCTCAACCTCAGTCACGGCAGCTACGCCGAGCATGAGAAGACGTACGCGGAGATCCGGGCCGCGTCCGATCGGACCGGCCGTGCGGTGGGCGTGCTGGTCGATCTGCAGGGCCCGAAGATCCGGCTCGGCCGGTTCGCTGAGGGGCCGGTCAACCTGATCAACGGCGCCAGCTTCACCATCACCGTGGACGAGGTGGCCGGCGACGTTCACCGCTGTTCGACCACGTACAAGGGACTGCCCGGCGACGTTTCTGCGGGCGACCAGATCCTGGTGGACGACGGCAAGATCAGCCTCCGGGTGTCGGCCGTGATCGGCGGCGACGTGGTGACCACCGTGGAGATTGGCGGGATCGTCTCCAACAACAAGGGCCTGAACCTGCCCGGCGCCGCGATCAGCGTGCCCGCCCTGTCGGCCAAGGACGAGGCTGACCTGCGCTGGGCCCTGCACCTGCGGGCCGACATGATCGCATTGTCGTTCGTGCGGTCGTCGTCCGACATCGAGGACGTGCGCCGGGTGATGGCCGCTGAAGGCGTCCGGCTGCCGGTGATCGCCAAGATCGAAAAGCCGCAGGCCGTGGACAATCTCGAGGAGATCGTGCGATCGGCCGATGGCATCATGGTCGCTCGCGGAGACCTGGGGGTGGAGCTTCCGCTAGAGGACGTGCCGATCGTGCAGAAACAGGCGGTCTCGCTGGCCCGCCGGCTGGCCAAGCCGGTGATCGTGGCCACCCAGGTGCTGGAGAGCATGATCACCATGCCCCGGCCGACCCGGGCCGAGGCATCGGACTGCGCCAACGCGGTGCTGGACGGCGCGGACGCGATCATGCTGTCCGGGGAGACCAGCGTCGGTGCGTTCGCCCTGGAAGCCGTGCAGACCATGGCCCGGATCATCGAGAGCACCGAAGCCCATGGCCTGGAACGGATTCCGCCGCTGGGTACCCGGCCCTCGACCACCGGGGGAGCGGTGACCTTGGCCGCGGCCATGGTCGGCGGCCTGATCGGGGTCAAGTATCTGGTCACCTTCACCCAGTCCGGCGATTCAGCCCGGCGGATGGCCCGGTTGCGCTCGGAGATCCCGCTGCTGGCCTTCACCCCCGACCCGGCGGTGCGCTCGCAACTGACCCTGCTATGGGGCGTCGAGACGTTCCTGACTGAGATGGTCGAGCACACCGACGAGATGGTGATGCAGGTCGACCAGTTGCTGCTCGAGGTCGGCCGATGCCAGCCGGGCGAACTGGTGGTGATCGCGGCCGGTTCGCCGCCCGGCATCCCCGGTTCGCTGAACGCGATGCGGGTTCATCGGATGGGGGATGCGGTGGCTGGTGTGGCTCCGGCCTACCGGCGTAAGCGCGAGACCGGCAGCTGAGGTTCTTCAGACCAGGCGGCGGTTGAGCCAGACGAAGCTTGCGCCGGTCAGTAGCGCACCGGCCAGCAGCCACAGTGCGCTTTCGGCGAACTGCAGCGGCCAGAACCGGCCGGTCGGCTGGTAGACCACCTGCTGCCGGTAGCCGGCGGCGAGCAGGCGGTCCAAGCACCGGTCGCCGGTGGCGCCCGGCGCCGAGGCGGTGGCACGGACCGGGCCACGGACCAGGCCAGGACCGCAGCCCGCCATCCAGGCCGGCGCAGGCACGACCCGTCCGTCCCGATCCACCGTGTGGTTGGACAGGATCCAGTCGCCCCGGTTGGCCGTGTGCACGGTGATCGCCGGTCTGCCACCGTCCGGCGGCACCGAGATGCTGTCGATCGTGTTCGGCGTGATCTCGGCCGTCTGAGTGACCGGTGGCAGGAGATGGGGACGCAACCAGACCGGCACCGCGATCTGTGCGGCCACCACCAGTGCCATGGTCACCGCCATGGCAGGCAGCGAACGACGCAGGACGGCGCCGACGGCCACTCCGAGCGCGATCGCGAATACGACCGTGGCGGCCGGGACCACGCCGCGCATGGCGAAGCTCACCGGCGTCAGCCTTCCCGGAAGGCTTCCCCGGGTGGCGCTCACCGCACTGTCCGCGGCCCCGGCCCACCAGGTGACCGCCCAGGTCAGCACCCCGGACAGGAACGCCCCAGACGCCAGGACCAGCCCGAGCCGGGAGCCCAGCCAGCGGGTGCGGGTGATGGTCTGGGTCCAGGCCAGGCGCTGGGTGCCGTACTCGAGTTCACGGGCGATCAGCGGGGCACCCCAGAAGGCGCCCAGTACTGAGGGCAGGACGGCGAGCACGACGATGCCGGTCCAGAACAGGAACCGGTCGGCGCCGGTCAGCAGGTCGAAGGCTGCGGCGCTTCTTCCGATCCGGTGTGACAGTTGCGGCCCGGTCAGGGCCAGCACCACGACCGCACCGGCGACGGCGGCGAACACGGTGGCACCCTGGAGGCGGAACTGCCGCCAGCTCAGCCAGATCACCGGATCACGGCCAGGTCCGTGCGCGCGCTCGGGTCCGCCGGATCGGACTCCTCCATGTACAGCAACACGATGTCTTCCAGTCCGAGCGGGGCCACCGTCCAGGAGGGATCGAGGATCGGGCCTTCGGTCCGGACCACCACCGTCGTCTGCCGGTCGGTATGGCTCGCCCGGATCACCTGCTGGCCGGATGGCAGGCTCGCGTCCCGCCGCGGCCCGGTCAGCCGGACGTGAGTGGCCACCAGGTCCTCCACCGCACCCGTCAGCCGGACCTGCGCCTGGGTCAGCACGACCACGTGATCACACACCCGCTCCAGGTCGGACACCACGTGCGAAGACAGCACCACGCTCACCCCGTCCTCGGCGACCGCCGCCATCAGCACCTGCAGGAAGTCCCGCCGCGCGAGGGGGTCGAGGCTGGCCACCGGCTCGTCGAGGATCAGCACCTCCGGGCGTTTGGCCAGCCCGAGCATGAGCGCCAGCTGTGCCCGCTGCCCGCCGGACAGCCGGCCCGCCCGCTGCGCCGGATCCAGACCCAGTGCCCGCAGCCGTGCCTGCGCCAGCCCGTCATCCCAGCCCGGGTTCAGCCGCGCGCCCAGGGCCAGGTGATCCCGCACGCTGAGCGACGGGTACACCGGCGTGTCCTGGGCGACGAAGCCGACCTTCGCCAGCTGAGCAGTGCCCCGCCCGGGTACGGCACCGCAGACTTCGATCGTGCCGGTGGTCGGCCGCAGCAGGCCGGCGGCCAGGTTCAGCAGCGTGCTCTTGCCGGCGCCGTTCGGCCCGACCAGCCCGCACACCACTGCGGCCGGGATCTCCAGGGTGCAGTCCGCCAGGGCCCAGCGCTTGCTCCATCGGCCGCCGTATCGTTTACCCAGAGCCGCCGTGCGGATCATCGGTCCGTTCATGCCACCCCCTCGTCCCGTGACCGCAGCGCATCGGCGAACAGCGCCTCGATGCTTTCGTCGTCCAGACCCGCCCGCCGCGCCTGGGCGACCCAGCGGGACACCGCGCGCCGCAACGGTTCTCGCGTCGCTGGGGATGAAACCCCCAGCGCTCCGGTGGCGAAGGTGCCTACCCCCGGCCGGGCCCGGACCAATCCCTCGCGCTCCAGCTCCCGGTACGCCTTGAGCACGGTGTTCGGGTTGATCGCCAGCTGGCCCACCACCTCCCTGACCGTGGGCAGCTGATCACCCTCGGTCAGGGTCCCGAGCCGGAGCGCCTGGCGGACCTGGTGCACCAGCTGCAGGTATGGCGCCAGCCCGGACCTGCTCTCGAGTGAGAACTCGATCATCCGTCCCTCCGATTGGGTTATTTACCTAGGAGGTTAGATAAATGAACCGGAGCCGTCAATGGGCGCCCAGCGACCTCGCTGGACGCAGGGGAGGGGTCTACGGCGTCGCCCCGCTCACCGATGGGCCGGCACCGTTAACGTCAGGAAACCTGATCCGGTTCCAATCGGTCAGCTCAGGCGAGCAGCGTGCCGGGTGGGGGACTTGAACCCCCATGCCCTTGCGGGCGGCGCATTTTGAGTGCGCTGTGTCTGCCGATTCCACCAACCCGGCCAGAGACGGCCGGATGTGAGCCTAACGCCATTCGACGATGACGTGGCGGATAGTCGGCCCGCGCTCGTTACGCTGGACCCATGACTGCTGGCGAGACCCCTGACGTCGCGGACGCTGCTGCCGCCGAGGTCGCTCCTGTGACCGGCGGCGCTGCTGCGACTGCCAATGAGGATGCGCCGGCTGAGGCTGCGCCGGCGTCCTCAGGCCGTAAGACGATTCTGGTGGCCGAGGACGAGCCGCTGATCCGGCTGGACATCGTCGAGATGCTGACCGAGTCGGGGTACTCGGTGACCGGCGAGGCCGGCGACGGGGAGGAAGCGGTCCGGCTGGCGGAGCAGCTCAAGCCCGACCTGGTCGTGATGGACATCAAAATGCCCGTTCTGGATGGAATTTCAGCCGCCGAGCGGATCGTGTCGGCCAAGATCGCTCCGGTCGTCTTGCTGACCGCGTTCTCCCAGCGGGAATTGGTCGAACGAGCCCGCGACGCCGGGGCGATGGCCTACGTGGTGAAGCCGTTCACCGCTGCCGATCTGGTCCCGGCTCTGGAGATCGCCGCCAGCCGGGCCAGTGAACTGTCCGCCCTGGAGGCCGAGGTCGCTGACCTGGCCGAGCGATTCGAGATCCGCAAGCTGGTGGACCGGGCGAAGGGCCTGCTGCAGAGCAAGTACGGTCTGAGCGAGCCCGAAGCGTTCCGGTGGATCCAGAAGACCTCCATGGACAAGCGGCTGACGATGAAGGAAGTCGCCTCGGCCGTGATCGCCTCCGGCCAGGACAGCTGAACAGCGCGCCAGCTGCGGGCCGGGGCAGGCCCGAGTGCCTCCTGCCCCGATCGGCCCGTGCGCGGGCTTGTTTCGGGTAACGACCATTGAAACGGGCTTAAACGCTCCAACCCGCCCCTGACTGGAAGAATTGTTGCCGAGCCTTGACCTTGAGCGGCATCTCATCGGTCATTGGTGCAACTTGAGGATGGTAGTTTCACGCGCCATCAGGACTCTGGGCATCCGGCCTAGGCCAGCGGGAAGAGGTAGAACATGGTGAGACCGCTTCGGGCGATGGCCGTTATCGCGGTGGCGTCGCTTGCCGTCGCGGCGTGCGGTGGCAGCGACAGCAGTGGAGGCTCCGGTGGCGGAGGCAAGACTTTGATCGTCTCCACCGACCTGCCAATGCAGGGCGCGTCGAAGGACTCCTCGGACTCGACGATCAACGCCATCAAGCTCTACCTGGACCAGCAGGGCAACAAGGCCGGTAAGTACAACATCAAGCTGAAGGTCTACGACGACTCCACGGCGGCGGCCGGACAGTGGGACGACGCGACCTGCGCGGCCAACGCCCAGGAGCATGTGGCCACCAAGGACGAGGTCGCCGTAATGGGCACCTTCAACTCCGGCTGCGCCAAGATCCAGGTGCCGGTGCTGAACCAGGACCCGTCCGGCCCGATGCTGATGGTGTCCCACGCGAACACCAACATCGGCCTGACGAAGAAGTTCGAGGCCGGCGAACCGGACAAGTACTACCCATCCGGCAAGCGGAACTACGCCCGCGTCGTCACCACCGACGATTACCAGGGCATCGCCGACGCGGATTTCATGAAGAACGACCTGAAGGTACAGAAGGTCTACATCCTGAACGACAACGACACCTACGGGCAGGGCGTGGCCAACCTGTTCCAGCAGCACGCCAAGGAGATCGGCCTCACCGTCGTCGCCAACGAGCCGTACGACAAGAAGCAGCCCAACTACACCTCGCTGATGCAGAAGATCAAGGCATCGGGGGCGGACGCGATGTTCGTCGGCGGGGTCTACGACTCCAACGGCGGTCAGCTGATCAAGGACAAGGTAGCTGTGCTGGGCAAGAACGACGGCGCCGTGAAGTTCATGGCCCCCGACGGCTGGACCGGCTATCCGGCATTCCTGAAGCAGCCGGAGTCGGCTGGTGTGAATCTCAGCTTCGCCGGCCTGTCCCTGGAGCCGCTCAGAGCCGCTGGCGGTCCGGGGGCCAAGTTCCTGGATGCCTACAAAGCGAAGTACGGCAGCGACCCGGCCGCGTCCTACGCCCTGTACGGGGTGCAGGCCATGCAGGTGATCCTGAAGGCGATCGCCAACTCCGACGGCACCCGCAAGGGCGTGCGTGATCAGGTGTTCGAAGGCGCGGGCATCGACATCCCAGCTTCGGATGCCGTGCTGGGCAAGGACATCAAGATCGACCCGCAGAGCGGAGACGTCAGCGCCAAAGACATCTCCATCGAGCTGGTCAAGGGTGGCGCCGAGACGTTCCTCAAGGCCCAGCCGGTCAGCTGACCGGCGGGCGGCCCGGCCCGCTGGTGACCGGCCGTTGCCTACTGGCTTCCCGGATCGAGCAAGGCCATCGAGCAAGGCCATCTGGCGGGGGGGGGGGGGGTAGGGGACGCTTGTCCGGCTCCCGCCGCCAGTGTGATCCTGCAGAAGTGCACGGCGGTTGCGGGTGTGCTGATGCCCGCCAAGTCAAGGAGGCGTCCGGCGGATGGCACAAGCGGTAGTCGAAACAGCAGAGGCGAAACCGCCCCGGGCAACCTCAGACCTCGTGGTCCCGGTCCTGGGCTTCGTCCTGCTGGGCCTGGCCGGCCTGTGGATGCTGATCAAGTTCATCAACAGCCCGTCCAGATTCATTGAGGCGTTCCTGACCGGAGTGAACCAAGGGGCCCTCTACGCCCTGATCGCCCTGGGCTACACCCTGGTCTACGGGATCATCGAGTTGATCAACTTCTCCCACGGTGACCTGTTCATGCTGGCCACGGTGGTGAGCGGCATCGTCGCCGTGACCTGGCTGGGCGCCGGCACGCTCACCGGCAGTGCCGTGCTGGCGGTGCTGATCGCGTTGGCGGTGGCGATGGTGGCGGCCGGAGCGCTCAACGTGGCCGCCGAACGGGTGGCCTACCGCCGGTTGCGGCGAGCGCCCAAGCTGGCCCCCTTGATCACCGCGGTGGGGCTGAGCTTCATCTACCAGTGGTTCGGCCAGCAGTCCTTCATGTCTGGGTCGGCGCCCAAGCAGTGGCCCACGGTGATCGGTAGCCGGGGCTTCAGTGTGGGCAACGTCAACGTCAACTGGTCGACGATCATCGTGGTCGGGGTGACCATCCCGCTGCTGCTGGCGATGACCTACATCGTCCAGGAGACGCGGGCCGGCAAGGCCATGCGGGCCACCGCCCAGGACCAGGACGCCGCCCGGTTGATGGGCATCGACGTCGACCGGACCATCTCGTTCACCTTCGCCCTCGGTGGCGCGATGGCCGGAGCAGCCGGTCTGCTCTACCTCGAGTCGGTGGGTACCACGTCGTACAACCTGGGCTTCCAGCTGGGCCTGATCGCGTTCACGGCGGCGGTGCTGGGCGGCATCGGCAACCTCACCGGGGCCGTGCTGGGCGGGTTCCTGATCGGCATCGTCCAGAGCATCAACGACAGCCTGCTGTTCGGCCAGAAGTGGTCCCAGACGGTGGTGTTCACCATCCTGATCGCCCTGATGGTGTTCAAGCCCGAGGGCATCCTCGGTTCGCCGACGACGGAGAAGGTGTGAGATGACCACGACCCCACAAGCTCCGGCGCCGGCCGCGGAAGAGATCGCCGCCTCTCCGGAACGGGTGTACGGCCGGCCGTCCCGGGCCTGGCCGCTCGGCTCGCTGATCGTGGTGATCGCGCTGTTCGTGCTCTATCGCTGGATCCTGCCCGAGTCGTCGGAGAGCATGCAGTCCTTCTTCCAGGACTGGCTTCCCAACTCGGCCGTCAACGAGGCCGTGATCTGGGTCATCTTCGCCCTCGGACTGAACGTGGTGGTCGGTTACGCCGGCCTGCTCGACCTCGGCTACGTGGCGTTCTGGGCAATCGGCGGGTACGTAGCCGGTTGGATCATGTCTCCGTTCTTCGATCAGGTCAAGATCAGCATCTTCGGTAACTCCCCGCCCGGCCAGGATCGAGGCATCCACATCAACTTCTGGCTGGTGCTGCCCCTGGCCGGGTTGTTCTGTGCGTTCTGCGGCGTCCTGATCGGCGCTCCCACCCTGCGCCTGAAGAGCGACTACCTGGCCATTGTCACCCTGGGTTTCGGCGAGATCATCCCGCAGTTCTTCTACAACGCGGATAACATCTTCGGCTTCAACCTGAGCAACGGCCCGCGCGGGATCACCCCGGTGGACAACATCGGCACCGGCCCGTTCCGCTGGATACCGGGCGTGCCGGACCGGCTACTGGCCTTCGACCTGCCCTACAAGTTCCTGGTCTACGCGTTGCTGGCCGGCCTGTGCATCTTCGTGTCGCTACGGATCCGGGAGGGACGGCTGGGCCGGGCCTGGCTGGCCATCCGCGAGGACGAACTGGCCGCCAGCATGATGGGCGTGCCGCTGATGCGGATCAAGCTGTCGGCCTACGCGGTCGGCGCGTTCGCCGGCGGCCTGGGCGGGGTCGCCTTCGCCACGCACATCGGCGCGGTGATCCCCAGCCGCTTCAACTTCTCGGTCTCGATCACCCTGCTGGCCATGGTCGTCCTGGGCGGGATGGGCAACGTCTGGGGGGTGACCGTCGGCGCGGTGGCGCTGGCCTGGATCAACAGCACCGGTCTGAAGGAGTTCGGCGACACCTTCAACGACGCCTTCGGTACCAACATCAGCTTCCCGTCATACAACTTTCTGATCTTCGGTGCCATCCTGGTGCTGATGATGCTCTTCCGCCGAGAGGGGCTGATCCCGGAGATCCGGACCCGGCAAGTGATGCAGGAACCTGGCCGCACCGAACTCGAAGCCGTCGGAGCTGACCTGGAAGGGGATCCGGTATGACCATCGGCCACCCGGCCACGGGCAGGCTGGATACGGCAGCGGCCGCCCGGATCAACGCTGAGCGGATCACCATCCGATTCGGAGGGTTGACCGCCGTCGACGACGTCAGCTTCACCGTCCCGGATCGCTCAGTGGTCAGCCTGATCGGGCCTAACGGCGCGGGTAAGACCACCTTCTTCAATGTGCTCACCGGCCTGTACCGGCCCACCCTGGGCCGGGTGATCATGAATGGCCGCGACGTCACCTCGCTGCCGGTTCACAAGATCGCCTCGCTGGGGCTGGCCCGCACGTTCCAGAACATCCGCCTGTTCAATCTGATGACGGCCGAGGAGAACGTGCTGGTCGCCATGCACTCGCATATGCACTCGGGCATCATCAACACGGTGCTGCGCACGCCCCGGCAGCGCCGGGAGGAACGCGAGGGCCGCGAGTTCGCCCGGGAACTGCTCGATTACGTCGGCATCGGCAAGGTGGCGGACAACTACGCCCGCAATCTCTCCTATGGTGACCAGCGCCGGTTGGAAGTGGCCCGGGCGCTGGCACTGCGGCCCAGGGTGCTGCTGCTGGATGAGCCGACGGCCGGGATGAACCCGCAGGAGTCGGCCCAGTTCGTGGAGTTCGTGCGCAGGGTGCGCACCGACTACGACGTGTCCGTGCTGCTGATCGAGCACGACATGAGTGTGGTCATGCAGGTCAGCGAGCGAGTGACGGTGCTCGACCAAGGCCAGAAGATCGCTGAGGGGCTGCCCCAGGAGATCCGGGAGAACCCGCGGGTGATCGAGGCCTATCTGGGCAAGACCGGGACCGAGGGTTACGGGGTGCAGCTGTGAGCACGACGTCGACACCTGCGCTGACCGGCCGCCGCACCGGTGAGGATCTGTTGTCCATCCAGGACCTGCACGTCTCGTACGGCAATATCGCCGCCGTCCACGGCGTATCGCTCCAGGTCAAGCCCGGCGAGATCGTCGCGCTGATCGGGTCGAACGGGGCCGGCAAGTCGACCACTCTGCGCACCATCTCCGGTCTAATCAGGCCCAAGCAGGGATCAATCGTCTTCAAGGGACAGGCCATCAACGGAATGCCCGGGCATCGGGTCGTGGCGGCCGGCATCTGCCAATCACCTGAAGGACGCCGGATCTTTCCCCGGATGACGGTGGAGGAGAACCTCGAACTCGGTGCGTTTCTGCGCTCGGACAGGGACGGCATCGCCGCGGACAAGGATCGGGTGCTCGACCTGTTCCCCCGGCTGAAGGAGAGGATCCAGCAGAAGGCCGGCACCATGTCCGGTGGCGAGCAGCAGATGCTGGCGGTCGGCCGGGCGCTGATGGGCCAGCCCACGTTATTACTGCTGGACGAGCCCTCGATGGGGCTGGCTCCGGTGCTGGTCGACCTGATCTTCGACACTATCCGGACCATCCGCGATCAGGGCACCACGGTGATGGTGGTGGAACAGAACGCGCTGGCCGCGCTGCGGATCGGCGATTACGCCTATGTGCTGGAAACCGGCCAGCTGAAGACCGAGGGACTGGCTCGGGACCTGCTGCACGACGAAGAAGTGATCAACGCGTACCTCGGCGGCTGATCGCCGGACACTGGCTGGGCGGTGCGCTCGCAGGCATGGACACCGCCAGTGATAACCGCCAGCATGAGCACGCAACGGACCAGGGATAGCCGCTTTTCGTTTTCGCCATGGAGGCCGCCAACGATGTCCCGCCTGGCGATCGAGGTGTCCCGGGCCAGCCTGGACGATCTGGACGACGTCCTCGCGCTCTGGTCGCAAGGACGCTATGAGGTGCTCCGGCTGGGCCGCCCGTCCCCATCCGCCGAACAGTTGCGGCCCCGTCTGACCATGGCCTTGCGTCGCGGGCAGGCCGAGGTGGTGCTGGCCCGGCGCGACGGCCAGGCCGCCGGGTTCATGATCATTCGTCAGCCGTCGATCGCGATCATGACGGAGGCGGCCGAACTGTGCATCGAGCAGTTGTATGTCTCCCGCGAGCACCGCCGGCACGGAGTTGCCCGCGCCATGCTGGGCCATGTGGCCAGC
>CAXUFS010000021.1:0-4055 GCA_964250315.1 uncultured Kineosporia sp. | reverse complement strand
ACCCACCTCTTCTTCGCCCGGCTGGGCTTCGCTCCGATCACCGTTCATCGCAGCGTCAGCCCATCGATGCTGCGACGGCGGCTGGCTGGCCCGTCCAGCCGGAGCGCGCTGGACGACCTGATCTCGCGGCGCCGTTCACTGCGGGCCAAGGCCCGCCTGACGGTCTACCGGCCGTCTCCGACGGGCCCAGCGGGTTCGGGGGTCCCGCCGCCGGTCCGGGTTGATGGCCCGATCACCGGCGAGCAGCCCCGGCTGGCCTGAGCCGCCGGACTGCTCAGCTACGGGGCGGGGCGGCCCGCAGCAGGCAGGTCAGCCGGGCGGTGCAGATCCGGCGGTCATGCTCATCAGTGATCAGGATCTCGTAGCTGACCAGGGTGCCGCCGGTGTGAATTGCCGTGGCGACGCCGGTGACCACGCCCGAGGACGCCGCCCGGTGATGGGTGGCGCTGATTTCAATTCCCACCGCGGTCTTGCCCAAGGTCGAGGCGTGCAGGACCGAACCGACTGAGCCGAGAGTTTCGGCCAGCACGCAGGACGCGCCGCCGTGCAGCAGGCCGTAGGGCTGGGTGTTGCCCTCCACCGGCATGGTGCCCACCACTCGTTCCGGCGATGCCTCGGTGACCTGGATACCCATCTTCTCGATCAGAGCCGCCTGACTGACGGCATCCGTGAGTCCAGCGAAATGGTCAGAGCTCTGATCGGTGCTGGGAGCGTGATTGTCCGGCATCCGCCCTAGGGTGGCAGGTGTGAGCCAGGCAGACGCATCGGGGCCGGCCAGCCCCGCCTTCGACATCATCGATCCAGCGATCGACCCGATCGGTGATCTCGATCTCGGCCCGGACGCGAACACCAACGACAAGACGGGCCCGCGTCCCCGGCTGCTGCTGGTCGACGGGCACTCACTGGCCTACCGCGCCTTCTTCGCTCTGCCGGTGGAGAACTTCAGCACCACCACCGGTCAGGTCACCAACGCTGTTTACGGCTTCACCTCGATGCTGATCAACGTGCTGCGCGACGAGGCTCCCGACCACGTGGCGGTCGCGTTCGACGTCTCCCGGAAGACCTTCCGCAGTGACACCTACGCCGACTACAAGGCCAATCGCAGCTCGTCCCCAGCTGAGTTCTCCGGCCAGGTGGCGCTGATCAAGGAGGTGCTGAGCGCGCTCAAGGTACCGATGCTGGAGCTCGAGGGCTTCGAAGCGGATGACATCATCGCCACCCTGGCCACCCAGGCCGGTGCTGAGGGCTTCGAGGTGCTGATCTGCAGCGGGGACCGGGACTGTCTGCAACTGGTCACCGCCAACGTGACTCTTCTCTACCCGCGCAAGGGCGTGTCCGACCTGGCCCGGATGACGCCGGACGCGGTGGTCGAGCGCTACGGCGTGCCCCCGCAGCGCTATCCCGACATCGCGGCGATGGTGGGGGAGACCAGTGACAACCTCCCCGGCGTGCCTGGGGTCGGCCCGAAGACGGCGGCCAAATGGCTGATGCAATTCGACGGCCTGGACGGCGTGGTGGCCAACGTCGACCAGATCAAGGGCAAGGCCGGCCAGAGCCTGCGCGAGAACCTGTCCCAGGTGATCGTCAACCGTCAGGTCAACGGCCTGATCCGCGACCTGGATCTGCCTCTGCACCCCAGTGACCTGCGGCTGGGCAATTGGGACCGGGACGAGGTGCACCGGGTCTTCGACGGCCTGGAGTTCCGGGTGCTGCGCGACCGGCTGTTCTCCACCCTGAGCGCGCCCGAGCCCGAGGCCGAAGGCGGTTTCGATCTGGTCACCAGCCGGCTGAGCGGCGCCGAGGTCGGCCATTGGCTGGCTCAGCACGCTCAGGGTGAGGCCGGGGTCTACGTGGTCGGTTCCTGGCAGGCCGGGCACGGCGATGCCCGCGGGATCGCGATCGCCCTGCCGGGGGACGGTGCGCCTGCGGCGTACATCGATCTGATGGACGCCGACGAGCAGGCTGAGCGGGCGATCGCTGACTGGCTGGCCGACCCGGACCGGCCGAAGATCATGCACGACGCCAAGGGCCCGATCATCGCCCTGGCCGACCGGGGCCTGCCGGTGCAGGGCCTGAGCGGCGACACCGCCATGGCGGCCTACCTGATTCTGCCTGACCAGCGCAGCTACGATCTCGGCGACCTCACCCTGCGGCATCTGCGCCGTGAACTGCGGGCCCAGACCGAGGACAACGGCCAGCTCACCCTCGACACCGGGGATGGCGCCGACGAGGCCGACGTGGCGATGATCCGGGCGGGAGCCATCACCGACCTGTGGCAGGCGTTGCGCCCCGAGCTGTCGGCGCGGAACGGGACCAAGCTGCTGGAGCAGGTCGAGCTGCCACTGATCCCGGTGCTGCAGCGGATGGAACACGCGGGCATCGCCATCGACGTCGCCGGGCTGAGCGATCTGGAGGGGTATTTCGCCGGCGAGGTGGCGCAGTCGGCCAAGCAGGCCTTCGACACCATCGGCCAGGAGATCAATCTGGGCTCACCCAAGCAGCTGCAGGTCGTGCTGTTCGACGAGCTGGGCATGCCCAAGACCAAGCGGACCAAGACCGGATACACCACCGACGCCGACGCGCTGGCCGAGTTGTATGCCAAGACCGAGCACCCGTTCCTGCTGCATCTGCTCCGGCACCGGGATGCGTCCAGGCTCCGGCAGACCGTCGAGGGCCTGCTCAAGTCGATCGCGGACGACGGCCGGATCCACACCACCTACCAGCAGACCATCGCCGCCACCGGCCGGTTGTCGAGCATGGACCCGAATCTGCAGAACATCCCGATCCGTACCGACGAGGGCCGCCGGATCCGCGAAACGTTCGTCGTCGGAACCGATTACGACTGTCTGCTGACCGCGGACTACTCGCAGATCGAGATGCGGATCATGGCCCATCTGTCGGCTGACGCGGGCCTGACCGAGGCGTTCCGCTCGGGGGAGGACCTACACAGTTTCGTCGGTGGCCGGGTGTTCGGCGTCGCGGCGGCCGACGTCACCGCGGCCATGCGCTCCAAGATCAAGGCGATGTCGTACGGGCTGGCCTACGGTCTGTCGGCGTTCGGCCTGTCCCGGCAGCTCAACATCAGCGCCGAGGAAGCGCGCGGCCTGATGGACGAATACTTCGAGCGCTTCGGCGGCGTCCGCGACTACCTGCGCGGCGTGGTCGGCGAAGCGCGCAAGACCGGTTACACGGAGACTATTCTGGGCCGCCGTCGCTACCTGCCCGACCTGACCAGCGACAACCGCCAGCGCCGGGAGATGGCCGAGCGGATGGCCTTGAACGCGCCTATCCAGGGGTCGGCAGCGGACGTGGTCAAGGTGGCCATGCTCGACCTCGACCATGCACTTCGCAGTCAGGGGCTGCGGTCGCGGATGCTGCTGCAGGTGCACGACGAACTGGTACTGGAAGTAGCCACCGGCGAACGCGATCAGGTTGAAGCACTGGTCCGCTCGGCGATGGGCGGCGCCGCGGATCTGACCGTGCCGCTCGACGTGTCGGTGGGTGTGGGCCACTCCTGGCACGAAGCCGCGCACTGACCGGCCAATCCGAGCAGCTGATGGCCCAGCAGAGCCAGGCGCCCGATGCCGTGACCACGGGCAGGCCGCCGGCTGCTCGGGTCGCATCCGGAGTCGCGCTCTCCGAAACGGTTCTGGCCGTATTTTCGGCTGCCGTCGCGGCGGTCATCCTGGGCCCGATGCTGCGCCCTGGTTTTCCGTTGCACTATGACTTGGTCAGCGTGCCCCGCCCAGTGCTCGGTGACGACGCTCTCGGCCTGGGTGACCGGCTGCCCCGCGCGGTTCCGCTGGACGCCGCCACCGCTGTGCTGGCCAAGCTGTTGCCGGACGCCTGGCTGACCCAGCTGCTGGCTGTGCTGGCGCTGACCCTGGCCGGGATCGGTGCGGCCCGGCTGACCGCGGTGCCGCTGCCCGGCCGGCTGATCGCGGCGCTGGCCGCGCAATGGAATCCCTTCGTGCTGGAGCAGTTGAGCATCGGCCACATCCCGCATCTGCTGGCCTATGGCGCGGCGCCCTGGGCGGGCTGGGCTGGATGGTCGG